>JAGSPR010000612.1 GCA_018262455.1 Deltaproteobacteria bacterium | reverse complement strand
GGACCTGGCGTTCGGCACCTACCGCAAGGCGACGATCATCAAGGTCCCGCCCAAGCTGGCCATGGCGTGGCTGCTCGATCCGGTCACCAAGGCGATCCGTGCCGAGCACGCCGCCACCTACCAGCTCGGCAAGGCCTCGACGCCGTCCGCGCAGCCCGACCCCGCCGAGCACAACGCGCCACACCCCGCCGCATGATCCGGACGGCCACGATGACACGCCCGACGCCTGCGCCCGGCGTCGCGAAGCGCCGGTCCCCGGCGAAGCGGGCCGTGAAGCCTCCACGCGCGCTGCACGGGCTTTCCCACGAGACGATCCGCACCGCGGCGCTCGAGCTGATCGATCGGGATGGCCTCGACAAGTTCAGCACGCGCAAGCTGGGACGCGTGCTCGGGTGCGAGGCGATGGCGATCTACTGGTACTACGCGAGCAAGGAGCTACTGCTCGACGCGGTGGTCGACAAGTTGATGGAGGACGTCGGTGCCGTCGTCGGACGCGACGCGCCTGACTGGGTCGCGGCGCTGCGCGCGGTCGCCCTCGCCTACCGCCGGCTCGCGCACGACCACCCGAGGGCGTTCCCACTGCTCGCGACCCGGCGGTTCGCGAGCGAAGGGACCTACGCGTTCCTCGAGCAGCTGTTCGAGCTGGCCCGTCGCCACGGCATCGACGACCGCACCTCGGCGCAGTTCTATCGGGTCGTCAGCTCGTACTGCAACGGCTTCGCCCTCAACGAGCTGGCGGCGCTGCCCGGACCCGCGACCGCCGCGCTGCGCAAGAAGTTCGCGCGCGTCACCGCGGTCTCTACCTGGCTCGAGCCGCGGTACCTCGACGAGATCTTCCACTTCGGGCTCGAGCTCCAGCTCGCCGCGCTCGCGCGCACGACCGACGCGCCCGACGCCCGCTGACTACGTGCGCTCGCCGAACTGCTGGACCAGCGTCCTCACGGTCGCGGCGTCGAACGGCTTCTCGAGCCGCTGGTTCGGGACCCGCTCGAGGAACGCGATCCCATCCGGCGTGAACGCGCCGCCGGTGATGAACACCATGCGCTCCGCCACCTGCGGGTAACGCCCGGCAAGCTCGTCGTAGAGGTCCATCCCCGACATCCCCGGCATCATGAGGTCGGACAGGATCACATCGAACGGTCGCTTCGAGACGATGAGGTCGAGGGCCTCCTTCGCCGACGTCACCACGGTGACATCGTGCTCCCGCAGCGCGCGACCGAGCGCGACTCCGACGGCGCGCTCGTCGTCGACGATCAGGACCGCCCGCCGACGCTTCGTGGGCGCGAGCACGGTGGTCGCAGCGACCGGCGCCGGCTCGGACCGAGCGGCCGCCGCCGGGATCACGACGCGGACGATCGTCCCGCGTCCGTCGCCGCGATGGAGCGTGATCTCGCCGCCGAGGCGCGTCACGATGTTGTGGCAGATCGAGAGGCCGAGGCCGGTGCCCACGCCGACCGGCTTGGTGGTGAAGAACGGATCGAACACGCGTCCGATCACGTGGTCCGGGATCCCCGAGCCGGTGTCGCGAACCTCGATCACGGCGCGCCCCTGCGCGTCGGTCGTGGTCACCACGCGGATCTCGTTCACCTCGGTCTCTCCCTCGGGGATCGCCTGGGCGGCATTGACGAGGAGGTTGAGGAACACCTGGCCGAGCTGGGAATCGTCGGCCTCGACGCGCGGGATCTCGCCGAAGTCCTTCACGAGGCGTGCGCGCTGCCGGATCTCGTTGAACGCGAGCTTGCACGCCAGCTCGACGGTCGGCGTCAGGTCCAGGACGCGCAGGCGCTCCGGGTCCGTGCGCGAGAAGCTCGTCAGTCCCCGAACGATCTTCCGGATCCGCTCGGTCCCCTCTCGCGCCTCGACCGCCATCGCGGTCCACTCCGCCAGCTGCGCGGCGGTGGGCGCGGTCCCCCCGAGCGCGGCGAGCTCCTCGATGACCAGGTCGAGGTTCGCCGTCACGTAGGCGAGCGGGTTGTTGATCTCGTGCGCCGCGCCAGCCGCGAGCGTGCCGACCGAGGCCATGCGATCCGCGAACATCAGCTGCCGCTGCAGCAGATCGCGCTGCTCCTTCGCCTGCACCTCCTCGGTGACATCGCGCGCGGCGCCGTACACCAGCCCGCGATCGAGATGCGCGACCGATCGCCATTCGAGCCAGCGATACGTCCCGTCCTTGCAGAGGTATCGATTGGCCAGCGTACGCAGCGGCGCACCCTCGGCGAGCCGCCCGCGTGCGGCGAGCACGCCGGCTCGATCGTCGGGATGCACCAGCTCGATCGTGGGCCGCGAGATGAGCTCCTCCGGTGTCCAGCCGAGCGTGCGGGTCCACGCCGGATTGAGCCGCTTGAAGTACCCGTCGAAGCCCGCGACACACAGGAGGTCGAGCGACATCTCGAAGAACGCGTCGCCGACGTGCGCGACGTCGTCCGCGCGGTGCTCGACGAGATCGGCGACCTCGACGAGATCGCGCTCCAGCTCGCGGTCCCGCTGCGTCACGCCTCGACCGTGCGTCACACCCGCACGATCTACAAGGCAGGAACGCGCTCAAAAAAACTCGCACGACGCCCCGGGGACTAGTTCGCGCCACCCCCGAACAGATCGTCGGAGGTGATCGCGTAGACGAAGCGGAGCTGCGCGGACTGATCGAATGGGTCGGGTGCATCGGTGAGGCTCGCGTACCGCGCGGAGTACGTGATCTCGAGCCCCAGCGCATGGTGCTGCGCGACCGAGAGCATCACCCCGGCCGAGGTCAGCACCACGGCTTCGTTGGCGCCGTCGGCGAGCTGGCCCGCGATCTGGATCGCGCGGGCGCTGAGCCGGGCCATGCCGATCCCACGAGTGCCGAGCTTGAGCTCGACGACCTCGGACGCGCCGGGCGCATGGTCGTAGTCGCGCACGCCCTCGACGTCGCCGGTGCCGCCCGCAGCCCCCCACGGGACCAGCGCGACGACCGCCGACACATCGAGGAAGCTGCGCGTGCCCAGCGACGCATGCGCGGCGATGCCGGGACCAAAGCCGATCGCACCCGCCCGGACGCGGTCCGCGTCCCAGTAGTCGTACATCCCGTAGAGGCCCCACACGGCGCGCCTGCGGTCCTCGCCGAGCGACGTGCCGACGACCAGCCCACGGACATCGAGGTATCCCGTCGCGCCGTCGCCTCCGACGTCGATCTGCACGCGGAGGTCGAAGTGATCGAATGGCACGCGCGGCTCGTACTGCGGGTCCGACGCCAGGCCGTGGCTCACCGCGAGCTCGGAGTGGAACGGGGAATCGAGCGCGTCCCCGAGCGCCACGTTCACCCCGACCGCCATGAACGCGTGGAGCCGCGGCGGCGCCACGAGACGCCAACGGTCACCAAACAGCCCGTG
>JAGSPR010000284.1 GCA_018262455.1 Deltaproteobacteria bacterium | reverse complement strand
TAGCGGGCCCGCAGCTCGGCAGGGAGCGCGATCAGGGCAGCGCGGTCGTAGAGTGCGTCGAGCGGGCCGACGAGCTGCGGCGTCGTCGTGAAGCAGTCGCCGGCAAAGATCGTGATCGGGCCCGCGCGATAGGCGACGTGGTCGCCGTGGCGCGCGATCTCGGGCACGATCCCGTGCTCGTCGAAGAACGCGCGCACGGCGTCCTCGACCAGCTCGATGCCGATGACGAGGTGGCCGCGCCCGGCGAGGAACGCCAGATCCTCGGCCTTGCCGCACAGCGGGACGAGCACGCGCCTGCGCTCGCCAAGCCGACCCACGTGACGCTCGAGGAACGTGTTGGGCCGACCCTCGTGGAAGCCGATGCGGCCCTCGCTCCACCGGGATCGCCAGAATGCCGGGTCCATGGCGGCAGTCTAGCCCAGCTCGGGGCCCCAGCCGGTGGTGCTAGGACGACAGCACCCACGCCACTCCAGCCGCTGCGAGCACCGCGACACCCACCGCGATCACGAGCGGCAGCGCGCTCGGGCGCGGTCGCGGTCGCACGGGCGGCGGCAGCGATGGCCCGGCGCTCGTCGGCTCGCCGCGCAGATGGCGCTCCGCGGGATCGTGGAACACGAGCACCACGTTGCCGAGCACGATGCGCGCGCCGTCGTGGAGCACGGTCGCGGCCGTGATCCGTGTGCCGTCGACCGAGGTGCCATTCTTCGAGCCGAGGTCACGGATCGTGACGCCATCCCAGCCTCGCCGGATCTCGGCATGCTCGCGCGACAGATCCTCGTCGAGGATCACCCACCCCGCTTCGTCTCCGCGCCCGACGACCAGCGTGGCCTCGGGGGGCGGCAGCGCGCGCCGGCTACCAGCGCCCGCGCCCTGCACGAGCTCGAACGCCGGCGCCGCGTTGGCTCCGAGCAGCCCCCGCAGCAGCTCGCGCGCCAGGCTCTCGGTGCGCTGCGGCTGAGCCCCCGTTGCATCACGCGGTGCCGGTCCGACGACCACCCGGAAGGCTCCGAGCTCGAAGCTCACGCGATCGCCGATCGCGCCGCCCTCGCCCGCCAAGCGAGGCTTGCCATCGACCACGACGTCCGCGATCGCGACCCAGCCGTCACCCGCGATCCGCACGTGGGCCTCGCGCGCCACCTGCGCCGGCAGCCGCACCCGCGCGCCCGGGCCACTGCCGATCACCACGGCCGCATCGGCGAGATCCAGCGCGGGCAGTGGATCGCGTCCGCGTTCGTTGACCTCGAAGCGCCGCATCGACGTGGTCTCCGACCCTACTTCGCCCGAGTGCGCGTCTCTTCGGCCTTGTACTGATAGTAACGGTCGAGGACCATCTTCAGGTACGTCCGCGTGTACTTGAACGGCGGCACCGTGTAGCCGTACTTCGCGAGCGAGCCGAGTCCGGCATGATAGCCGGCGATCGTGAGCACGAGATCGCCGTCGACCCGGTTCGCGAGCCAGCGCAACAGCCGCGTGCCGGTCATGATGTTCGTCCGCGGGTCGAAGATGTCGCCGGTCGAGCCCATGTCGACCTCGACGGCCGGATGGACCTGCATGAGGCCCTTGCAGTCCATCGAGGACACCACCCTCGTGTCGTAATCGCTCTCGACCTTGATGACCGCACGGATCAGCGGCACCGGGATTCGGTACAGGTCGGACGCCTCCTGGATGAACTGATCGTAGCGGTGGAAGCGCTCGGGCGAGGTGTCGGTCGAGGACACCTTGTCACAGCGATCGCAGCTGCCGCGCTGCGCGCTCGCCTTGGATCCACGGTCGGGCTCGGAGGCGAGCACCTTCTTCCACTTGCCGCCCTGGGGCTTGAGGTTCGTGAAGTGCACGACCCCTTCGTCGTCGGTCCACGAGTAGACGTCGGCACGCGCCACAGCGGCGGACGCGACGAGCCCCAGCAGCAGCATCCCGGTGACCACCACGCGCACGACTGAAAGGGTAGCGCGTACCCTCCGGAACCTCCAAACCCTGTATGGTCGCAGCTCACATGCCGCTCGAGACCGACTACCTGGTCATCGGCTCTGGAATCGCCGGGCTCAACTTCGCGTTGCTGGCGGCCGAGCATGGCCGGGTCGTGGTCGTCACCAAGAAGCGGCCGATCGACACCAACACGAACTGGGCCCAGGGCGGCGTCGCCGCGGTGCTCGCGAAGGACGACAGCTTCGAGCGCCACATCGAGGACACGCTGATCGCGGGCGATGGCCTGTGCGATCGCGAGGTCGTCGAGATGTGCGTCACCGATGGTCCGGCGCAGGTCGAGCGCCTGCTCCAGCTCGGCGTTCGGCTCGACCGGACCAGGACCGGCGAGCTCGATCTCGGCCGTGAAGGCGCCCACTCGCGCCACCGCGTCGTGCACTGGGAAGACGTCACCGGCCGGGAGATCCAGCGCGCGCTGATCGAGGCCGCCTCCAAGCACGCCAACATCACGATGCTCGACGAGCACATCGCGGTCGACCTGCTGTCGATGGCGAAGTACGGCGGTGATCCGGCGTGCTTCGGCGCCTACGTGCTCGACCGCAACAGCGGCGAGGTCAAGACGATCGTCGCGCGCGCGACCGTGCTCGCGTCGGGTGGCACCGGCAAGGTCTACGTCTACACGTCCAACCCCGATGTCGCGACCGGCGACGGCGTCGCGATGGCGTATCGCATCGGTGCCGCGGTCTGTGACCTCGAGTTCGTGCAGTTCCACCCGACGGTGCTCTACCACCCGATGGCGCGGAACTTCCTGCTCTCGGAGGCGATGCGGGGCGAGGGTGGCGTGTTGCGGCTCGCGAGCGGCGAGACCTTCATGGAGAACTACCACCCCATGAAGTCGCTCGCGTCGCGCGACATCGTCGCCCGCGCGATCGACAACGAGCTCAAGAAGTCGGGCGCCGACTCGGTGTACCTCGACATGACGCACCTCGATCCGGCGTTCGTGCGAGGCCGGTTCCCGAACATCGCCGAGCGCTGCCTCGGCCTCGGCATCGACATCACCAAGCAGCCGATCCCTTGCGTCCCGGCGGCGCACTACATGTGCGGCGGCATCAAGACCGACCACTTCGGCGCGACGACGATCACCGGCCTGTACGCGATCGGCGAGTGCGCGTTCACCGGCCTGCACGGCGCGAACCGGCTCGCCTCGAACTCGCTACTCGAGGGCATGGTGTACTCGAAGCGCGCCGCGGCCGCCGTGAAGGACGCGCCCCGGACCAGGCCGTCTCAGGTCGCGCCGTGGTCGTACGGCGTGGCCACCGACTCGAACGATGCGATCGTCGTGTCGCTCAACTGGGAAGAGATCCGCCGGTTCATGTGGTCGTACGTCGGGATCGTCCGGTCCGACAAGCGCCTCGAGCGCGCGCGCCGGCGCATCGACATCCTGCGCGACGAGATCCGCGAGTACTACCTCGACTTCAAGATCACGAGCGATCTGATCGAGCTCCGCAACGTCGCGCTCGTCGCCCACCTCGTGATCGAGAGCGCGCGCCGGCGCAAGGAATCGCGCGGGCTGCACTACACGCTCGATTACCCGGACAAGCTCCCGGAAGCACGGCACTCGGAGATCCAGCTCACCAACGGCCCCCGCGGCTGAGCGCGCGTTCCGCGAGGCTGTGACCTCGGCGCTCGCTGGCCAGGACCTGGGCGTCGCGCGGCCGGCCGGCCAAGGGACCGAGATTCCAGACATAGACGCGTGTCGTCGACGGGGTGCAACCGCGCTACCCTGGAAGGTGCGCTGGTTGTCGTTGTTGGTGCTGGTGGTGTGGTCGACCGTCGCCGGCTGCCACGCCGCGCTGCCGCCGGCGCCGCTCCAGAACCGGGCACCGCGCGACGTCGCCGCGGGCTGCTTGCCGGCACAGATCGACGGTCAGGTCGTCGACCTCGACACCCACCGCAACCCGATCGCAGGCGCCACGATCCTCGTCCTCGGCGACGAGACCGTGAGCAAGATGGCGATGTCCGGTCCCGATGGCATGTTCGTGGTCCCCTTCGATCCCGCCCACACCGAGGTCGCCGTGTTCTACGGCGGGTTCACCAAGAAGCAGAAGATCGCGGAGCTGTGCCGGGAGGATGCGGTGATCGAGATCCACTCCGCGTCCGCACGCTGACCTCGGTTCGGGCGCGCGACCTCGCTTCACGCCAATGTCCAAGGGTGTCGGGGACTTCCCATGGCAACATTCACACCTCGCCCAGTCAACGGGCGTTCACACCGGTCCGGCGGCGATCCTGCGGGGGCGCCTACTTGCGATGACTGAATCGCGCAAGCACCGCCACGTCTACCTGGCATCTGCCTCGCAATACTGCGGGTCATACTCCTCGCTGCCGGATCTTGACGGACGGCCACGCAGCGCGGGGGGGCCACCGAGGCATGGTGCCTCGGTGGCTTTGTCTTTTTCGGCAGTGCTAGTGTCATGGCAATGCTCCGGCACTGCCGCACCGCCTTCGTGTTGTTGATGTTCGGCGTCGTCGCGGCCTGTGGTGGGGCGATGGGGCCATCGACCCCTGCCTCGACCGGCGTTCGCGCCTACGTGTCCGCGCTGCGCAGTAACAGCCCGCGTGACGCGTACTCGCTGCTGTCATCGTCGTCGCGCAAGAAGCTCAGCTTCGACGAGTTCGCGCTGCAGTGGAAGCAGTCCGAGAAGGAGCGGGCGTGGCAGGCGAAGGTGCTCGAGGACAGCCTCAAGGGCAATCCCGACGTCGGCGAGCGCGCGCTGATCAGCTTCTCGGACGGCAAGCTCGTCCAGCTCGAGCGCGAGGGCAAGACCTGGCGCCTCGAGTCCGAGCTCGTGAGTCGGTCGCGCGCGAAGCGGCCGCGTGATGCGATCCGGCTGTTCGCGGATGCGATCGCCGGGCGCGATGTCAGCGCGCTGCTCGGGGTCCTGACGCAGCGTCGCCGCGATGGCCTGACCAAGCAGGTCGAGGGGTTCGTCGCCGGCATCGGCAAGCGCATCAACGACAAGCTCGAGGAGTTCAAGGATCGCGCCGAGCTGCGGTGGGACGAGAACGGCATCCGCTATCGCATCGTCCTCCGCAAAGAGGAGGACGAGTGGCGGATCGACGATATCTACATCCGTCCGGCGCCGAAGGACGAGGACGGCGACAAGAATGTCGAGGGCTCGGGCCCCGACGACTTCTAGCTCGGGGCCGTGCGCGCCCGATCACCGAAACCGACAAGCCGCAAGCATGGCCTGGTCCTCGAACAAGGCGACGCCGGCGCCCCGTGAGCGTGGGGTCACTCTGCCCCCGGCCAGGCCACGCCTGGGGTTATCGTGGAGCCATGAGCTCCGACGACGCCTCCGGTGATGGAACCGTTGTGGCACCACGCACCGCCGACGAACGTTCGCGCAAGACCGTCACAGACCGTACCGAGCCTGCCGCCGACTCGCTCGTCGTGTCGCGCTATCGAATCGCGCGCAGGATCGGCAAGGGCGGCATGGGCGAGGTGATGACCGCGCGCGACGAACAGGTCGGGCGCGATGTCGCGATCAAGCGCATGCGGGCCGCGGCTCCGAGCGAGCGTGCGATCTCCCGGTTCCTGCGCGAGGCGTCGATCCAGGGACGCCTCGAGCACCCGGCAATCGTGCCGGTGCACGAGATCGGGAGCGACACCGACGGGTTGCCGTTCTTCGTGATGAAGAAGCTGACCGGCACGACGCTGGCGAAGGTCCTCGCCAATGCCAGGGGCGAGCGCGAGGCAGGCAGTCCGCCCAGCTTCACGCTGCAGCGCGTCCTGCGCGCGTTCGCCGAGGTCTGTCTCGCGGTCGAGTTCGCCCACGTCCGCGGGGTCGTCCATCGCGACCTCAAGCCCGACAACATCATGCTCGGCGACTTCGGCGAGGTCTACGTGCTCGACTGGGGCGTCGCGAAGGTCGTCGGTGAGGACGAGGGCGAGTTCGCCGACGTCGACAGCAGCGGCGGCAGCGGCGAGCACGCGACCGCCGCCGGGACGACGATCGGAACTCCCGGCTACATGGCGCCAGAGCAGGTTCGTGGCCGCACCGACATCGATGGCCGCGCCGACATCTACACGCTCGGCTGCATGCTGTTCGAGATCCTCGCGGGCGAGCCTCTGCACCCGAAGGGTCAGGAAGGCCTCCACAGCGCGCTGCTGCGCGACGACCACCGGCCATCGGAGCGCGCCCCCGGACGCACGATCCCGCCCGAGCTCGATGAGCTGTGCGCGCACGCGACCAAGCCCGATCGCGAGGACCGGATCCAGACCGCGCGCGAGCTCGGCGATCGCGTGCAGCGCTACCTCGACGGCGACCGCGATCTCGCGCTGCGACGAGGCCTGGCCCGCGAGCACCTCGAGGTCGCGCGCGAGGCGTTCGCCGGGGCCACCGAGGTCGACCGTCGCACCGCGATCCAGGAGTCAGCTGCTGCGCTGGCGCTCGATCCTGCGCTCAAGGGTGCCGCCGAGCTCGTCGGCCGGCTGATGCTCGAGCCCCCGGTCACGACGCCCCGCGAGGTCGAGGAGGCGATCAGCGCCGATGACGTGCGGGCCGCGAAGGTCAACGCGCTCGCCGGGCTGATCGCAATCGGCGCCGGCCTCGTGTCCACGCCGGTGCTGTGGTTGATGGCCGGAGGTGCCTCGAGCTACGTCGTCGCACTCGCGGTGGCGATGGCCATCGCGGGCGGCGTGTGTCTCTACAACCTCCGCTCCCCGACGCCCATGACGGGGTTGATCGTGATCGGCAACACCGTCATGGTCGCCTTGCTCGCGCGGATGTACTCGCCGCTCCTGATCGCGCCGGGCATCGCCGCGGTGTTCGCGCTGGCCATGGTGTTCACGCCGAGGTTCTCGTGGCTGGGGTCCAGCCTCACGATCGCCAGCTCGCTGATCATCGCGGTGGTCGGGCCGTGGGTCCTCGAGAGGGCGGGTGTCCTGTCGCCAACGATGACCGTCACGCAAGAGGGGATGGTGTTCCGGCCGCCGGCGATCGCGGGTGGGGAGGTCTCGATCTTCGTGGTCGGCGGGCTCTACATGGTCATGCTGATCGCCGGTGCCTCGATCATCGGCGAGATCCTGCGCAGCCGCTCGCGCGCCGCGCACCGCGCGCTGCTCACGCAGGCGTGGCAACTCCGCCAGCTCGTCCCACGCGCGAGCTGACGCCGGGGGCCAGTGCTCAGCGCTTCTTGCCGAAGAACGGCAGGTAGTGGCGGAGCCCGCGGACGGCCTCCGACCAGCCGCCCGGTTCGGACGGTCGATCGGGCGGCATCGGCAACGGCTTGGCGCTCGAAGGGACCCGCGGCGTCCCCGGGGGCAAGATCTCCGCGATCGGGGTCGCCTCGGAGGCCTCGTTCAGCCGCGGGCCGAGCCCCAGCGACAGCCGTGCCTCGGCGACGCTGCGCGCGAGCACCGTGTGGAGATCCTTGCGCAGCTGGACCCTCTTGAGGGTCGTCCCGATCTGGCGAGCCATCTCGCGCGTGGAGGGGAATCGCGCATCGACATCAGGAGACAGCGCGCGGTGGATGATCTGGGTGAACGGCTGCGGAACGTCGGAGCGCAGCGGCCGCAGCGGCTGGACCATGCAGTCGCGCAACCGGGTGTAGGTCTCGTAGTCCGTGGCGCCGTCGAACAGCTTGCGCCCGACGAGCGCCTCCCACAGCACCGAGCCGCACGCGAACTGATCCGAGGCAGGAACGGGACGGCCGCCCGCGACGATCTCGGGTGCGAGGTAGGACATCTTGCCCTTCACGATCCCGGGATCGGTGGTCTCCTGGGTGCGATCGGGGGCGAGCGCGAGGCCGAAATCGATCAGCTTCACCATGCCGCGGGTCGTCAACAGCACGTTGTGCGGTGACACGTCGCGGTGGACGACGGGCATGGGTCTGCCGTCGGGACCGAGCCGCTCGTGAGCCGCCGCCAGCCCGCGCAGGATGCCGACGCCGACCGCCGCGACCAGCTCCCACCGGGTCGGATCGTTGCGCTGCGAGTGGTAGCGGATCCAGCTGCCGAGATCGATGCCGTCGATCCATTCGAGCACCATGTAGTAGTGCCCGCGGTCGTGGATGAAGTCGTGGATCTCCGACACGTTCGGGGATTGCAGCGACGAGCCGATGCGCGCTTCCTCGACGAACATCGCGACGTACGTCGGCTGCGACACGAGGTTGCCGTGCATCTGCTTGACCGCGACATCGCGGACGAAGCCAGAGTCGCCACGCACCCGGCCGCGCCACACGTCGGCCATGCCACCCCGGCCCGCCACCTCGATGAGCTCGTAGCGACCGCCGACGATCAACCCTGGACGTGGCTCCTCGGCCATGGACGGCGAGCATCGCACACATCGCGGCACCGAGTGCTCCATTCGGGGAAGCTCCGAAGAGGATCGTCCCGGCGTCAAGGGATGCTACGCTCGGGTATCATGGAGCCCACCCCGGGGCTATTGCGCTTCGCCGAAGTGGTCGCGCGCGATGACATCGCTCTCGATCACGCTGCGCTCCTCATCGGGGCCTGGGACTACCCTGCGCGCGACGTCGAATTGTACCGCGACCAGCTCGATGCGATCGCCAGCTACGCGGCCCCCGAGGTCTCGCGTGCCTCCGGCGGCCTCGGCCGTGCGCAGGCGATCAGCGACTGCCTGTTCGAGCGCCTCGGCTTCTGCGGCAATGTCGAGGACTACTACGACCCGCGCAACAGCTTCCTCAGCGACGTGCTCGATCGCCGCACCGGGATCCCGATCTCGCTCTCGGTGCTCTACCTCGAGGTGGCCCGCCGCGTCGGCATCCTCGCTCAGGGTGTGAACTTCCCAGGTCACTTCCTCGTGCGGGTCGCGATGGAGGACAAGTGGCTGTTCCTCGATCCGTTCTCGAACGGCCGCGTCTTGACCCCGGGCGATCTCGAGGCCCTGCTCCGCAAGACCACGACGCCCGACGCGGTGCTCGAGCCGAGCGTGATCGCCGCCGCCAGCAAGCGTCAGATCCTGAGCCGCATGCTCGTCAACCTCGCCGGGATCTACGGCCGGAACGGCGATCTCCCG
>JAGSPR010000611.1 GCA_018262455.1 Deltaproteobacteria bacterium | reverse complement strand
CTGTGCTGGTTCGGGTAGGGGGCAGGTAGGTCGGGCCAGGGGCCGTCGGTGCTGCGCTCGGGATGGGGTGGATGGGCGGGTTGGTGAGGTTCGTGGTCATCGCGGGTGCCGAGCCAGGGGCCGTCGGTGCTGCGCTCGGGATGGGGTGGATGGGCGGGTTGGTGGGGTTCGTGGTCATCGCGGATGCCGAGCCAGGGGCCGTCGGTGCTGCGCTCGGGATGGGGTGGATGGGCGGGTTGGTCGCCGTCACGAGGTTGGTCACGGCGTCAAAGCCGTCGAGCACCGCGAGCTCGCGCTTGAGGCGAAGATCGCGCCTGGCGGCGAGCACGCGCTGGACGAGCGCGGACGTCGCGACGAACACCGAGATCTCGATTGGCTTGTCGGGCCTGCAAGTGGTTCGTGAGGGCTGCCATGAGCCCGTCACCTTGCGTGAGTGCCGCGCTGGCCTCCTCCGCAGCTTTCCCGACGAGGATTTGCATCCGCTCAAAGGCGCGTCGAGCTTCGGCGTTGACGGGACAGTGCAGCTCATCCACGGCGTCGCTGGCGACCTGTGCGATGGTATCCACGCGCAAGATCGCGGCACGGAGGCTCTCGACCGCATCGGCAGGGCGGAAGTTGTCTGGCTGCGCATGGCTCGGTGTCGTGTCCTGGGTGCGGCGATGGTCAGACATCGTTGCTCCCAGGCTCGTTCGTGGTCGTCGCGAGAGCCGAGCCAGGGGCCGTCGGTGCTGCGCTCGGGATGGGGTGGATGGGCGGGTTGGTGGGCGTCACGGGGTTGGTCGGTGGGCTTGCTCCTTCGGCGGTGCGTTCGGCCTGCGCGTGCTCGACGCGGATGCTCTTGCCGGTCATCTCGAGGACGATCGAGTGGTGGACGAGTCGGTCGATCGCGGCGGCGGTGGTCATCGGGTCCTTGAAGATCCGATCCCACTCGCTGAACACGAGGTTGCTGGTGATGATCACGGTGCGTCGCTCGTAGCGCTCGGCGAGGAACGTGAAGAGCACCTCCATCTCGTCGCGGTTCTGCTGGACGTAGCCGATGTCGTCGAGGATCACGGCGTCGAAGCCGTCGAGCACCGCGAGCTCGTGCTCGAGACGCAGATCGCGCTTGGCGACGAGCAGGCGCTGGACGAGCGCGTAGGTCGCGACGAACAGCACGCGGTACCCGCGCTGGATCAGCTCGTGGCCGATGGCGCAGACCAGGTGGGTCTTGCCGCGGCCCGGCAAGCCGAACGCGAGCAGGTTGTCGCCGCGCTCGACGAACGCGCCCTCGCACAGCGCCGGCAGCTGCTTGGCGACCTTGGTCGGCACGCGCGATCGGACGAGCGTCGCGAGCGTCTTGTCGCTCGGCAGCTCCGAGCTGCGGAGGTTGCGTTCGATTCGGCGCCGGCGGCGTTCGTGCACCTCGAGCTCGACGAGGTGGTGCAGGTAGCGAACGAACGTCCAGCCTTCGCGCTCGGCGAGCTGCGCGATCTCCTCGGCGTGTTGCGCGATGGTGGGCAGCTTCAGCGCGCGCAGCAAGATCACGAGCCCGGCCAGCGGCGAGGCGGCGAGGGGCTTCGTCATGCGGCCTCCTGCGCGTCGAGCAGCGCATCGTACTCGGCGAGGTCGACCGTCGTCGACGCGAGCGCGGGGACCGCAACATCCGACGACGACGGTGCGACCAGCGCCTTGACGGCATCGACCGTGATCGGCGTGCCGGTCGTCTGCAAGTGCGCGAGCGCGGCCGCGACGTCGGACTCCAGCGTGCTCGCCGCCAGGTGCAGGATGCGGAGATACGCGACGTCACCCTTGGTCCCAGGGTGCGTCGCCTGGAGCGCGTCGTACGCCGCGCGAAACACCGGCGACGGGAACATCTCCTCGCGATACACGTAGCGCGCGAACCCGCCGGGCTTGCGCATCAGCGACCAGATCACGTGGCGGTAGTCGATGCGACACCGGTTACGCCCGAGCAGCCGCTCGCACGTGAGCTGGAGCTCGTCGGCGTAGCGCACCTCGAGCTTGTCCTCGTAGATCCGGACGCGAACCCACTCGCCCTTGAGCCGCGACGGTACCGAGTACGCACAGTGCTTGACGCGCACGGTGCTCCACTCGCTGACATGCACGTCCTCCTCGACGTACTCGGGGAGCTTGGCGACGTTCAGCTCGCGCATCGCGGCGAGATCCTCCTCGACGCGGCGGCGGCGATGCGCGTTGGCTTTGCACACGACCTCGTCGATGAACGCCTGGTACGCCTCCACGCTCTCGAACTCGCGGCTGCCACGGAGGAGCAACGCCTGCTCGAGGCGCCGCTTGAGCGCGCCGTTGGCCGACTCCACGTCGCCGTTTTGCTCCTTCGCGCCGATCGCGATCGTCCGCGGCGTCATCCCCAGGTGCTGCATCAGCGCCAGGTACTCGACGTTGAACGGCCGCTTGCCATCCGCGACGTACGCCGCTTGCCCAGCGGGAATGTGATGCGTCGCCGCCGTCGAGCCGTCGGTCTGGTGGTAGCGCGGCACGCGCCCCAGGCGGAACACCGCCCGCTGCACGCCCTTGCGCAGCGCCGCCATCGACTCCGACAGGCAGATCGTCGCCCACTCCCAGTTCGAATACGGCAGCACGAACACGCACAACAGGTGCATGAACACCTGCCCGACGATCGTCACCGCCAGCTCCGTCCCGTGGGTGAAGTCGGTCTGCGCCGCTTCTCCGGCGCGATGCTGCTGTGCGAGCACGATCTCGCGCTCCGGCCCGTGGGCGGCCCGCCATCGCTTCACGTGACGCTGCAGCGTGCGCAGCTGCCCGTCCTCGTACCGTTCCGGATGCTGGCCCTGCAGCCACTCGAACAGCGTCTTGGCTTCGAGCTCCGGCGTGTCCCGCAGCCGGGTCTCGATCTCCGGCCAGTGCTCCTCGAACGGATCCGGTCGGGTCCGCCAGTCTCGCGGCTGCACCATCGCGGACGGCAGCGTGCCCCCCGCGATGTACTTGCGCGCGGTCTTGCGGTCCATGCCGGCCTTCATCGCGGCTCTGCCTATCTCTCCGTGTTTGCTCATCTCTTCCATCAGCGTCCTCACTTGAGCGTCGCTCGCTGGTCGCACGATGCCGGCCCTCCACCTCGGGGGAGACCACGGCCCTCTGACCAGCAGCTACGCCGCCAAGGATGGGGCGATGTAATTGTCGTCGCTGGGGAGATCTAATTGTCGCTCAGCACCCGTTGGCTCTCGCCAGGCGGTACGCGTGCTGGAGGACGTCGACTCGGTAGACCTTGTCGTAGAGCGCGTAGAACCGGAACTTCGGCTCCTTCTTGGCGCGCATGTACAGCGCCCGTTGCAGGTCCCGGATCTTTTCCGGCGTTACTAGTGTCGCCACAATCGCCGATCCTTTCCTGCTG
>JAGSPR010000610.1 GCA_018262455.1 Deltaproteobacteria bacterium | reverse complement strand
AGCGGCAAGAACGGTCACCTCGACTGGCTGCGCTACCGTCACGGTCGCGGCCTGCCGATGACGGTCGTCGCCGACGAGGCGCGCTCCGTCGTGTGGGCCGAGGATGCGGCGCAGCGGGTCTGGGCGCTCGCGGAGTCCGAGATCACGGGGATCCGGCACCTCGTGGCAGCGCGCACGGTGTCGCGCCCCGAGCTCGCGAGCTACCTGAGCGAGCGGTTCGCGATCGGAGCGAAGTTCGCCGTGCAGCAGCGGAGCGACAAGCGAGCTCCGCACCCCGGGCACGTCGAGCTGGCGACGCTGCACCGCGATGCCCTCGCGCATCCGCTGCCCTCGGTCGTTCCCTAGTCCGGATCGACGTAGCGCGGATCGAGGTGAGTCGCGGCTTCGCGCGACAGCTCGAACAGGATCGGATCGTCGGCAGGGTCGGGGGCGATCACGCGGGCCTCGAGGTAGAGCTCGAGCGCCTTGCGGTAGCGCATCGTGGCGGTCGCCGGATCGCGCTTGCCTGCGAAGGCGCGGCCCTCCTCGATCAGGAGCTGGGCGGCGGCGCGCATCTTCTCGGGATCGCGGAGCATCCCCGCGAGCGTCGGCGTGTCGGTGATGTCGACCAGCTCGCGGGGGACGTCGAGCAGGTCGTCCCAGGCGCGCGCGGCCTCCGACAGCGCCTTGTCGTGCTCACCGCGGCGGTTGTGCCCGGCGATCCGCGCGAGGAAGTCGACGAGCTGACGGATCAGGCGCATCAGGTAGTCATCGCGGAACACGTCGGCAACCTAACCACGCCCGCGCCGGGCACAAGCCCACGCAGGCGCTAGGGCCGGCGCGACACGAACCAGCCGAACATCGCCGCGGTCACGAACATGATCAGGCTGTAGATCGCCGGTGGGATCGCCATCGTCGCGTTGTTGAGCAGCACCGGGCTCGACGCGATCGCGATCGCGAGCGTGCCGTTGTGGATCCCGATCTCCATGCCGATCGCGATCGCCTGGCGACGCTCGACGCGGAGGAGGCGCGGGATCACGTAGCCGATCGCCATGCTCGTCAGGTTGAAGGCGAGCGCAGCGAGCCCTACCTCCTGGAAGTGCGATCCGATCCGGGCGCGCTCCTTGATGATCGCCGAGGCAATGATCAGGAGGAGGAACACCGCGGACAGGATGCGGACCGGCTTGTCCATCCGGTCGGCGACCGAGGCGTTGCGAGCGCGGATCACCATCCCGATCGCCACCGGGACCAGGACGACGGCGACGACCGAGATCACCTTGCCGGCCTGCAGCGGGATCGAGCGGCCCTCGCCGAGGAAGTGCTCGAGGGAGAAGTTGATGATCAGCGGCAACGTGATGAGCGACAGCACGCTGTTGACCGCGGTCAGCGTGATGTTGAGCGCGACATCGCCCTTCGCGAGGTGGCTGAATAGATTTGCTGTCGCGCCGCCGGGCGACGCCGCGAGCAGCATCAGGCCGACGGCGAGCTCGGGGCCGAGGTCGAACGCGTGGGCGAGGCCGAGGCACGCCGCGGGGAGCAGGAGCATCTGGCAGGCGAGCCCGATCGCGACGGCCTTGGGATAGACGATGACCCGCTTGAAGTCCGCGAGCGTCAGGCTGAGGCCGAGCCCGAGCATGATCACGCCGAGCGCGATCGGCAGCAGCACCGAGGTGATGACGTTCTGCTCCACAGGCCCCCCGGAGCCTTGGTACCACGCCTAGCCGATCAGCTTCTGCAGGCGCTCGGGGTCGTCGGTCTCGATCCAGTCCACGCCGAGCTCGACGAGTCGATCGACCTCGGCCTCGGTCACCGCGCTCGGCGCGATCTGCTTGGTCCCCATCGAGCCGAGCGGGAACAGCGTGTGGGTGCCGATCGCGACGCCCTGCTCGTGGAGACGGCGCACGGTGCCGCGGCCGATCAACGTGTGCTCCGCACCGACGAGCCGGGTCCCGAGCAGGCGCCCGAACAGGTTCGCGCCCAGGATCCGTTCGAGCATGCGCGGGGCGCTCCAGGTCTCGGGAAGGCGATCGAACAGCAGGCTCGCGAAGTTCAGCATCGTGTCGTCGAAGCAGAAGCCGTGCGCCAGCGTCGGCAGTGCGCGCGCGAGGGCGCGCAGCTTGCGGGGATCGAACGAGGTGACGATCACGCGGTCTTCGACGCCTGCATCGGCGATCACCTTGGCGACGATGGCGCCGACCTCGACCTCCCACCAGATCGGCATGTCGAGCTTGAGCTCGACGTTGATCGCGATCGAGCTCGCGACCTCGGCCAGCACTTCGGCGAGCAGCGGGATCCGCTCCTCTCGCTCGTAGCGCATGAGCACCTGGTTGCCATGGACATCGATGCCCATCGGGACCTCGCGGCGGATCCGCAGGCGCGCGATCTGGTCCCAGGTCAGGTTGTCGACGTCGAACGAGCTCCCGGTCAGGCGGCGCAGGCTGTGGTCGTGCAGCACGACGGCCCTGCGGTCCGCGGTGAGCCGCACGTCGAGCTCGATCGCCGGGATCCCGAGGGCGACGGCGCGGCGAAAGCCAGCGAGGGTGTTCTCCTGATGCAGGAGCGGGACGCCGCGGTGACCGACCACCATCGGCCGATGCTTGCCGAGGAGGAACGGGTTGGCTGACACCGCGCGCACCTGCCCAGTCTCGCACTGCCAGGCCCCGGGCGTGTCTTGGCTGGGACGAACCGCGTGTCCCGGCGTCCACTGCTCGGCTAACTAGGCGTGGCGCGCCGGGTTTCGGGTGGCATCACCGGTGCATTTCTCCTCGTTCATGCAAGCACGAGGAACGGCGCTGCTCGCCGGTGCGTTGACGATAGCGGCCGTGGGAGCCCCCTCCGCGGCCGGCGAGGCGTCGTCGCGGTTGACGCTGATCGAGGGCGAGAAGGAGCCTGCAGGCTCGCATAGCGAGATCAATGACACCGAGCTCGCGGCGCTCCGCGCAGCGGTCGTCAAGGATCCGAAGGATCGCGCGGCGCGGTTTGCGCTCGTGCGGGGCCTGCAGCGCGCGAAGAAGCTCGACGAGGCGCTGATCGCGGCGCAGGACTGGCGCACGGTCGATGCGTACAACCTCGTCGTCGTTCGCCTGCTCGGCGACCTCTACAGCGAGCTCGGCCAGCGCGCGAAGGCGCGGCGTGCGTACTCCGCGGTCGTCGAGCTGTTACCCAAGGATGCTGCGGCCCACCGCGCGCTCGCGAGCGTGCTCAAGCAGGCGGGCGATCTGCGCGGTGCGTACGATCGCCTCACCGCGGCCGGTGCGCAGAGCTCAAAGGATCGCCGCCTCGCATTCGAGCTCGCGGATGTCGCCGCGCGTCTCGGCCAGACGAAGGAAGCGCGCGAGCGGTTCGAAGCGATCATCGATGATCCCGAGACCCACGATGCCGTGCGCTACCC
>JAGSPR010000609.1 GCA_018262455.1 Deltaproteobacteria bacterium | reverse complement strand
GAGCCACTTCTCGTAACGCTCGGCGTCGAGCTTGAGCACCTTGGTGACGGGATGGTAGGTCCCGAGCAACTCGATGAACTTGCCATCGCGCGCCTTGCGCTTGTCTGCCGCAACGATGCGGTAGAACGGGCACTTCTTCTTACCTTGACGTGAAAACCGGATCGCGACGGACATGTGAATCCTCTCGAGAGCGGCGGAATCTACCCAGGCATGTACGGGCTGTCAACCCATGCTATACGAGGCGCCATGACCGGCCGGGTTGGGCTCCTTGCCGTGCTCGTTGCGACGGCATGCTGCTCGAAATCCGACGTAAAAAGCAGCGGATCGGGCGGCTCGAGCGCCGAGCCGGTCGTCGCGAGACCGAGTTTCACCGTGTTCGCGCTCGCCGAGGTCCGTGGCCAGCTCGGCCCCTGTGGCTGCACCAGCGACCCGCTGGGTGACCTCTCGAGGACTGCCAAGCTGGTCCTCGACGCCCGCGCAGCCGGTCCCGCGCTGTTCGTCGACGCCGGCTCGCTGCTCTACTCGAAGTCGCCGGTCCCGGCGCACCTCGATGCCCAGGAGGAGCTCAAGGCGGATCTCCTGATCAAGACCTACGGAGAGGAGCTCGCGGTCGGGGCGCTGGGCCTCGGCCCGGCCGATCTCGCCAAGGGCCCCGACCACACGCGCGTGCCTCGCCAGGCGGTGAATGCGCCCCCCGGGATCTCGACCGCGCCGCCTGCCCTGATCACGAGCGGAGGTACGCAGGTCGGCGTGTTCGGGGTGATCGCGAACGGCACCCTCGCCGGCGTCGCGGTCTCCGATCCGGTCGCTGCGGGCAAGTCGGCGGTCGCCGATCTCCGGCGCCGGGGCGCGAGGATCATCATCGGGCTCGTCCAGGCCTCGTCGAAGAAGGACGCCGCGCAGCTCGCCCGCGAGATCGGCGATGTCGACCTGGCGATCGCGGGCCTCGGCATCAACGCACCCGAGCCCGACCGCGTCGAGATCGAAGCCCAGAAGCTGGGCTCCGGCTGGCTCGTGGTGCCCGGCAATCGCGGCCAGGTCCTGTCGCGGATCGATGTGACCGTGCGGAGCGATGGCCCGCTCGTCGATGCGATCGGGTCCGGTGCGGCGATGGTCAAGATCGTCACGATCGAACGCCAGCTCGCCGCGATCGATGCCGACCTCGCGAAGTTCGCCGCGGACCAGACCGCCGATCCGGCGTTCGTCGCCCAGAAGCAGGCCGAGCGGCGAGAGCTCGCCGAGCGCCGCGAGCAGCTGAAGGCGCACCCGCTGAACGTGCCGGCGACCGGCAGCTACTTCACCCTCGAGCAGATCCGGATCAACAAGACGCTCGCGTGCGCAAAGTCGGTCCACGATCGGGTCACCGAGTTCTACCGGGCGGCCGGCGCGGCCAACGTCAAGGCCGCCGCCAAGCTCGCGGTGCCGGTGCCCGGCAGGGGCGCGGCATCCTATGTCGGTGCGGCGGCGTGCGACGACTGCCACTCCGACGCGGTCGAGTTCTGGAACAAGACGCGGCACACCCACGCCTGGCAGACGCTGGTCGAGCGCGGCCAGCAGTACGACTACGACTGCATCGGCTGCCACGCGACCGGATGGGACAAGCCCGGGGGATCCAATCTCGCGAGCCTCGCCGACGAAACCCGGACCTCGCTGCGCGACGTCCAGTGCGAGACCTGCCACGGACCGGGGTCGATCCACGTCGCCAAGGGAGGCGAGGAAAGACCACCGGCACTCCAGCGGGGTCCGGCGCAGGATCTGTGTGCGACCCAGTGCCACACCAAGGAGCACAGCGACACGTTCCACCTCGAGTCGTACCTGCGCGACGTGGTCGGGCCTGGTCACGGCGAGGCGCTTCGCAAGAAGCTCGGAGACGGACCGACCGGCTCGCAGCTCAGGAAGGCCGCACTCGACAAGGCCGGACGGACCCTCGGAGCCGGGTGCGCGCGCTGACCGCCCGGGCTTGCGGGCTTGCCGTTGCGACCCTGATCGTCATGGCCGCGTGCGGCGGCGGCAGCAAGGCCACCCGCCCCACGCCCACCGGCCACCCCTCGCCGCCGCGGTCGAACGTCCAGCGCGGCTTCGCGACCTGGTACGGCGGCAAGCACCACGGCGGCCCGACCGCGTCGGGCGAGCGCTTCGACAAGCGCGCGATGACCGCCGCGCACCTGACCCTGCCGATGCAGACGCGGGTCCGGGTCACGAACACCCGCAACGGCCGCACCGTGGTGGTGCGGATCAACGATCGCGGGCCGTACGGCAAGAAGCGCCGGATCATCGATCTCTCCGAAGCCGCCGCCGAGGTGCTCGGCATGATCGAGGCAGGCGTCGTGCCGGTGATCGTCGAAGTGATCCGCGCTCAACGTCCGGCAAAATGACCGACGCCCCATCCGGCACGATGATCGACGCGCCGCTGATCGAGCTGGCGCGGCTCACCAAGCGGTTCGGACCGATCACGGCGCTCCACGACCTCGATGCCGTCATCGACGGCAAGATCATCGGCCTGCTCGGCCCGAACGGGGCCGGCAAGTCGACGTTGCTCAAGTGCCTGCTCGGGCTGGTGCCGTACGAGGGCGAGGCCCGCGTGCTCGGGCTCCACGCGGCCACGCACGGCGCCGAGATCCGCGATCGCGTCGGTTACATGCCCGAGCAGGAGGCGTTCCTTGCCGGCATGAGCGCCGTCGAGCTGTGTGCCTACGCGGGAGAGCTCTCCGGGCTGCCGCGGACCGAGGCGATGCAGCGCGCCCATGCGGCGCTCTACTACGCCGGGCTCGAAGAGAAGCGCTACCAGCCGATCGATGGCTACTCCACCGGCATGAAGCAGCGAGTGAAGCTCGCGCAGGCGCTGGTCCACGATCCGGAGATCCTGTTCCTCGACGAGCCGACGAACGGGCTCGATCCGCGATCACGAGACGAGATGCTCGAGCTGATCTTCGAGCTTCCGACCCGGAGGAGCTGTGCGATCGTGCTGTCGACGCACCTGCTGCCCGACGTCGAGCGCGTATGCGATCAGGTCGTGATCATGCACCACGGCCGCGTGCGGTTCGTCGGCAGCATCGATGCGCTGCGCGGCAAGCGCGGCGCCGACTCCGAGCTGGCGATCGAGGTCAAGGCCGATGCGGCTCGCCTGGCCGAGGCCTTGGTCGCCGCCGGCGCGACCTGTCAGGTCACCTCCCCCGTCGCGCTCGACGTCGATCTTCCCACCGGGACGATCCATGACCTCGGGTACAAGCGCTATGCCGGCGCACGGCTCGCCTCGTCGACGCGGTGGGCCGTGATCGCGCGGCACCAGATCTCGCTCGCGTGGAAGACGTGGTGGCGGTTCAAGGCCGCGCTCGGGCTCTCGGTGATCACGCTGTGCATCACCGGTGGCATGATGGTGTTCGCGAGCGATCGCAAGTCGAGCCTGGGCTGGGCCCAGGGCGTGGCGATGCAGCTGATCGACACCGCGCTGCCGGAGTCGATCATCTGGTTCTGCCGGTCCGGCTTCCTTGTCAGCCTGACGATCGGCGCAACCGTGGTCGCGAGCGACGTCCAGAGCGGCGCGTTCACGTTCTACTTCGCCCGCTCGGTGCGGCCGCGCGACTACGTGATCGGCAAGCTCGTGGGGCTGTGCGCGCTGGTCTGGCTGGTGGTCGGCGCCGGGCCCCTTGTCATCGCCGGGCTCCGCCTCGGCGTCGCCGATAGCGGAGACCAGGTCGCCCGGCTGTTGCCGATCTTGCCGAAGACCCTCGCGATCGGCGTCATCGCGACGCTCGCGTACGCGGCGGTGCCGCTCGGCTGCTCGGCGCTGTTCCAGAACCGGCGCCAGGCGCTCGCGGTGTGGGCGGCGTACTACCTGATCTTCGGCGGCATGGTGTACGTGCTCGGCCACGTCGCATCGCCCTCGATCGCGGCGCTCGACCTCCCGCGTGCCGTGCAGGCCGTGGCCTACCACCTGTTCGACATCCAGTACCGAGGCCGCGATCCGGCGATCCCGCTCGGCGCCGCGCTCGGTTCGCTCGCCGCGCACGTCGGCGTGACCATCGCGCTCGTCGCGTACCAGGTCTCGCGCGCCCAGAAGACCGGAGTGGGAGGCGCGTCGTGACGGTCGTCGTCGCCGACAACTGCAGCAAGTGGTACGGGCACGTGCTCGGCGTGTCCGACGTCAGCTGGCAGCTGAAGGGCGGCATCGTCGGGGTCCTCGGGCCAAACGGCGCCGGCAAGTCGACGCTGATCAAGATGATGGCAGGGCTTGTCCGACCCTCGCGTGGCTCGTTGACCGTGTTCGGCAAGAGCCCGTTCAGCGACGTCGCGGTCCGGCGCCGCATCGGCTACGCGCCCGAGCACGAGAAGACCTGGGACGAGCTCACCGCGCTCGAGCTGGTCACCGTGATGGCCAGGCTCGCCGGCGTGACGACGGGTGCTCGGGCCGCCGCCGAGCACGCGCTCGAGGAGGTCGGCATGACCAGCGCGATGCACCGGCGCGTCAAGGGCTTCTCGAAGGGCATGCGCCAGCGCACCAAGCTCGCCACCGCGATCGCGCACGATCCCGACTTCCTGCTACTCGACGAGCCGCTCACCGGCGTCGATCCACTGGCCCGCGCCGACATCGTCGCGCGGATCCGCAAGCTCGGCGACGCCGGCAAGACGGTGGTGGTGTCGAGCCACGTGCTCTACGAGATCGAGGCGCTGACCTCGGAGATCGTCGTCATCTACCGCGGTCAGGTCCTCGCGGAGGGCAATGTCTACGAGATCCGCAAGCTGATCGATCGCCACCCCCATCGGATCCGCATCGAATGCGACCAGCCGCGCGCGATCGCGGCGGAGCTCGCCGAGCAAGACCACGTGGCGCGCATCGTCTTCGAGCGCAACGGGATCCTGATCGAGACCCGGGATCCGGATCGCTGCTACGACCAGCTCGCCGCGGCCGTGCTCTCCCGTGGCGTTACCGTGTCCGCGCTCGGCTCGCCCGACAACAATCTCGGGGCGGTGTTCGAGTACCTCACGGGCGAGGGTGGCCGCCGATGAGCGAGCGCCGCACCGTCCCGAGCGCGTTCACGACGACGCGCACGATCGCCGCGCTCACGCTGACCCGGCTGCTCCGCGGCCGCTCGCTGTGGGTCGGCGCGGGGATCGTCGCGTTGCCGATCGCGTTCGCGTACCTGCTGCAGATGCGGGGCAGCTCCGAGTCGAGGCTACCCGACATCCTCGCATTCGAGCAGCTCGTCCTCGCGGTGCTTCCCGCGCTGTTCGTCGCGGCCTCGATCGGCGAGGAGATCGAGGAGCGCACGATGACGTATCTGTGGTCGCGCCCGATCCCGCGCTGGGCGGTGCTCGCCGGCAAGCTCGTCGCGCTCGTGCCGATCATCTGCGCGCTCTCGGTCGCGAGCTGGTACTGCGCGCTGCTCGCGGGCCCCCGGATCAATGCATCGGCGGCGAGCTGCGCGGCGCTCGTGCTCGGCGCCGTCGCGCTGTCGCTGATCGCCGCGGCGATCGCCACGCTCGCGCCGCGCTACGGGATGGCGCTCGCGATCTGCTACACGCTGTTCCTCGATCTCCCGGTCGGCGTGATGCCAGCGTCGCTCAAGCACCTGAGCGTCACGTTCAACGTCCGAGTGATCGCGGATGTGCTCGGCACCACGACCGAATCGGCGACCAGCTCGGCGGTCGTGATCGCGGTCATCGCGGCCGTCTGGACCGTGGTCGGACTGTTCAGGATCCGCCGGCTCGAGGCCTCGGGCGCCTGGCCATACCAGCGGCCCTCGAGCAGGTACTCGGACTCCGAGGACTTGCCCTCGACGAGCACGGTGAGCTCCTTGCCGACCATGGCCTCGTGGTGCGCGCGGCTGATCTTGCGCTGGATCTCCATCAGCGTCTGCTGGCGCTCGGCCATCACGTCGGCATCGACGCGGTGGGGGAGCATCGCCGACGTGGTGCCGGGCTCGACCGAGTAGGTGAACGCGCCGGCCCGATCGAACTTCGAGTCCGCGACGAACGCGCACAGCTCGTCGAACTCCTCCGGGGTCTCGCCCGGGTGACCGACGATGAAGGTGGTGCGCAGGACGACATGGTCGATCCGCGCGCGCAGCGTCTTGACCAGCTCGCGGGTGACTCGGCTCGAGTGACCGCGCCGCATCCGCTTGAGCATCGCGTCGCTGATGTGCTGGAGCGGAACGTCGATGTACTTGACGACCTTGGGCTCGCTCGCGATCGCGTCGATCAGCTCGTCATCGAACGCGCTCGGGAACGTGTAGTGGAGCCGGATCCATTCGAGCTCGTCGATCTGGCCGAGCGCGCGCAGCAGCTGCGCGAGCGTCTGGCGGTCCTTGGGCGACGTGCCCTGGTCCCAGCCGTAGCGCGTGAGGTCCTGTGCGATCAGGTTGACCTCGAGGACGCCCTCGGCCGCGAGCGCGCGCGCCTCGGCGACGATGTCGTCGATCGTGCGGCTACGCTGCGGGCCGCGCAGCTTCGGGATGATGCAGAACGAGCACGGACGATCGCAGCCCTCGGCGACCTTGACGTACGCCGAGTGGCGCGCACCGATTCGGACGCGCGGCGCCTCGTGATCGTAGATGTAGCTCGGGGTCTCGGAGACCTGGATGACCGGTAACGGCTTGCGTGTCTTGGCCTTGCCCGATGGCAGCTTGCCCACCGGCTGCCCGGAGAGCGCGGTCGCCAGCGACTGGAAGTCCGCCGAGCCGAGGATGTGATCGATCTCGGGGATGTCCTTCGCGAGCTCGCCGGCGTAGCGCTGCGCGAGGCAGCCGGTCACCACGAGCTTGCGCTGGGTGCCCTTGCCATCCCGCACCTTGTGCTGCGCCATCTCGAGGATGGTGTCGACGCTCTCTTCCTTCGCGGCATCGATGAACGCGCAGGTGTTGACGACGATGACATCGGCGCCCTCGGGGGCATCGACCAGCGAGTGCCCGGCCGCCTCGACCTGGCCGAGCATCAGCTCGGTGTCGACCTGGTTCTTCGGACAGCCGAGGGACACGAAGTAGATGCGCTGACCGCTCCGCTCGGCGACGGCGGGGGCTGCAGTGCGGGTCAGGCGTGTGGCCATCGGGGCCGGGCAGTCTGGTCCGGGCCTCTGGGCCTGTCAATCGTGAACGCCCCGGCCGCTGCCGGGCGCCACTCAGAGCGGTTCGGACCAGCTGGCCGGACCCGCCAGCAGCAAGATGGCCTCCGCGACCTCGATCTGCGCGGTGTCCTTCTTCTCGGGATCCGCGGTCTTGCCGAGCGCCGCGAGCAGGTCCGGGAGGTAAGGGGTTGGATCGAGGGTCGGGGAGAGCCGGCGCAAGCCCCGCGCGGCTCCCACGCGCAGCGTCGACAGCGCGAGCAGCTTCTCGAGCACCGGGCGCGCCGCTTCGTCATGCAGCACCGCCAGCGCTTCGGCAGCGAACACGTTGAAGTGGGCGTCGTTGACGAGCTCGTGGAGCTCGGCGGTGACCTCGGTCTTGCCGGCGAGCCCCAGCGCGATCGTCGCCCGCGCATGGGCATCGCTGGGGGTCTTCGGGTCGGCGCGGATCGCCTCGAGCACCTTGATCGAGGTTGGCTCGGAGATCCGGGCGAGCTGCTCGGCCACACTCAGCCGGTTCTGGCTGACATCGAGATAGCTCACGATCGCAACCGCCCGGCGGTCGCCGAGCTGGGCGAGGAGTCTGCCGGCGGTGAGCCTGTCATCGCGGCTCGAGCCGAGCGCGGCGACGAGGGCATCGGTCCCTCGCTTGTCGCCCCCACGCGCGAGCGCGTAGGCGAGATCGAGCTTGCCCGCTGCCTCGACCTTGGCCTGGGCGAGCGCGGTCGCGAGGGCCTCGATCGCCGCGGGATCGCCGGTGCGGCCGAGCGCCTGGGCCGCGACCCGCTGGACCCGGGGCGACTTCGACTGCAGGTAGCCGCGCAGTACCTCGCGCGCGCGCTCGAGCGCGGCTTGCACCGCGGCCGGATCAGGACCCTGTGGTCTGGCTGCGGGCGGGGTCGGCGCGACGGACTCCACCGAGCCCGGAACGAGGCCGCCAACCGGCTGCTTGGGATCGAGCGAGGTCGACGCCCGATCCTGGTACAGGTAGCGGTACGCGAGGTAGCCGCCGCCGCCAACCAGCGCGAGCACGACGAGCGTGACGCCGATGCCGCGGCCCTTGGGCTCGCTGGCTTCGGTCGAGCTCCGCTGGTTCGCCCGGACGTTCTCGGCGGGCTCCTCGTCGATCCACTCGAACGCGGTCTTGGCATCGAGGCTGTCCCGGCGCCGTCGCATGCTGGTGTGCTTACCGGGCCGGCGCCGCTTGCCGGCGTCCACCGGACCCGAGTCATCC
>JAGSPR010000283.1 GCA_018262455.1 Deltaproteobacteria bacterium | reverse complement strand
TCGTCGAGATGCTCGTCAAGGAACGCCGGCGACTCGACCGCGAGATCCACCATCACCTGGGACGCGCTCGCCAGGATCTCGATCGCGGGACGATGGGCCTCCACGCGCGCGGTGAGCGAGCCCTGGCCACGACCCGCCAGCAGCTCCACCAGCTCCACCATCGCCTCACCGGCCTTCACCCGCGGGCCCGGATCTTCGCGAATCGCGCTGCGCTTGGCGAGCTCGAGAAGCGGCTCGCGGTCGCCCAGCCCACCGGCAGGCTCGCGCGTGCGCACCGCGATCTCGACGACGCCCTCGCCCGCTGTCACGCCGCGATGCTGCGCGCATCGACGAGCCGGCGCTCGGAGCTCGCGCAGCTTGGCGCGCAGATGGCGGCGCTGTCGCCGCTGGCGGTGCTCGATCGCGGCTACGCGATGGTGAGCGCGACCGGGCACACGATCGTACGCGATGCCTCGCAGGTGGCGGTCGGCGACCGCGTGCGGATCCGGCTCGCGCGCGGCATGCTCGCCGCTACCGTGCTCGCTCCGGCCGATGAAGAGGATGACGAGGGGGATTCGTGAGACGCGCCAAGACCCAGCGACCCAAAGCACGAAGCTCGACGCACGCCGAGAAGCGGCGCGCGAGCTCCAGCATCGTCGCGTCCGCTCCATTCGGTGAGCTCGAGATCGATCAAGCGATCGATGCGCTCGACGCCCTCGACCAGCTCGAGATCGAGGTCGACCCGGTAACGACGCGCCCCGCGCGCGCAGGGGCCCGAGCCGAACCGATCGATGACGGTCCGCAGCGAAGCAAGGATCGTCATTTCCCTGCGGCGAGGGTCCCCCTTGCGGGGGCGCGCGGTGTCAGCGACGGAGAGACCCCCGCCGATGACCTGGTGGTCGAGGAGCTCGTTCCGATGCGATCGCTCGCGATCGCGGTCTACGATGGAGCGCCGCACGTCGCCACGGCGCGGTCCGCGATCGCCGCGGCCGGCCACAGCGTCGCCAGCGGTGCGACCGGACGCGAAGGTCTCGAGCAGATCCGTCATGCGCTCCGCAACGGCACGGTCGATGTGTTGCTCGTCGGCATCCCGGGCGGCGAGACGCTGATCGAGACCGCGCTCGCGCTCGCGTCACGCCGGCCCATCGTGATCGCCTCGTGCACGGGCTCGGCTGCGGATGCGGTCCGCCGCGCGCTCGATCTCGGCGCAGATCTGGTCACCGTGCGGCCACACGACCTCGAGAGGCTCGCGCCGGTGCTGCTCGCCGCGGGGAGGCTGTGCGACGAACGGCACGACGCCACCACCGCCAAGGGGAGCGAGGAGGTGCTCCGTGCGCGGCTCGAAGCCCTGACCGATCCGGAGCTGGGCAGCCTGCAGCCGTTCGAGTTGTTCCAGCGCGTGCTCGAGCTCGAGCTCAAGCGCGCGAGCCGCTACGAGTACCCGCTCGCCGTCGCGCTGTTTGCGATCGCGGTCGAGGCCGACGAGGGCGACGCCGCCTCGGCGCCTCTGCCGGGGATCCGCAATATCCTGCGTGCACGGGCGGGGAACGCGTTGATCCAGGCGATCCGCGACGTGGACATGGCGACCGAGGTCGATCAGGAGCGCTTCCTCGTCCTGCTGCCGTACACCGACCTCGCAGGTGCGGCGGAGGTCGCGCGCAGGATCACCCTGGCCGTGACCGCCGGCGATCCGGTGGTCTCGGCGGGACGCCGGTTCTCCTCTCGCATCGTCGGTGGCGTGGCCGGTGCGGCCGCGGGCGAGACGCCCTCGTTCGATCACCTGATGCGCGATGCCACGGCTGCTCTCGAGGAGGCCCAGCGAGCGGGCGGCGAGCTCGTGGTGGAGCGCTCGGAGGACCCGTGATCCGCGGCACGACCCGCCTGGCGGCCGTGATCGGCTGGCCGATCGAACATTCGCGCAGCCCGCAGCTGCTCAACGCCGCGTTCGCCGCCGCGGGAATCGATGCGGTGCTGGTTCCACTCGCCGTCCCGCCCGAGCAGCTCGCGAACGCGCTCGATGGGCTCCGCGCGTGCCGGGCGCTCGGCGCGAGCATCACGGTCCCGCACAAGCTCGCGGCCGCCGCGCTCGCCGACGAGCTGACCCTGCCCGCGCGCGAGATCGGTGCCGTCAATTGCCTGCAGCTCGTCGCCGATCGCCTCGTCGGGCACAACACCGACTGCGATGGATTCGTCGACGGGCTGCGCGCCGCAGGCTTCCGTCCCGAGGCAGGTCCCCACGTCGTGCTGCTCGGCGCCGGTGGTGCGGCACGTGCGATCGCCTACGGGCTGCGCGAGTCCTGCTCCATCGAGGTGCTCGCACGACATCCGGACCAGGTGGACTGGGCCCATGGCAGCACGCGCGCGACCGCGTGGACCGACGACAACTTGCGCGCCGCCTTTGCCCGCGCGGGCCTCGTGGTCGATTGCACCCCGATCGGGCTCGGCGGCGCCGACGAGGCCACGTTCGTGGACGCGCTGCCGCTCGAGGTGCTGCGCCCCGAGGCCTGGGCGGCGACCCTCGTCTACCACCGGCCCACGATCTGGCTCGCACGTGCCCGCGCGCGAGGCCTCGCCACGGTCGACGGCCGAGCGATGCTCGTCCATCAAGGCGCCCGCGCGTTCGCGATCTGGACCGGCATGCCGGCGCCGATCGCCGCGATGACGCAGGCGCTCGATGCCGCCGTTGCCGGTACGTGATCTGCATTCTGTGCGGCCCACGCGGTAACGGACGAGGTGCAAGTGAGGAACTTCCACGTGTTTCCGGGCTGGATGGTAGCGGTCGTGTGCCTGGGATTCACAGGCCCCGCGGTCGCGTGGGCCGATCGGCCTCACGAGCGCGGGGACTACGTCGAGGACCCGCTGGCGCCGCACCACACCTCCGGGAGCACGGCCAGGCTCGGGACTGCGGTCGGCTTCCTCTACAACGAGCGGCTCGATGTGCTCGCGCTCGGCCTGACCGCGGCGATGGGCCAGCGCTGGGGCCGACTCGCGCTCGAAGCCGAATATAGCTACCTGGAGCTGTCGGCGAAGGGGCCGTCGAACCTCCCGCTCGGCGATGGCCAGCGCCTCGGGGTGGTCACCCGGTTCGACGTGCTCCGGCTCGGCTCGACCGTGGTCGGTGGCAACTCGATGCTCGCGGTCTACGTCGAAGGCGGGGCGGTGGTCGCGTGGAACGACTGGTACCGGCCCGGGTCCGAAGAGCCGAGCCGGATCGTTCCCGAAGATACCAAGCGGGTCGAAGCGCAGGCTGGGTTCGGGATCATGCTCGATCATCGGCTCCAGGAGCCGATCGGCTTCCCGCGCCGGGTGGGTTGGTTCCTTGGCTGGCGCGTCGCGCTCGCGCCACACCAGTCGGAGCCGGCGTCGGTGTGTCGCGGCGCCGAATGCCGACCGGCACCGATGATGCCAGCCGATCGCGTGATCGATCGTTCGATGCTGTTTCAGTCCAGCATGTCCGTTACCTGGTAAGCCGCCGGCCAGGGCCAGGGCTACGGCGTCGGCGTCGGCGTCGGCTCGGTCGGCGCCTGCGGTTGGCACTGCACCTCGCCCACGCACTCGCCCTGCTTCGACGAGCACTCCATGCGGTTGGCCTGCTCGAACACCGGCTTGCCGTCTTCGCTGGTGAGCGGGTTGGACTTGCAGCAGCAGCTCTCGGGCGTGTCCGAGCCTTCGTTCACGATCGTGCTCGACGGCTTCGCCTTCGGGCCGCTACACGCGGCGGTCACGATCACGAGCCCGAGTGCCAGCTTCTTCAGTGTCGTCATCCGCGGGTCGTAACACGACTCCGCTACGGGATGTACTCGACGCCGATCGAAGGAAACACCGGCAGGCCGGTCGTGTACGTGCGTACCGAGTAGTCGTCGTTGTAGGTGACGCCCTCGGCGTTGTGGCGATTGGTGACGTTCTGGACGTCGAGGTAGAGGTTCAGGATGCCCCACGGGCGACGCCAGGCGTGATCGAGCCGGAGGTCGAGCTGGTAGAACGCGGGCAGCCGCTCGGACAGCAGTGGACCGTCGATCGCGACGAAGTCGCCGTCGGCTTCCAGGAACGTGCCAGCGACCGGCGTGAACGGGTTTCCAGTCGCGTAACGGAACCGACCGCCGATCCGCCAGTGACGCGGTAGCGCGGTGGTCGCGAGCACGGTCAGGGTGTGGGGCTGATCGAGCACGTACGGGTAGTAGTCGTCACCGTGCACGGGATTCTGCCGCAGCGACCGCCCGTACGTGTACGCGATCCATCCGGTCCATCGACCTGTGTTGCGCCGCCCGATCAGCTCGATCCCGTAGGCGTGGCCGTTGCCGATCGCTTCACGATAGCTGTACGAGCCAAACTGCGAATCGACCAGCTCGCGGCTGATCCCGAGCACTCCGCCGGAGTCGCTGCTGCCGTTGGCGGAGATCGGCGTCGCCGCGCTCACCGCGTCGACCGGGAGCTGCCCGAGATCCTGGTAATACGCGGTGGCGCCGAGCTCCTTGTCATCGCCGATGGTCGCCTTGATGCCGACCGCGAGCTGGGTTGCCTTCGACCCGAGCATCCGGCGGGTTCCGAAGATCGGATCGAGGTCGGTGATCAGCGGCGGCTCGTGATAGATGCCCGCCGACTGCGTGAGCTCGATGCCGTGGGGCAAGCGCTCGTGGATCGAGATCCGAGGATCGAGGGTCCACTGATCGGAGAGCCCGAAATGGTCGCCGCGGACGCCGGGACGAACCTCGAGCCGGTCGTGCAAGAAGAACCACGATTGCTCGAGGAACGCGCCGAGGTCCGCGGTCCACCGCGTCAGCGAGCGCTCGACGACCATGTCGGGCGCGAGGTTGGTGGGATTCGGCGGCGGCGTGTTGAGCATGCGGTAGGTGTGCCGCGACGAGCCGCCGTCGACCCCGACGAGCAGGGTGCCGCCGACGAGCGGGGTCGCGACGTCGGCGCGGAGGTTGAACGGGATCGTGGTGCGATGCAGGCCCTTGTCGAGGTCGTTGTGATTCGCGCGGCCGTTGACGTCATCGATCCCGACCGACGGCAAGATCGTGAGCTGGGTCGCGCCGTGGACCGCGCGATAGCGGACGCCGAGCCGCGCAAACCGCGACGTGTACTCGAAGCTCTTGACGTTGCTGGTGTTGACGCCGCCGCTGCTGGTGTCGGACGGATCGTGGAGCAAGCGCAGCTTGTCGTCGGAGCCAAACAGGATCGCCATCCAGCTGCCGTCGCCGGACTCCCAGCGCAGCTGGGCATCGCCGTACCGAGGCGCGAGCGCGAGATCGAGGTTCGCGGCCTCCTCGATCGCGTCGAAGTACGAACGCCGGGCGCCGATCAACCAGCTCCCTCGCAGTGGCCCCGGCCCCTCGGCCACCGCGGCCGCGTGGATCAGGCTGATCTCGCCTCCCGCGCGCCAGCGATCGCGGCGGCCCGTGCGCGAGGTGACCGTGGCGACCCCGCCGAGGCCTCGACCGTACCGCACGCTCGCGCCGCCGGGCTCCAGCGCGAGATCATCGACCGCGGCCGTGGGCAGGAACGAGGCGATGCCGCCGAAATGATAGAGCAGTGGCACCTCGATCCCGTCGAGGTAGACCTTGGTATCGCGTGGGGCGGTGCCGCGCAGCGCAAGGCCACCGAGACCGAACGGCGTGCGCGCGACACCCGGCAGGCTCTGGAGCGCGCGCAGCGCATCGTTGCCGGCGCCCGGGAGGTTGCGGATCTCGGTGGTGTCGAGATGCAGGGGAGGGCCGCTCGGCATCCGGCCACTCACCCGGATGACCTCTCCGGCACCGGATTCCGCGGCGAGCCGGATCGCGAGGCTGCCGCCGACCCGGGTCGACCCGAAGTAGGCGCGATAGCCATCCGCGATCACCACGACCTCGAGCCGGCCAAATGGCAGGTCGTCGATGGTGAACCGGCCGGCATCATCGGAGCCCGCTTCGTTCGGCCCGACCGCGACCAGCGCGCCGACGACCGGCTCGTTCGTCGCGTCGTCGACGATCTGTCCGGTGACCTCGCGCTCGGCATGGGCCAGCCCGCCACGCGTCGCGCTCGCCACAATGGCGCCGACGATCACGGCCCAGCGCATGGTTCTGATGCTACAGGCTCGCTACACGGCCCGCCACGACGCCGTGAGCACGCCGACGATCGCGCCGAACCACACCGTGCCCGCGATCACCACGGCCAGCCCCAGCACGATCGGCGCGAGCGCCGGTCCGTCGCGCCTCGGATCCCAGAACGCGAGGGCGAGGACCAGCGCCGCCGAGGCGATCAGCCCCAGCGCGATCCAGTGCTCCTTGACGTCGAACCATCGCGCGGCCTTCGCGGCCTGCTTGACGACGTCGCCGGCCGGCTCGGGCTCGAACGCCGTGGTGTGCTCGCGCGCGGCGATCTTGTCGAGCTCGTGGCGCTCGAGGTTGTGGCGGCTGATGATCGCTCCCGCATTCTCGAGGTACGCCGCGCGGACCTCGACCTTGTACGTCGGATACATCACGTTGCCGGCGACGAACGCGGAGGCGTGCAGCGCCAGCGAGATCCACGCGAACCGGCGGACCGCCCGGTGCCGCGCGTAGTTGCCGCGCAGGTAGCCGCGCAGCCACAGGACGAGGTGAGTCGCCGCGCCGACCGCCGCGACCCCGAACGCGGTGTGGAGCACGAGCACCCAGCGGGCCGCGGTCTCGGTGAGCACGCCCCGAGGCTACCCCCATGTGGGGGCTCGCGGCCAAGGCCGGCTGCTACAACACGATCGGCTTGTTGATCCCGAGCTCGACGAGCTTGGCTCCGACATTCGCCTTCTTCAGGGCCTTGCCGAACGCGTCGGGTGTGCCGGTCAGGATCGGGAACGTCCCGAAGTGCATGCCGGCGACCTGCTTGGGCTTCACGAGGCGCACCGCCTCGGCCGCGCGATCTGGATCCATCGTGAAGTGGCCGCCGATGCAGGCGAGCATGAGGTCGATCTTGGCGAACTTGCTGATCATCGCCATGTCGCCGAACACGTCGGTGTCACCGGTGTGATAGAGGGTCGGGCCGTTCTTGATCGCGATGACGAAGCCGCCAGGGTTGCCGCCGAAGGTCTTCTTGTCATCGCCCAGCGCAGAGCTATGGACGGCGGGGACGAACGTGATCGCGACCTCGTCGTCGAGCAGGTGCATCGTGCCGCCGAAGTTGCCGCCTGTGTCCATGCCGTACAGCTCCTTGGGGAAGCCGGCCGCGACCATCGCGCCGCCGAGATCGAACGTCGCGACGAGCTTCGCCTTGGTGCGCTTCGCGATGTCAGTCGCATCGCCGACGTGATCGGAGTGACCGTGGGTGACCAGGATCAGGTCAGCCTTGACGGACTTGACGTCCTGCGCGCCCGTCGGGTTCGATGGGTTGGTGATCCACGGATCGACGAGCAAGGTCTTGCCGTTCGGGGTCTCGATGCGAAACGCGGCGTGACCGAACCAGGTCACCGTCGTCTTTGCCGCGGCCGGCTTGCCGGCGACCTGCGCGGCCTGGGGCGCGGCGATGGCAACGTGGAACCCTGCGAGCAGCGCGAGCGAACAGAACCAGATACGCATGTCCGGTACATAACATCTGCCGCGCCTCCGCTGCGTCTCCCATCAGCGACCTCACGGGGGCCGAACTGACCAGATCCCCGGAGGGCCCGAACTGAGAGCGTATGCGTAGACGTAAGCGGATCAGCCAATTCGCTGACGCTTACGCTTACGCCTATGGGCTTGCCCGCATTCCGTGGACACGGTTTATGCGGCTGCACGCTCGAACTCCATCGGGCTCATGTAGCCCAGGTACGAGTGTAGCCGCGTCGGGTTGTAGAAGCCCAGGATGTACTCGGCGACCTCGCGTCGCGCGGTCGCTCGCGACGAGAACACCTGCTGGTTGCCGCACTCGATGTCGAGCGTGCTGAAGAAGCTCTCGACGACCGCGTTGTCCCAGCAGTCGCCCTTGCGACTCATGCTGCCGATGATCTCGTTCTGCTCGAGGACGTCCTGGTACGTGCCCGAAGCGTAGGTCGTGCCGCGGTCGCTGTGGTGGATCAGGCCCGGGTCAGGCTGGCGCTGGTCGAGCGCCACGCGCAACGCGGCCAGGGTCAGCTCCTCGTCGTTGCGCTCGGACATCGCCCAGCCGACGACCTTGCGCGAGTACAAGTCGAGCAGCACGGCGAGGTAGAGCCAGCCCTCGCGCGTCGGGAGGTACGTCACGTCGCCAGCCCACACGCGGTCGGGCTCCGGCACCTCGAAGTTGCGGCCGAGGAGATTCTTCGGCGTCTTCCAGTCGTGGTTCGAGTTCGTGGTCTTGCAGAATCGTCGACGAGAACGGGCGCAGAGCCGCTGCTCGCGCATGAGCCGCGCAACTCGATGACGGCACACGCGCAGCTCGCGGTGGAGCCGCGGACTACCGTACCGACCCTTGAACTGCTTGAAAGTGGCCGCGACCTCGACGGCCAGACGCCGATTCTCTTTGGCCGTCTCGCTTTCTTCTCGACCGCACCACGCGTAGTAGCCGCTCGTCGTCACCCGCAGCACCTTGCAAAGCACCGCCACCGGGTAGTGGGCGTTCTCCGCCTCGATCCACGCGAACCTCACTGGTTTCGCTTGGCGAAGAACGCCGTCGCTTTTCCCAAGATCTCGACCTCCATCTCCAGCCGCGCCTTGTCCTTCCGCAGCTGCTTGAGCTCCTCGAGCTCGTCTCCGGTCAAGCCCGTCTTCTCCTCGGCCTCGACCATCTCGAGCCAACCGCGCAACACCGTCAGCCCAATCCCGAGCTCGCGGGACATGGCCGTCACGCCCTTGCCGCTGCTGCGGACGAGCCTGACCACCTCGCGCTTGTACTCCTTCGTGAACTTTCGCCGTCGCTTCACCATCGGTCACCCCATTCTGGCAGCTGACTGCCTCAGAGAGGTGTCCACGAAGGACGGGCAAGCCCATAAGCGAATCCGGGGATCCGCTTACGCTTACGCCGACGTTTACGCTTACGCCGGATCAACCGTGCCGAGCGCTTGGGTCAGCGGCGGATGACCACGCGC
>JAGSPR010000608.1 GCA_018262455.1 Deltaproteobacteria bacterium | reverse complement strand
GCGCTTCAGCGTCCCGGGGATCGTGGTGCCGTTGTTCGCGCTGTAATCCTTGCGGCTCTCGGCGAAGTGGATCTGCGGGTAGACGGCGACGATCTCGCTGGAATCGACATCGACATACACCTTGTCTCGCGCGGGATCCGCGCCTCGGCTGCCCTCGACCACCGCCTCGTAGGCCTGGTGCATCGCGCCGTCCGCGGTCTCGATGTAGAGCAGGCGTGACGACGTGGTGGCGAGCTGCGCGAACCGCGCATCGTGCGCGATGATCGACATCGCCTGCGCCTGCGAGATCGCGTTCGCGCCGAGCGCCGGCGAGATGTCGCCGCGCGCGCTGCCATTGACCGCGAAGATCGCCCCCTTGACGTCCACATGCACGACGAGCTCGCTGCCGATCACGGGCAGGCCATGGAAGCGCTGGTCGTAGCGGAAGTGGCGCCCGCCGTCCTCGTCGACGTTCATCCTGCGCAACGCGAGGTCGTCCGCTCGCAGCCGAAACGGCGCGAGCACGGGCGGCAGCGACGGCCGGAGCGCGGCCTCGGCGGCATGGGCGTCGTCGGTCTGCATCGCGCCGACCTTCGCCAGCTCGCCGACGATGTACGTGGGGACACCGTCGTCGGTGGAGGACAGCACGGTGGCCTCTGGCAACGCGGCGAGCGCATCGGCGATGTCGTGCAGGTTGCTCGGGTCGTCCTTGGCTTCCCCGGGCCCACCCACGTCTGCCTGATGGCAGCCGAACAAGCTCGCGACCAGAACGAGGACGGATTTCTTGGCTGAGAGGCGGCGCATGGTCGTCGCCTTCGTTCATGCATGGTGCCAGCGCGCGCTGCACATGTTGCGCAGGGCGCGGTCGCGTGTAGGACATCCGAGCCAGCGCACGCTCGAACCATGAACGCGCGGCTTCACCTCGCGTCTGCACGCGTAAGCCACACCACGCTGAACGTCGGTGCGTGTGGAGAGATCGTGCCCGCATGTAGGCGTCCACCTTCGGTCTGCGGACCGATCGGGAGGTGCCCGAGATAGCCGCTGTCATCAAGACGCGGCGCGTGATGACAGGACGTGCGCCCGGGTGCGCGTGGAGCGATGAGACAGCTCGTCACGCCAACCGGGGCACCCGCGTAGTTCTGCCTCTGCGCCGGGGTGGTCGCCCCCAGGCATCCCCCCTACACGGGTGCACGTTGTGGTCGACCGCGCATCACCGCGTCGCGTGGTTGTCACCGCGTCGCGCGTCGCGCGTCGCGTGGATCGATCGCATCGGGAACGCCGGAAGGCCGGCGCTCCACAGCTGGAACGACTCGACCCGCTCGACGTGGATCCCGGCACCGGCGAGCACCGGGATCGGATCGCGGTTGAGCCGGCAACCCTGGCCGTTGACCCGCAGCCAGAGTGGATTCGCCAGGTCCATCAGCGCTCCCGCGATCCGCTTGGGACTGCGAACGTGCTCGATCAAGCGCACGCTGCCCCCCGGGCGCACGACGCGGGCGACCTCTCGACAGACGACCTCGGCCGACTCGACCGAGCACAGGACGAGCGCGAGCACCGCGGCATCGACCGATGCGTCCTCCAGCGGGATCGCTTCGCCACTGCCCACGCGCACCTCGATCTCCACCGGCGCGAGCCGGGCCGCGACCCGGGCATGCGCGGCGAACGCCGGATCGGGTTCGATCGCGGTGACCGAGACATTGCGATAGTGACCGAACATCGAGCCGGTGCCGCAGCCGATCTCGACCACGTGTCCGCGGAGCCCGTGCACCAGCTCGGCGCGGCGCTGCGACAGGCCGGCCGCATCGGCGCGCGCGATCAAGGTGGCGTAGAGCTCATCCTGGGGCAGGCGTCGCTTGAGCGCGAGCGTGGCGGGAGCATGGAGACAAAGGTGCGCGAGCTCGGAGAGCATGCCTGAAGCTACGACGGATCGCGGGGACGAGCACGCGGGACGTCACGGCGCGTTGGCCTGGGGAATTCGACGATACAATCTCCGGATGTCCTGGTTGGCACGTGGATCGATCCTCATCGTGCTGTATCCGCGCGTCGCGATCAGCCCGAAATGATCGCGCGAATCAACGGTAGAGATCGTACGGCTTCGCCGGATCGGCGGTCGACGCCGCGAGCTCGACGACGACGACCTGGCGCGCCTGGTGAAGCGCGCGGGCGACGTGATCGATCAGATCGCGCATGAACCGCTTCGCCGAGCCGGAGATCAGCAGCTCGATCCGGATCGTGTTGGCTTCGACGGTGACGACCGGGTCGACGGTGTCCAGCCGGCCGAGGAGATCGATCACGCGTTCACGATCCTCGTCCTCGATCGAGGCGAGCGTGATCTTCGCCGTGATCGCCGCGACCACGAGCCGGGAGCTCAGCACCTCGACGTAGCCGAGGACCGCGAACTCCTGGCGCATGGCCCACGCCCGCTCGCGACGCAGCCGCAGCTGATCCAGCGCGGACATCCCGAGCGCACTGATCGCGAGGGCACCGAACCCGACCCCGAGCCCGATCGGCACGGTGAGTCCGGACACGATCGCGGACATGTACGCACCAAGCCCCAGCCCCCACGGCGCGAACGCGGCGCCCTTGCCGGAAGGCGGCTTGCGCAGCAGCCGCTTCTCGATGCCCGCTTCGTGCCGGCTGCGCGCTTCGCGACCGAGCGCCGCCGCGTCCTCGATCTGTTCGTCCGCTGCGAGCTGCGCCTCGGAGGCTGCCTGCCGATCCGGATCCGGATCGCGATACGTCACCGTCGGACGCTAGCACGCTCGACCGCGTGGTGAGCTCACGGTCGCGCTGGCTCGCTCGAGGTGAGCCCAAACCAGCCTATGCTCGCGCGATGACGATGCATGCAGGGCTCGTGTTGCTGGGGCTAGGACCAGGGCTTTTCGGCTGCGAGCAAGCAGCGCCGAGTCGACAGCCACCGGAGCCGACCCCCGTGCCGGTGCTGGTGCCCGCGCCCGCCCCGCGCGATGCGGGCACGGTCACCTCGCGAGACACCACGTGTGACCTCGCGATCCGGATCGACAAGACCGGTGTGTGGATCGGCGCGGCCCCCGACGTGCGGTGCTTCAGCGCGCGCGCGGCGGGTGCGGTCGACACCGCGTGGCTCGAGGGCGAGCTCCGCGCGCTCCGGGCCGCACGGCACCCAGACTGCGGCAGCTCGCTCGAGCTCGCCGCGGATCCCGACGTGCAGTACCAAGACGTGGTGACGGTGATGGATGTCGCGATCAAGGTCGGCTTCTACGATGTCGGGCTGAGCAGTCCGGCGGAGCTCTCGATCACGTTCGCGGCCGGGCCCGCACCGGCACCGCGCTGCCCGATGCCTCCCCGGGCCGCACCCGCGCCGGTCCAGCCTCGGCCGGCGCGCTCGCTGCTCCTGCCGGCCAGAGACCGGCTCCA
>JAGSPR010000607.1 GCA_018262455.1 Deltaproteobacteria bacterium | reverse complement strand
CCCTTGAACGAGACGCTCTCGATGACGTCGGGGTACAGCGTGCCCTGCGCGAGGAACCGCACATCCTGGATCGTCTTCGATTCTTCCTCGAACACGGCGATGAACTCGTAGCCGATGATCTTGCGCTTCTTCTCGGGATCCGTGGTCTCCGCGAGCTTGGACAGGAAGCGCTCTTCGGCATCGATCACGCGCAGGTCGACGTGGAAGTGATCGCGAAAGATCGAAGCGACGTACTCGCGCTCGGCTTTTCGCAGCAGGCCGTTGTCGACGAAGATGCACGTCAGCCGGTTGCCAATCGCCTTGTAGATCAGCGCTGCCGCGACGCTGGAATCGACGCCGCCGGACAGCCCGCAGATCACCTTGCCGGTCTCGCCGACCTGGTGGCGAATTCGCGCGACGGACTCGTCGACGAACGAAGCCATCGACCAGTCCCCCGCTGCGCCCACGACGCCGAACAGCCAGTTACCGAGCAACTCCGCGCCTCGCGGCGTGTGCACGACCTCGGGGTGGAACTGGACGCAGTGGATCTTCTTCGCCGCATGGGCGAAGCCCGACATCGGGCAGTTATCCGAGTCCGCGGTGTGGACGAAGCCCGGCGGCAAGCCCTCGACGTGGTCGCCGTGCGAGGCCCACACCGACAGCTCGTCGCCCACCGTGACGGACTTGAAGATGCCTTCCGCGCGCTTCACGCGGACGGAGGCGCGGCCATACTCGCGGCGATCCGCCGGGCGGACATCTCCTCCGAGCAGCTTCGCGGTCAGCTGCGCGCCGTAGCAGATGCCGAGGACCGGGATACCGAGCTCGAACAGCGCGGGCACGATCGTCGGCGCGCCCTCGTCGTAGACCGAGGACGGCCCGCCGGACAGCACGATGCCGACCGGGGCGAGCGCCCGGATCTGGCGCAGCTCGGGGTCGTTGGCGATCGTGAATGGATGGATCTCGCAGTAGACGGCCTGCTCGCGGATGCGCCGCGCGATGAGCTGGGTGTACTGCGAGCCGAAGTCGAGGACGAGGACGAGCTGATGAGCCATGGTTACTCCACGCGATAGTTCGGAGCTTCCTTCGTGATGATCACGTCGTGGACGTGGCTCTCGCGGAGGCCTGCCGACGAGATCTTGACGAAGCGCGCCTTCGCGTGGAGCTCGGAGATGGTGGCGGCGCCGACGTAGCCCATCGAGGCCCGCAGCCCGCCGATCAGCTGATAGATCGACTCGCGCAGCGGGCCCTTGTACGGCACGCGGCCTTCGATGCCCTCGGGCACGAGCTTGCCGGGTGCCTCGACGTCGGCCTGGAAGTAGCGGTCCTTCGAGCCTTCCTTCATCGCGCCGATCGAGCCCATGCCGCGATAGCTCTTGTACGAGCGGCCCTGGTACAAGATGATCTCGCCGGGGGCCTCGTCGGTGCCGGCGAACAGCGAGCCGATCATCACGGTGTTCGCGCCCGCGGCGAGCGCCTTCGCGACATCGCCCGAGTACTTGATCCCACCGTCGGCGATGATCGCGACTCCCGAGCCCTTCGCGGCGGCGACCGCATCCGAGATCGCCGTGAGCTGCGGGACGCCGACGCCCGCGACGATCCGGGTCGTGCAGATCGAGCCCGGGCCGACGCCGACCTTGACGGCGTTGACGCCGGTGTCGATCAGCGCACGCGTGGCTTCGGCCGTGGCGACGTTGCCGGCGACGAGCTGGAGCCGGGGAAACTTCTTGCGGGTATCACGACATGCCTGCAGCACGCCCTCCGAGTGACCGTGGGCGGTGTCGATGCAGATCACGTCGCAGCCCGCGGCGAGCAGGGCCTCGATCCGCTGGTCGCGATCAGCGCCGACGCCCACCGCGGCTCCGACTCGCAGCCGGCCCATGTCATCGGTGGCCGCGTCCGGATCCATCTCGGCCTGTTCGATGTCGCGGGTCGTGATGAGGCCCTTGAGCTTGCCCTGGGCATCGACGACGAGCAGCTTCTCGATGCGGTGCTTGTGGAGCAGGCTCTTGGCCTCGTCGATCCCGACGCCGTCCTTGACGACCACCGGGTCCTTCGTCATGACGTCGCCGACCTGGAGCGTGAGCCGCTTCTCGAACCGAACATCACGATTGGTCAGGATCCCGACCGGCCGCTTGTCGGCGTCGACGACCGGCAGGCCGCTGATCCGATGGCTGCGCATCAACGCGAGCGCCTCTTCGAGCGTGCGAGACGGTGAGACCGTCACGGGATCGACGACGATGCCCGACTGCGCCTTCTTGACCCGGCTGACCTCGCGCGCCTGCTCCTCGATCGTGAGGTTCTTGTGGATGAAGCCAAGCCCACCCTCGCGGGCCATGCGGATCGCCGTGGCCGCCTCGGTGACGGTATCCATCGCCGAGCTGACAAGCGGCATCCGCAGCGGGATCGACGGCGTCAGCCTGGTCGTGACATCGACGTCCTTGGGAATGATCTCGCTGTGTCCCGGGATCAGCAGAACGTCGTCGAAGGTGAGTCCTTCTCGAAGGGTGTCCTCGAGCATGGCGGACCATACTCGTGGGGTGTGACGCTGGCAACGCCGACCCTGGAGTGCTCACACCCCGCCCATGAGGCGAACGGTCCCAGGGACGCGCCGCCAGGCTGCCGCAACATCGCGATTTGCTACCGCAACATCGCGATTTGACAGCTGGTACGGTGGCACGGTCGTTGATGTTCGAGGCTGCGAGCTCCCGGGAGAAGACCCATGCGTTACCTGACCTGTTCGCTGTTCCTGCTCGGCTGTGCCGGGCAGGCGCCCCCCGGCGGCAATGTCGGCGTCGAGATCGACGCGGCCGCGGAGGTGGATGCGGCGCCGCCAGCCCGCGTCGGGCAGCAGGTCAGCGGCAAGGCGATCGATTACTTCGGCAACGTCGCGATGCCCGACGCCATCGTCACGACCGACGGGATCACCCCCGCGATCATGGCGACCAGCGCGGTCGACGGAGTGTGGGTGCTCGACGAGGTGCCGATCGGCAGCAGGGTGTTCCTGACGGTGGCGCACGCGAGCTACCGCGCGACCCGCAACGTGGCGACCCCCGTCGCGGATGCGCCGGTGGTCCAGGACGCCTACCTGATGTCGGTGGCCGACGTCCTGCGGCAGTACGTGTCGCTCGGCAAGACGCCGACGGCCGGCACGGCCTTTCTCGCCGCCGAGATGCAGCTCCCCGACGGCTTGCCGATCGTGGATATCCCGCTCGCGAACGTGGTGCTGGTCGATGCGGCCAACCTGCCGGTCCCCGGCGTGCTCGGGCCGGTGTTCTTCGGCGCGGTCGGTGACGTCGACCCCGCGGTCCTCACGGCCACCGCGGTCGCCGGCAAGTCGCGGGTCGCGTTCCTCGATCTGCCACCCGGTACGTACACGCTCAAGGTCACGTTTCCCGATGCGTCACCACGAGCGTGACGGCGGTCGCCGACGGCGCCACGCTCGGACTCGCGGGCGGCGTCGTCCCAGGTGCCGGCGGTGCCGCCGTCATCGATCCCGGTTTCGCGATCGATGTGTATCCGAGGCTCCAGAAGGCCGCGCTCGGCGGGCTGGGCTGCGCGAACTGCCACACCGCGGGTGGGCCCGGTGCGATCCTCAAGTTCGACGACCCCGCCGCGACGGTGCTCGCAACCCTGCTTCCCGCCGCGCCCAACGGTCGGGTCGATACCGTGACCCCTGCGAATTCGCTGCTGCTCACCATGCCGCTCTACGAGGTGGCGCCGGCGCTCCAGAACCATCCGAACGCGACATTCCTCGACGTCAGCGATCCCGACTACAAGTTGTTCCTGCGCTGGATCACCAACGGCCTCAAGCCCTGACAGGCGCGGCGATAGGCGCGGCGACGCGCGGTGAGCCCCGGCGCGTCACGTCGACCGGCGGATCGCGCGAAACAGGTGCCTGGCGCGCCCCGCCGAAGGTGCACGACTTGCTGTGGCTCCGGACAGAGGAGCCACCTCATGCGCCTACGAAAGCTTGTGACCTCCGTGCTCGTGGCGGGCACCGCGCTCTCGAGCCTGCCTGCCCTGTCGGGCTGCTACGCAACCACCTACGGGACCTCGGGCTACGTCGCGGTCGACCTCCCTCCGCCGCGAGAGGAGATCGTCGTCTACCGGCCGGGCTACGTCTGGGTTCATGGACGCTGGGTGAGCCGTGGCAGGAGCTGGGTGTGGCGAGGCGGCTACTACGAACGCGAGCGCCCCAACCAGGTCTTTGTCCAGGGCTACTGGGAGCACCGCGGCCGCAACCACGTCTGGGTCGATGGTGGCTGGCGCAGGACCGGGCGCGTGGTCATCCGCCGCTGACCCAAGCGCTCGGCACGGTTGATCCGGCGTAAGCGTAAACGTCGGCGTAAGCGTAAGCGGATCCCCGGATTCGCTTA
>JAGSPR010000606.1 GCA_018262455.1 Deltaproteobacteria bacterium | reverse complement strand
TGCGCGCCACCGAACGCGACCCGGAACCCGGTCATCACCTCATCGAAGATCAGGACCGTCCCGTGCTTGGTGGTGAGCGCGCGCAGGCCCTCGAGATAGCCGGGCGCAGGCTCGACCAGCCCCATGTTGCCCGCCACCGGCTCGATGATGAGCGCGGCGACGTCACCCGCGGCGAGCGCGCGCTCGACCGCCCCGAGATCGTTGTACGGCACGACGATCGTGTCACGCGCCGCGCCCTCGGGGACCCCTGCCGATCCCGGGATGCCGAGCGTCGCCGCGCCGGATCCGGCCGCGACCAGCAAGCAATCGGCATGGCCGTGGTAGCCGCCGTCGGCCTTGATGATCTTCGCGCGCTTGGTGAAGCCGCGCGCGAGCCGCAGCGCGCTCATCGTGGCCTCGGTCCCCGACGACACCGCCCGCACCATCTCCATCGACGGCACGGCGTCGCGCAGCACCTCGGCGAACCGCACCTCGACCTCGGTCGGGGCGCCGAACGTGGTGCCGAGCATCATGTTCTCGGCGATCGTGTCGATGATCTCGCGATGCGTGTGGCCGAAGATCAGCGGCCCCCAGCTCCCGATCAGATCGATGTAGCGGTTGCCGTCGGCGTCGGTGACGTACGCGCCATCGCCCTGCGCGATGAACACCGGATCGGCGCCCACCGAGCGACACGCCCGCACGGGCGAGTTCACGCCGCCGGGGATCACGGCTTTCGCGCGCTCGAAGATCGACTGACTGCGTTGTGTCGCCATCGCCGCAAGGTACACGAAATCACCGTGCACGCTCGTCCGACGAACGATCAGGGAGCGGCTTACTCCTCGGTCGCCTCGTCGTCGGCCACGTCGCCCTCGTCGTCGGCCTCATCGGCCTCGTCGCCCTCGTCGTCGGCCTCGTCCTCGATCCCGTCGTTGGGGACCGTGTCGCTGTCATCCGCGGCCTCGATCGGGGTCGCCGCCTCGATGCCCGACTCGTCGCCTTCGGCGAGCCGTTCGATCGCCGCGACGTGCTCGCCGTCGTCGACCCGCATCAGCCGGACGCCCTGGGTGGCGCGTCCCTGGATCGAGACATCGCTGACTCGGATCCGGATCAGCTTGCCGCGATCCGAGATCAGGATCAGGTGATCTTCGTCGCTGACGATCCGGGTCGCCGCGACCTGGCCGTTGCGCGCGGTCGTCTTGATCGCGATGACGCCCTTGCCGCCGCGATTCTTCGTCGGGTAATCAGCCAGCGCGGTGCGCTTGCCGTAGCCACGCTCGCACACCGTGATCAGCGTCGAGGTCGCCGCGGCGTCGATCGAGCGCGCGAACGTCACCATGCCGACCAGGCGGTCGCCCTCGCGCAGACTGATGCCGCGGACGCCACCGGCGGTGCGCCCCATCGGGCGGACGCGGTCCTCGGTGAACCGCACCGCGTAGCCCTTGGCGGACGTCAGCAGCACGTCGTCGGCCTTCGTGGTCAGCGAGGCGCCGACCAGCCGATCGCCGTCCTCGATGTTGATGGCCTTGATGCCCGATTGCCGCACGTTGTCGAACTGCGACAGTGCGGTCTTCTTCACCGTGCCGGACTGGGTCGCGAAGAACACGAAGATGTCATCGCGCTGGAACACCTCGTCCTTGACCGGCAGCATCGCCACCACCTGCTCACCATCCTGGAGGTCGAGCACGTTGATGATCGGGCGGCCCTTCGCGGTGCGTGCTCCCTCGGGCAGCTCGAAGACCTTCTTGTAGTACGCGCGGCCCTTGTCGGTGAACAGCAACAGGTGATCGTGGGTCGACGCCGCGAACATGTCGGTGATGAAGTCACCTTCGGTCTGCGACGCGCCCGTGATGCCGCGGCCGCCGCGGCCCTGCGCCTCGTACTCGCGGACCCGCGTGCGCTTGATGTAGCCGCCGTGCGACCGGGTGACGATCACGTCCTCCTTGTCGATCAGCTCCTCGGTGAGGATCTCGCCCTCGGCATCGACGATCCGGGTGCGGCGGGCATCGGCGAACTGCTCGCGGACCGCCTTCAGCTCGTCGGTGATCGCCGCCATCATCTTCTTCTCGTCCGACAGCAGGCCTTCGAGGTAGTCGGTGAGCTCCCAGAGCTCCTTGTACTCGGCCTCGAGCTTCTCGCGCTCCAGCCCGGTGAGCCGGCCGAGCCGCATGTCGAGGATCGCCTGGGCCTGGCGCGCGCTCAGCAGGACGAACCCCTTCGTCTTCGCGGTCGCGATCTCGTCGGCGGGACGCCCGGCGCGCTCGAGGAAGCCCTCGAGGCCTCCCATGCGCTCGGCCATCAGGTTTTCCTTCGCCTGATCGGTGTCCTTCGCGCTGCGGATGATCGCGATCACGCGATCGATGTTGATCACCGCGAGGCCGAGCCCCTCGACGATCTCGCGCCGCAGCCGCGCCTCGCGCAGATCGAACAGCGTGCGCCGGGTGACGACGTCGCGGCGGTGCTCGATGAACACCCCGAGCGCGCCCTTGAGCGACAGCAGCACGGGCCGGCTCTCGACGATCGCGAGCATGTTGACGGCGAACGACGATTGCAGCGCGGTGTACTTGAACAGGTTCGCGAGCACGACCTGATCGTTCGCGTCGCGCTTGAGCTCGAACACGACCCGCATGCCCGTGCGATCGGACTCGTCGCGGATGTCGCTGATGCCCTCGAGCTTCTTGTCGCGGACCATGTCCGCGGTCGTCTCGATCCACCGCGCCTTGTTCACCATGTATGGCAACTCGGAGACGATGATCGCCGGGCGATCCTTGCGAACGTCTTCGACGTGGGCGACGCCGCGGACCTGGATCGAGCCGCGGCCGGTCTTGTAGGCCGACATGATGCCGACGCGGCCCTGGATGACGCCGCCCGTCGGGAAGTCGGGGCCGGGCACGATCTTGAGCAGCTCGTCGTCGGTGATCGCCGGCCGCTCGATGATCGCGAGCACCGCGTCGATGATCTCGCCGAGGTTGTGCGGCGGGATGTTCGTGGCCATGCCGACCGCGATGCCGGTCGTGCCGTTGACGAGCAGGTTCGGAACCCTGGTCGGCATGACCGTCGGCTCGAGCTCCTTGTCGTCGAAGTTCGGCTGCCAGTCGACCGTCTCCTTGTCGATGTCCGCGAGCATCTCGCCCGCGATCCGGCTCATCCGACATTCGGTGTAGCGATACGCTGCGGGCGGATCGCCATCGACGGATCCGAAGTTGCCCTGGCCGTCGATCAGCATGTAGCGGGTCGAGAAGTCCTGGGCCATGCGGACCAGGGCGTCGTAGACCGAGCTATCGCCGTGCGGGTGGAACTTGCCGAGCACCTCACCGACGATGCGCGCACACTTGAGGTACGGCCGGTTCCAGGTGTTGGCGAGGCCGCGCTGGGCGAACAGGATGCGCCGGTGCACGGGC
>JAGSPR010000605.1 GCA_018262455.1 Deltaproteobacteria bacterium | reverse complement strand
GGTCAGCGACAACGACAAGCCCAAGGGCCGGCTCGCGAACCGTCGCGTCGAGATCAAATTGTACGTCCCGCCGCGGTGAGCTACCGTCGCCGCATGCGCGCAGCTCGCTCGATCGCCCTCGGGATCCTGATCGCCGGTGGGTGCGCCACGGAGGGCGTGCCCGATCTGCCGCCCGATGATCAGCCGCGTCCGCTGGTCCCCGACGCCAACGGCTGCGCCGACGTTGCCACGCTCGACGGCGCGCAATCCGATTCGATGGCGTTCGGCCCGTACCTGTTCGGCACCGGGACGTTCTGCCTCCATCTCGATGCGAGCCAGAATCGGCGCGCACACTTCATGGCGAGCACGCGCAACGAGGTCGGGACCCAGTCCGGGTTCACGATCGTGATGACCGCACCCGACGGCACGCCGATCGAGACCGGCGGCGACGTGACCGTCGGCCAGACCGATCCACGCACGTTCGCGAGCCTCGAGCGGGCGATCACGGGCGGCACCGTCCTCGACGTCAAGCTCGTCGTCACGTCGGTCGACAAGGCGAGCTCGATCCAGGTCTCGCTGTTCGATCCGCTCGAGTAGTAGACTGGGACCGTGCGCAGGGGCGTGATTCTGCTCGCGTCGATGCTCCTCGCGGGCTGCGATCTCGTGTTCGGGCTCCACCGAGACCTCGATGCGATCGATGCGCAGGTCGAGCCGCCCCCGCCTGCGTGCTGGAGCGATCCCGACTTCTTCGGCCTCGGCACGCTGCCGTCCGCGAAGTACTGGCTCGGCGATCTCGCGGAGCCCTGGCACGCCGCGGAGGCCCGCTGCGAGGCCAAGGGCGACGCCCACCTGGTCGTGACCTCGCGGCTCGACGCCGAGTGGGGCTCGTTGCTCGCGACCGCGCTGACCAGCGACTACTGGATCGGCATCTCCGACGAGCTGGCGGAGGGCAACTACGTCGCGGTGACCGGCGAGAGCGTGGGCCGCGCCCAGCCACCGTGGCGCCCGGGCGAGCCGACCGGCGGTCGCAGCGAGAACTGCGTCGCGTTCAACTTCGACGGGCTCAATGACCTCGGCTGTGACGCCTCGCAACGCACGTTGTGCGAGTGCGAGCTTCCCGTGACCTGTCAGCCTTCGACGGGCGATCCCGCCTACGAGGTCGTGACCGGGCCGTTCACCTTCGTCGATGCGGACGCGGCCTGCCGAGAGCGTGGCAAGCAGCTGGTGCGGATCGACTCCGACGTCGAGCAACTCACGCTCGAGACGCAATTCGCGAACAAGCGCCTCTGGATCGACGCGACGGATCTGGCCGCGGAAGGAGACTGGCGCGCCGGCACGGGCTGCCGCCCCGACCTGCGTTGGAAGTCCGGCACCAGTGTGCAGGAGCCCGACGGCGGCACGATCGAGAACTGCGCCGCGCTCCTGATCGACGGCCTCGCGGACGCCCCGTGTGGGAGAGCCCTGGATGCGCTGTGCGAGGCTCCCTGACGGAGACGCCCACCGCTGACCACGTGCGAGCGCCAGACCACCCAGCGTAGAGCGCGAGCGTGAGGAGGTTCCGGCCCCGGGCACGCTCGCGAGGCGCGCGGCCGCTCGCTGGCCCCGCAGGATGGGCCGTCGTCCCCGACCGCGCATGCGCCGCTCACGGGGTGCTGCGTACTCGGCCTGCAGCCTGGAGCGCGCGTCGGATCCGTTCCTCCAGGGTCTCCGTACCCTCGTGGGTACGCGACTCCTCCAGCGCGCGCCGCACGTCTCCCGGCTTGAAGCCCAGGGTGCTCAACGCGAGGCGGGCTTCCTCCTCGATCGCGTGCCCTCCGCCCTTGGCCATCCCCCCGTGGGTACGGGCGGATCCCGGCGTGGCGCACGGTCGCACAGGCTCGAAGTCCTCGTCGATCTCGCGTCGCGACTGGAACGCCAGGTGGCCCGGCGCCGAGCCCGTGATCGTGAGCCTGCCGTCGTGCAGCTTGTGATGGCAGGCCGAGCACAGCAGCGTCAGGTTCGCGAGCCGGTGCTTGCCGCCCCTGGACTGGAACACGACGTGATGCACGTCGAGGTGCCGCGCCGAACGACAACCTGGCACCGTGCAGCGATACCGATCGCGCGCGAACACCTGCCGCCGCATCCGGGGCGATACCGACGCCGTGACTCGCTCCGGGGTCTCCGCATCGAGCCGACCGAGGTGCTCGTGATCGCACTGCGCAGCCGCGATCGTCGCCGGATCGATCTCGACCCGCGCACCCGCGCCGTCTTGCCAGCCGCGCTGGCATTCGTCGCACACCGTCACCGCGACCTGGTACGCGGGGCGATCGTGGTCGACCGATCCACCGAGCACGCGCCGGCTCATCGCCACGGCGAACTCCGTGTCCGTCATCCGGGTGCCGTGCTCGGACTCGAGCACCGCCCTCGCCTGCCGCAACATCGCATACGCCGACGGTGACACCTCGTAGCGGACACCCCGCAGGCGCAGATCTGGATCGGTCGGATCGTCGGGACGATCGCCGCGCTTGTGGCCCGAAACCATCTCCTCGACCTGCTTGGGGCTCTTTCCACGCGAGCGAGCGAGCCACTCTTCCTCGGTCTCGGGCGTCGCGACGCGCGTCAGCTCGCGGACTACGGAGTAGTGCCGCCGTCCGTCGGCAAACTCCTCGGCGAGCTGCGGCAGCACCACGAGCTCCTTCGCCATGCGCAGCCGCTCGAGCGCGGCGCGCGGTGTCAGGCCGAGCTCGCGCTCGAGGTAGTCGAGCAGGTGCGAATGCCCCAGCGGCTCCCAGACTCGCCGCTTCTCGGCATCTGGCAGGAGCAGGAGCTGCTCGCAGATCGCCGAGGCTTCAGTCCGCGCCGTGCTGAGCAGCGCCTCGTGAACATGGCGCCAGCCGTTGTCTCCCTGGTGCTTGGTCTCTCCCCACGTCGACTCGATCGTCACTGAACCGTCTCGCAGCATCACAGACCTCCGCGTGTGTCTCCCTCGAGCTTCCTCTCTAGCACGGTGATCTTCGACACCATGACGTGCACACGCGCGAGAGCGACCGCGGTCGTCGAACGCGCGCATCGATCGCGCGAACGTCACGCAGCGCGCAGCAGGTCGCTTCTCGTCGAGAACGAGAGGCGAACACGCGATCGCCGGGCGACGCGCACGAGAATTGTCGTCAACAACAATCGCAACAGTGACGTTCGATCGATGTCGATTTTCGGCGACGCCACGTCGCGATCCGTACCCTCGTGGGAAGCGGCGCCGACGATCGGTCGCCCGTCCTTCCAGCGCGGCTTGCCTCACCATGGACTGATCACGCACCTCGCCGGGAGCCTCTGCGAGCGCCACGCGCTCTACGCTGGGTGGCCACACGCGAGCGCTGCCCTTCGACCCTCGGGCTCGGTGCCGACAGCTTGCGCGGCATCCGACGC
>JAGSPR010000604.1 GCA_018262455.1 Deltaproteobacteria bacterium | reverse complement strand
CGATGCCGAGACCGTGACCCGAACCGGCGCCGGGTCGATCCTGTGTGTGCCGCTGCTGTACGGCGAGAGCGCGGTCGGCGTGCTCGAGGTGGTGTCGTCGCGAACGAGCGCGTTCACCGACGAGGATCTCGAGACGCTGCGGCTCCTGGCGCAGCTGGTCGCGATCGCGCTGCACCGGGCCTACACCTACCCGCGACCGCGCTACGACAGCGAGCACGACGCGCTGACCGGGCTCGGCAACCGCCGGGCGTTCGACGATCGGATCCAGGCCGAGCTGACGCGCAACCGCCGCTACGGCCACTCGTTCAGCCTCGCGATGCTCGATCTCGAGGGTCTCGAGACCGCGATCGATCGATTCGGCCAGGCGATCGGCGACGAGGCGCTGCGCGAGGTCACCACGATCCTGAAGAAGCACACGCGCGCGATCGATGCCGGGTTTCGGATCGGGCCCGACGACTTCGCCATCGTGATGCCGGGGACGTCGCTCGAGGGCGCGCACACGGTGGCCGAGCGCTGCCGCAGCCACATCCGCGACGCCAGGCTGTGCGAGGGCGCGCTGGGCTCGGCGATCGGCGTGGTCGCGGCCACCGACGAGACGGCGGATGCGCTGGCGGCCCGCGCGATCGCCGCGGTCATCGCCGACAAGCAAGCGCAGCGCGGCTAGCAGCACGAAGTCGGGCTGCGATCAACGCGTAGTTGCTCGCATCACGCCATGGATGCAAACACCGCTGTCGTCGAGCGTGGCATCGTGGCAAGTTCCGGCGCATGCGCCAGATCCCCTGGGTATTCGCCATCGGCCTTCTCGGTGAGGTGTTCGCAGGCGCGCCTGCGCAGGCCGACGACGCCGTGAACGCCAAGCCAGCCAAGTCGGTCGGCTCCAAGCCGGTACCGACCAAGTCGGAGAAGCCCGGACCGGCGAAGGTCGAGCAGGCTCCGCCGGTGATCCACGAGTTCATCGACGACGCGAAGGAGCTGCTCGTCGTCGGCGCGTGTGCCGAGGGCACCTCGACGAAGGTGAAACCGGAGCTCGTCGTCGCGCACTGCAAGACGGTCCACGCGGCCCAGGACGAGTACAAGAAGTCGTGGCTCGGGGTCGCGACCGAGTTCTTCAAGACCCACGTGCCAGCGGGGCTGTCCAAGACCGTGGTGTACCCGTTCGCGGGTGGCGATCTGTCGACCGCGCTCACCGTGTATCCCGATGCCGACGAGATCACCACGCTGGCACTCGAGCCCGCGGGTGACGCGCGCGCCCTCTCGCGCCTGACCGAGCCACAGATCACGGCATCGCTCGCGACAGTCGCCACCGAGCTGGGCGCGCTGTATTCGTCGAACTTCAGCAAGACGATGAACATGATCACCGCGATGCGCAGCGGCGAGCTGCCGACGCAGCTGATCTTCAGCCTGTCCGCGCTGTACCTGCACCGCTACGAGCCGGTGTCGCTGCGCTACTTCAAGCTCGACTCCGCGGGCGACGTCGTCTACCTCACCGACGCAGACCTCAAGCGGATCGACCTGGTGAAGAATCCCGACGCGCACAACCGCGCGCTCGGCAGCGTCGAGCTCAAGTTCCGCAAGATCGGCAGCAAGCGCGAGCAGGTCTACCGCCACATCATGGCGAACCTCGACGACGCGCACCTGAAGGAATCGCCCGCCCCGCTGCGGCACCTCCAGAAGAAGGGGCACGTCGCGGGCATGACCAAGGCGGCGAGCTACCTGCTCTCGTTCAATGACTTCAGCGTGATCCGCCGGTACGTGATCGACCACATCGACTGGATGGCCTCGGACACCACGGGCGTGCCGCCGTCCTACGGGATCCCGGCCGGGTTCGAGTACGAGACCTGGGGCGAGTGGCAGAGCTCGAACATGGCCGCGGGCAACGGTTCGGTCCGTGCGACCTGGAAGGCGCTGTTCAGCGCGCAGCCCAAGCGCGAGCTCGCGTTCCGGTTCGGCTATCCCAACGGAGCCGGGACCGGACACCTCGTGTTCATGAGGCGCGCCCCGAAGCCGGCCGCGCCGGCCGCGCCGGCCGCGCCGTCATCGGCCAACCCCAAGTCGAAGTAGCAGCGCGTTTCATCACAAATAACGAAGGTCGACCACGCGTTCGGATCGTGGGAGATTCCAGCCATGCGCCTGTTGCCGCTTTCGTGGGTCGTCGCCATCGGTCTGTCCGCGCGCTCGGTGGCGTATGCCGAGGCACCGCCGGCGGCCGAATTCATCGACGACGCGAAGGCGTTGCTGGTCGTCGGCGCATGTGCGGAGGGCACGCCGCCGGCGCAGGTCAAGCCGGCGCTCGTCGCGGCGCACTGCAAGAAGGTGCGTGCGGCCCAGGAGGACTACAAGAAGTCCTGGATCACCGTCGCCAAGGAGTTCTTCACGGCGAACGTCCCTGCGACCATCCCCAGGACCGTGGTGTATCCGTTTGCCGGGGGGGATCTCTCGACGGCGCTCACGGTCTATCCTGATGCCGACGAGATCACCACGCTCTCTCTCGAGCCGGCCGGTGATGCGCGCGCGCTGTCGCGGCTGACCGAGGCACAGATCAAGGCGTCGCTCGCCACGGTCGCGACCGAGCTCGCCTCGCTGTACCAGGCGAACTTCTCGCGGACGATGGCGATGATCGGCGCGATGCGGAGCGGCCAGCTGCCGACGCAGCTGATCTTCAGCCTGTCGGCGCTGTGGATCCATGGCTACGAGCCGGTGTCCCTCAAGTACTTCCAGCTGACCGACACCGGCGACCTCCACTACGTCACGAAGGACGACCTCGACAAGGCCGACGCGATCAAGGACGTCTCCAAGCACAACAAGGAGCTCGCGAACATCGAGCTGCGGTTCCGCAAGATCGGCAGCAAGCGCGAGCAGATCTATCGCCACATCATGGCGAACCTCGACGACGCGCACCTCAAGGCGACGCCGCAGCCGCTGCTGTACCTGCAGAAGAAGGGCCGGGTCTCGGCGATGACGAAGGCGGCGAGCTTCCTGCTCGCGATGGACGACTTCAAGACCATGCGGAAGTACCTCACCGATCAGGTCGACTGGATGGTGTCCGACGCCAGCGGAGTGGCGCCGAAGTGGGGCAAGCCCGCGGGCTACGAGTACGAGACGTACGGCACGTTCGAGCGCTCCGAGATGGATGCCGGGATCGGCATCTCACCGTCGTGGATCGCCGAGTACAAGGCGCAGATAAACCGTGTCCACGGAATGCGGGCAAGCCCAATTCGCTTACGCTTACGCTTACGCTTACGCTTACGCTTACGCCGACGCTTACGCTTACGCCGACGCTTACGCTTACGGATCCTCGCCCACGCGATGCCCTGACGCCGTGCGCCTCACAGCGCGAGCGCGGCGCCGTTCGGCTCGATACCAATTCTGCACGCCGAAACCGTGCGACTTTGCGCAACTTGCGCGTTGTCACGGCATGAACCCACGCCGTTTCGAATGGCCTTGCCAGCTGACGACGCCTGCTGCTATCGCAGGTGCCATGCGCTTGCTCCCGATCGTGATCGTCGTCTTGCTCGCCGCATGCACCGAAACCGGATCCGGTGGTGGCACCGCGTTCGCGCCGATCTGCCAGACCTTGACCGAATGCGGTGCGCTGTCCGGCATTCAGGCCGAAGAGTGCGAGCCCGCGTTCGCCGAGGCCGTGCCGGACAGTGCCACCCGCGCGGTTTCGGAGTGCTCGGCCTGCTTGACAAGCCACAGCTGCGCCGACATCAACGACAGGAGCTGTGCCGACGCCTGCGAGCCGCTGTTCGACGCGCTGCTCGATACCCCGGGGAAGGTCAGCGGTTCGAGCTGCAACACGCTCTCGTCGCACAACATCGCCACGTCCTTGGGCGATGGTTCGCTCGAGATCCGGCTGAACTGCGCCTTTGATATCACGACGATCAACCCGGGGCCGCTGTCCCGGGCCGGCGAGAGCAAGGCGTGCGGCCACTACAAGGCGGGCGTCGTCGATTGCCCGCAGGCCAGCGGCACCGTGCAGGTCATCGAGAAGGCCGGGCGCCGGTGGGCGAGCGGCTCGTGCGCGTGCTCGAACGAGCACGTCGAGTTCGAAGTGCCGTTCGTGCTCGCGCTCTAGCTGAGCCTCACAGCGCGAGCGCGGCGACGACCGCCGAGAGGCCGAGCGTGACCACCGTGCCGAGCACGACCCTGGCGCGTGCGCGCAGCACATCCGGCGGGACGCGAAACACGACGAGCTGATCGCCGCGTGCCAGATCGCGGTACGGATCCCCGACGGCGTGCGCCGGCGGTGCGGCGCGGACGTGCCCTCGGCCCGCGAGCGTGATGGTGTGCCCATCGCGGAGGCCACGCGGGAGCTCGATCGTCACGAGGCCGTCGAGCGTCGCCACCGCGAGCGTGCCGCCGAACAGCAGCTGGCGGGCGGTGGCCTCGAGCTCGAGCACGACGTCATCGCCGCGCTGGACGAGGACGCCGATCATGTCGACCTCGATCGTGACGAGGAGATCGCCTGGCGGGCGGTTGCGGTGCGCATCGCCCTTGCCGGCGAACCGCAGGTGATCTCCAGGCTTGGCCCCCGCGGGCACCATCATCTGGATCGTCTCGGACTCTTCGATCAGCCCGTCATCGCAGCTGTCGCACGTGACCTCGGCGAACCGGCCGGTCCCGTGACAGGCACCGCAACCCGTGCCGGCACAGGCCTGGCACGGAAACGTGATGCCGCGCTCGGCCCCGGTCCCACGGCAGCGGCCGCACTTCACCAGGCGCACGATCGGCACGTAACGCGTGCAGCCGGTCTCCGCCTCGCGGTACGGCAGCGTCAGCGTGACGGCGAGATCGGGCCCCCGTACGGCGGGCACCTCATCATCGTCGAGCGCCACGTCAGGACTATACCTCACACGAACGTGTAGTTGCCCGGCGCGGTGGACAGCGCCGACCGTGCAAACTACTACCGTGATCGATGGACGTCTTTGGCAAGCTCTCCGCGTACGATTTTGGTGAGGTCCACTTCCGGCTCGACAAGGCGACGCAGCTCCGCGCGATCGTGGCGATCCACGACTCACGCCTGGGCCCGGCGCTCGGCGGCTGTCGGTTCATCGAGTACGACACCGACGAGGCCGCGTACATCGACGCGCTGCGACTCGCGCGCGGCATGACGTACAAGGCGGCGCTGGCCGGGCTCGCCCACGGCGGTGGCAAGAGCGTGATCATCCGGCCGAACAGCCGGTTCGATCGCGTGGCGCTGTTCAAGGCGTTCGGCCGGTTCATCGAGGATCTCCGCGGGCACTACATCACCGCGGAGGACAGCGGCACCGGTCTCGAGGACATGGAGATCATCCGCACGCAGACCAAGCACGTCACCGGGATCGACCCGTCGCACGGTGGCTCGGGCGATCCGTCGCCGTTCACCGCGCTCGGCGTGCGGCGCGGGATCGAGGCGTGCGTCAAGTTCCGGCTCGGGCGCGACACCCTCGACGGCGTGCACGTCGCGGTGCAGGGCGTCGGGCACGTCGGCTACCACCTGTGCAAGGAGCTCCACGCCGCGGGCGCGAAGCTGACGGTGGCCGACATCGACATGCTGAAGAGCGAGCGCGCGAAGCGCGAGTTCGGCGCGGCGGTCGTCGAGATCGGCAAGATCGCCGAGGTCGAGTGCGACGTGTTCGCGCCGTGCGCGCTCGGCGCGGGCCTCAACGACGACACGGTGCCGCACCTCCGGACGCGGATCGTCGCCGGCGCCGCGAACAACCAGCTCGCCGAGCCGCGCCACGGCGACGATCTGCACGCGCGCGGCATCCTGTACGCGCCCGACTACGCGATCAACGCGGGCGGCCTGGTCAACGTCGCCCAGGAAGTCGTCGGCTACGACGCCAAGATCTCGCGCGAGAAGACGCTCAAGATCTACGACACGATCTGGGACATCTGCGAGCGCAGCAAGCGGCTCGACGCGCCGACCTACAAGGTCGCCGACATCATGGTCGAGGAAAAGCTCGCCGCGGTGCCGCGGGCATGAGCCCCGAGCGATTGCGCATCACGTCCCGGTAGGGTTCTAATCGACGCATGCGGGGGCATGCACCGTCGATCGGCTCGGTGGACCAGCTTGCACGGGCCGTCCTCGACGAGTTTCCCGAGCTCGATCCGGCACG
>JAGSPR010000071.1 GCA_018262455.1 Deltaproteobacteria bacterium | reverse complement strand
ACAACCAGCTGCTGCGGATCGCCGATCAGCTCGGCGACGAGGCCCGGTTCGCGGGCACGACCATCCTGCGGCGGTGAGGCGGGCGGGACACGGCAGGTCTCCGCGCAGCACGGCGGCGAGTCCTCAGCGCGCCGGATCGAACGTCGTGACCCGGCGCAGGAACGAGGCGTCGAGGTACTCGCGCTTGATCACCTCGGCCATCTCCTCGGCCGTGGCGAACCGCTCGTAGTCGACGCGGATCACGGGGATGACCTTGGAGATGCTCTCGACGAACTCCTCGTAGCCATCTCGCAGCGCCTGCAAGTAGCCGAGCTCGATCGTCGCCTCGACGTCTCGGCTGCGCATCCGGATGCGCTCGGCCGAAGCCTCGGGCGACACATCGAGGAACACGATCACGCTCGGCTTGCACATGAAGTTGCTCATGTTGCGGAACAGCTGGACGTAGGTCCGGTAGTCACGCTCGTCCATGAGCCCGGTCTTCGCGAGCATCTTCGCGAAGATCGAGTCCTCGTAGATCGTGCGGTCCTGGACCGCCGACTTGCCGCGCCAGATGATCTCCTGGTGCTGCTGGAACCGACGGTTGAGCAGGTACACCTGCATCGCGAACGAGTGGCGCGCGGTGTCACGATAGAAGTCCGCGAGGTATTCGTTATCGGCCACCGGCTCGTAGTAGGTCTCGATCCCGAGGTGCTGACCGAGCGCCGTGGCGAGGGTCGATTTGCCGGCACCGATCATGCCGGCGATACCGATGAAGATATTGCCGAAGGCGTCAGCGTTGGGCTGAGCGCTCGGGGCCTGGGTCCGGCCCGAACCGTCGGCGAGCGGCGGCGCGCTCGGCTTCGCTGAGCTACTGGCGATCTCGGTCTGCACGGCGGCCAGCCTGCCAGACCGCTATGACAGTCGCAGGTCGGCTCAGCGCCGGCCCTTGAAGCCCATCATCCCCTGCATCACTCCCTCGCTGGCCTCGGCGATCTCGCCGGCCTCGCGCGCCCGGTCGGCGCAATCCGGACACAGCTTCTGGGCCTTGCCCGCGACCTTGACGGTCACGAGCTTCGTCACCTCGTCATTGCACTCGCGGCAAGTCGGCATGAGCCCGATCTTACGCCGACTTGCGACGAATTCGCGCGGGGATCGAGGTGCCTGCTAGACTCGGGGATGGTCCGGCCGGTGGTCTCGCTCGTGGTGCTCTGCGCGTTCGTCGCGGGTGCCGGTGCCGCGCCAACCAAGCACGGCAAGTCGCGCAAGGCCAAGAAGACCCAGGTCCGCGCGAAGCCGAAGGCCAAGACCTCGGCGGTTCGCGCGAAGTCGTCCGACGAGGCGCACATCACCCGCCCGAGCGATGGCGATCAATCACCGGCGTATCACTACAACAACCTGTCGCAGGCGGACTGCGAAGCCGAGCTCACGAAGCGGAAGGTGCCGTTCCGGCGCGAGACGGCATCAACGGGCGTCCGCGCGCCCGTCCGGCTCACCGGCCCGCTCCACGGCGTCGTGTTCAGGACCGACGAGTCCGACAAGGCGCGCGCGACCAGCCGGTACGAGATCGGGGACTGCCGGCTGATCCTGGCTCTCGACGACTTCTCCGAGATCCTGGCGAGCAACGACATCGTCGAGGTCCGGCACTACTCGATGTACCGGCCTCCTGGGAAGGAGTGGCCCGAAGGCAAGGACGCGACCCGGCATGCCGGCGCGCTCGCGCTCGACGCCGGGCGCTTCATCGCGAAGGACGGCAGCGTCCTCAACGTCGACAAGCACTTCAACGGAGCGCTCGGCGCGAAGACGTGCGGGGAAGGCGCCGGGCCCAAGCCGGTGACGGCCGAGGCGACCAAGCTCCGCGGCATCGTGTGCGCCGCGGTCGACAAGCGCATCTTCAACGTGGTGCTGACGCCGAACTTCAACAAGCCGCACCACAACCACTTCCACCTCGAAGTCACTCGCGAGCCGCTTGTGCGAGGTCGAGGCGCAGCGACGAAACGCTACGGGCGGTAACGTGAGGAGCAGCAACGAAGAGATCGCGCAAGCGGCGACGCGAGATCGGGTCAGCTCAGGCGAACCCTGGGGTTAGGTTACTTGCCGCCGCCGAGCACGTTGCGCGCGATCACGATCCGCTGGATCTGCGACGTGCCCTCGTAGATCTGGAGCAGCTTGGCATCGCGCATGAGCTTCTCGACCGGGTACTCCTTCGTGTAGCCGTACCCCCCGAAGATCTGCACCGCGTCGGTCGAGGCGCGCATCGCCGCGTCGGCGCCGTAGGCCTTGGCGTACGCCGAGGTGATCGCCGAGAGGTCCCCCTTGTCGACCTGCCACGCGGCCTTGTGCGTGAGCAGCCGCGTCGCCTCGTACGAGATCGCCATCTCGGCGAGCATGAACTGGATCGCCTGGTGCTGCGCGATCGGCACGCCGAACGTCTTGCGCTCGAGCGAGTACGCCCGGCTCTCCTCGAGCGAGCGCCGGATCACGCCGGCCGCGGTGGCCGCGATCCAGGGCCGCGACCTGTCGAACGTCTTCATCGCCACCTTGAAGCCCGAGTCCTCGGTGCCGACGAGCTGGCTCTTGTGGATCTTGCAGTCCTCGAAGATCACGTCGGTCGTGTTCGAGGCGCGCTGCCCCATCTTGTCTTCCTTGCGCCCCGCCTTGACGCCCGGGGTGTTCGCGTCGATGACGAAGCAGGCGATGCCCTTGTGCTTCATCGCCGGATCGAACGTCGCGAACACGGTGTAGAAGCCGGCCACGCCGCCGTTGGTGATCCAGCGCTTCTGGCCGTTGAGCACGTAGTCGTCACCGTGCCGGGTCACGCGCGTGCGCATGCCGGCGACATCGGAGCCCGCGTCGGGCTCGCTGCAGCAGTACGCGCAGAACTCGAGGTCCGACGTCAGCCTCGACAGGTACTTCTGCTTCTGGTCGTCGGTGCCGGCGACCAGCAGCGGCGTCGCGCCGAGCGAATTGGCAGCCATCGACGTGTTGATGCCCGAGCAGCCGAACGAGACCTCCTCCTGGACGAGGCAGTTGTCGAGACAGCTGCCCCCGAGCCCGCCATAGGCCTCTGGAATCTCCACGTTCATCAGCCCGGTTTCCCAGGCACGCTTCAAGATCTCGCGCGGAAACTCCCCGGTCTCGTCGAAGTGCGAGGCCTTGGGAATGATCTCCTTGCGAGTGAAATCGCGAGCAGTCTTGACGAGGGCTTCTTGGTCGTCCGTGAGGCTGAGGTCCATGGCGGTCGGACTCTAGCACTGGCTCGAAAGGCTGGTGGTACGCTGTGAGGCGTGAGCCCGAGCCCGAGCCCGAGCCTGAGCCCGAGCTCGAGGAGGCGCTGGCTTTGATCGAGCAGTTCGGGCCGTGGCGACTCGAGTCGTTGATCGCGGTCGGCGGGCTCGGCGAAGTGTGGCGCGGGGTCCGTGAAGGGACGCTGCAGCTTGCCGCGGTGAAGCGGTTGCATACCCACCTCGCCCGCAACGACGAGGCGCTCGGCCAGTTCGCGGTCGAGCAGCGGCTCACCGAGACCTTGCCGCGCCACGCCAATCTCGTTCACGCGATCGAGCACGGGGCCGTCGAGGGACGCCCCTACATCGCGCTCGATCTGGCGGCCGGCGCGGATCTGCGTCGCATGCTCACGCCTCCCGCGACCCGCGACCGCGTGACGCCAGCCGGGGCGACCATCCCGCAGGCCCGCGCGCTCTCCATCATCCGGGCCGGCTGCGACGCCGCCGCCCACCTCCACGCGCACGGCTGGGTCCACGGCGACATCAACCCGAGCAACCTGATCGTCGACGCCGATCGCGCCGTCTTGATCGACCTCGGCGTGGCGCGCCGGATCGGGGAAGCCGGGGCGGTCCGCGGCACCCACGCGTACATGGCGCCCGAGCAGGTGCGAGGCGAGGCCTGGACGCCGGCCACCGACGTGTTCGCGCTCGGCGTCACGTTATGGGAGCTCGTCGCGAACAAGCGGCTGTTTCATCGCGGACCACCGTGGCTCTCGATGGCCGCGGTCGTCGACGAGGCCGCACCTGCCCTCGCGGACCGCGCGCTCGATGAGATCGTCCAGGCCGCGCTCGCGAAGGATCCGGCGCACCGGATCGCGTCGGCATCAGAGCTCGCGCTCCGGTTGTGCAACTAACGGCCGCGCACGCGGGGCGCGGGCACGCGTGAGCTCAGAACAGGGTGACGATCCAGTTGACCGAGCAGCTCGTCGCGGTGGTGCCGTCGAACGCGAAGCTGGTCTCGGCGGTCCCGGTCGCAGAGGTGGCGTCCACCCACAGCGTGTAATGGACCTGCGGAAACCCGAAACCTTCCACGCTGTTCCAGGTCTCGTTGAAGCTGAACGTCACGTTGGGGGCCGTCGTGTTCTGGTTCGCTGGCACGTTGCTCACGGTGACACCATCGGCGAGCGTGCCGTCGACGAACACGTCGGTCGCCTCGATGTCCAGCGTATGCGAGGAGTTCTGCTCGTCGAAGACCGGGCACGGCGAGGTCGCGGTGGTCGTGCGACCGGCCGTGAACGAGCGTCCGACCGGACCGCCGCTCCCACCGCCGCCGCCGCCGCCGCCGCCGCTACCGTCGTCGGTAGGGCCGTGGCTGCTACTCAGGGTACATCCGGCGGCCAGGGTGCCGATCGCGATCAAGAACAGCCTCATGTCGGCGAGCTTGCGACGACCGCGCCGCGGTTGCAACCGTAGATCGCTCAGCTGGCCGGCTTGGAGGTCTCGGCCTTCTTGGCCGCACGTGCCGCCTTGGCGGCCTCGCGCTCCTCGTCACGCCGCTTCTGGAGATCGAACTGGTTGCGAGCGGCACGCGCGCCGATGATGAACCCCAGGAACATGCCGACCATCAACGCACCCGGGATGAAGAAGACGTGGCTCGAGGTCATGTCGCCCCCTTCGCCGCGGCATCGAGGTCACGCCGCAGCTGCACGATCTCGGACTTGAGCGCTTGCTGACGGCGCCAGAGGAACAGCACGAACCCGGCGGCCACGAGCCACATGGCGGCGTAGGCGAGGATCACGTGCTTCTCGTTCTTGGCGATCCGATCCTGGGCGTCGGTGTGGGCCTTCAGGGTCGCCGCGTCGCGCTCCACCTGGGCCTGCTTGTCGGCGGCCGCGACGATGTCCTTCGCGAACGTCGGGTTCTTGTTCATCGCGTCCGCGCAGGTCTTGCGCAGCTCGGCAGGCGTTGGCTCGGCAGGCTGTGCGAGGGACGTGGCCGGGAGAATCCCGAGCCAGACGACGATCGCGACCAAACTCGTGATGATGATACGCATGGACTCCTTCATGCGAGTAACCCCGCGTCGAGGCCCTTCTCGCGCAACTCGCGGACCTCACGCTCCATCCTCGCGCTCTGGACCCGGCTGGTGACGAGCGCCAGAAACCAGAAGAAGAACGTCAAGACGCTCAGCCAGAACGCCAGCTTCATCGACGGGTCGAGCGTGGCGACATTGCCTTCCGCCCCCGCCTTGGGATGCGAATCGTCGGCGGACACCATCGCGTAGATGAACGGCACGCCGATCATCGCGAACACCGCCATCCCGGCCGCCAGCCGCTCACCGGTCGCGGCGGCGAACCTGCGCACGAGCACGTAGCCGACGAGCGTCAGCCACAACAGCAGCGACATCGTCAGCCGCTTCTCCCAGATCCACCAGTGGTCCCACGCCGCCTTGGCCCAGATCGATCCAGTCAGCAGCACGACGAGCCCGAACGCGACCGCGACCTCCGCCGAGGCGAGCGCGACGTCATCCCACTTCGGGTTGCGCTTGGCGAGGAACACGATCGAGCACACCCCGGAGATGCCCACCGCGAGGAACAGCATGAACGCGTGGGGCACGTGGTAGTAGAAGATCTTCTGGTTGAAGTAGAGGCTCGTGCCGCTGACCGCGCCATCCGGCGTGTAGGCCACGGCGAGCGGAGTCTCGGTGAAGATCAGCCACAGCGTGATCGCGAGCCCGATCGCGCCGAGCAGGCCAAAGATGGGTGTGAGGCGATTCATTCGATGACCATCGACTCGAAGATCCAGACCGACACTACCAGGAACGCGGCGTCGTAGATTCCCAGGAACCCCATCCAGTACCACGCCTTGTCGAGATTGACGGGATCCGCCAGCAGCGCCGCCGTCACCGAGGTGCCGGCCACGAACAGAGGAATCAGCAGGGGATAGAGGATCACCGGGAGCAGGACGTCGCGGGATCGAACCTTGATCAGTGCGGCCGAGAACACCGATCCGACGACCGAGAAGCCCAGGGCCCCGAGCACGAGGGCCAGCGCGAGCGGTCCGGGGTTGTCGAACAGATCGGCGCCGAGCAGCAGGGCGAGCATCGGGGTGACCACCACCGCGACCGCGAGCACCAGCACGGCGATCGCGCTTGCCTTGCCGAGGAACACCGCGAGGCGAGGGACCGGCGCGAGCAGCAGCGCCCGCATCGTGTCGTTCTCGCGCTCGCGATCGAAGGCCCGGCCGAGCCCGATCGTGCCCGCGAACGCGAGGGCGACCCACAGCATGCCCGGCACGGCGAGCCGGACCAGCTCGGGGTTCGACGGGAACACGAACGAGTAGACGACGACGAGCAGCGCCCCGAAGAACGCCATCGTATAAACGATCTCGCGGCTCCGCAGCTCGATGCGGAGGTCTTTCCACGCGATGCGCGCGGCTTGTCGGAGGAGCGACATGCGGTCAGTTGGCGTGGCGGTGGTAGAGGTCTTTCAGCCGCTCGTAGTCGTACGCGCCTCGATCTTCGAACACCAGCTGGCCGCGACGCAAGATCGCGACGTGATCGGTACGATCGGCGATCGCCTCGAGATCGTGGGTGACGACCACGACGATCGCGCCCGAGTCGCGCAGCGCGCCGAGCTCGGCACCGAGGGCGATCGCGCCGCCGCGATCGAGGCCGGTGAAGGGCTCGTCGAGCAGGAGCAACGACGGCCGGGTCAGCAGCGCGCGGGCCAGCGACAGCCGCTGGAGCATGCCGCGCGAGTACGTCCGCGATGCCCGGTCGCGTGCCCGCGGCTCGAGCCCGACACGATCGAGGACCGCCTCGACGGCGGCGGCCGAGCCATCGACGCTGTAGAGCCCCGCGAACAGCACGAGGTTCTCGCGGGCCGTGAGCTCCCCGTAGCAGAGCGACGAGTGCGCGAGCAGGCCGATCTCGCGGCGGACGGCCTCGCCGGTGACCTGCTTGCCGTTCGCGTGATAGGCCACCTGCCCTGCCGTGGGGCGGACCAGGGTCGACAGGATCCCCAGCAGCGTGGTCTTGCCCGCCCCGTTGTGGCCGAGCAGCGCGCACATCGAGCGCCCGGCGAGCGCCAGGCTGACCCCGACGAGCGCTCGTTCGTTCCCGTAGCGCTTGGCGACCTTGGTGATCTGGACGTGGTCGAGCCCGGCCTGGTCGTGCGCGGGATGGCGGTCGCGGACTGGCAAGGCCCGCTCGGAGCTCACGAGCCCCAGAGCTTCTCGAGCTCGGACATCACCTGCTCCTTGCGCTTGCCGTCCTTGCCGGCGCGCTCGAGCTCCACGAGCTCGTCGAGCAGCGCCGCTCGTCGGGCTGCATTGTCCGGGATCGGCGCGACGCGCTTGCGGAACACCGTGAGCGCGATGCCCACCGTGACGGTGAGGATCACCAGGACACCAAACACCCGCGGCACCCACAGCTTCCACGCCGGCTGTGACGGCAGCCCCGCGATCGAGAGCACCATCGACTGGCCCTGCGGGATCGTGATGTCCTCGACCATGAAGTATTGCAGGCCGTCCTTGCCATCACGGACCTGGCCATGCACCTGCTTGGGAAGCTGGACGGTCATGCCGGGGGTCTGACGGATGTGGAGATCGCTCTGGAACGTGCCGAGGGGCAGATCGAGCGCCCAGTCGACGTCGCCCTGGTCGACGGCCAGCGAAAATCCCGCGACGAACGACTTGGAGCCGGGCGGAATCGGTCGGAGGACGCGCAGGCCCTCCCCGGCAACCACCGCCACATCGTTCTGGTTCGTGTCCGCGACCACCCCACCCTTGAAGCCGTGGGGAAGCGGGACGAGCATGCCGTCGGGGCTGGCGCGGTACGGCGACCACGAGTTGTTCTCGATCACCCATCGGCCCTGGACCGCGAGCAGCTGATCTTCGATCATGGCGCGCAGGCTGAACTTCACGAGCAGGCGCGGATAGACCACGACGCCGACATGGGTCCCGGTCTGCGCGATCGGGGTGAACGGCATCGAGCGGTACGTCCCCGCGAGCTTGCCGGTGACCAGCGTGGTCTCGGCATAGAGCACCGTGCCGGGCTTCGCTGCGACGCTGGCCGGGAGATCGAGCAGCACCTGCGGACGGCCTTCGGAGGCCCAGCGCACCGAGACGTCGAGCGCGCCGCCGGTCTTCGAGACATCGAACGGTTCGGAGACCATGTCCCGGCCGTTGACCTTGAAGACGGCCTTCTGCAGCCCGGACGTCGGCACCGTCATGCTGACCCAGCCATCGTTCGCGGTCGTCCCGACCACGCCCTCGACGGCCTTGCCGGGCAAAGGTGACGCGGGGACGACGTGGATCTCGATGTTGCGAATCGGCTCGTTGGTCTGGCCCGGTCCACCGTGGAGCTGGACCTCGAGCGTGCCTGCCGCCAGGTTCGGCCTGGCCTCGAACTTCAGGGCGCTCTCGATCTCCGAGGGATCGGGGGGCGTCGGAACCGGCTTGCCCTCGGCGATCACCGTCTTCGTGGCGGCATCGAGGATCCGGACCGAACCATCGGTCGGGAAGCCCTCGACGGTGACGCGGACCTTGCCTGCGGGCGTCGGGATCGCCTGCGGGGTCGCGAGCTCGTCGATGTTCGGCGTCGTGGCATCGCGCTTGTCGCCCGACAGGATCGCCTTGATGCCCATCTGGCCATCGAGCTGGATCGGCATCGCCATCACGCGGTCGACACCCGCGCCGCGGGGAAGCGCGGCGAGTGCGAAGTACACGGTGCTGCCGCTCGGATCGAGCTCGAAGAACGTTGCGCGACCTTCGGCGTCGGTCTTCTCGGTCTTGACGATGACGGCGTCGTCGGCCGTGTAGCCGACGAGCGCGACGGTCTCGCCGACCGGAGGCGCCGCATCGGTCGGCTTGCCGCCGGCCATCTTGAGGTTGTTGTACGTGAGCCGGACCGAGTACGAGCCCGCGGGCTGATCGCGATCCGGTCGGGGCTGGCCGCTCATCTGGCGAGCCTCGGGCATGCCACCTGCCGCGCCGCCGCCCATCATCGGACCTGCACCCGCAGGACCTGCACCGCCGACGAACGGCTTGGTCGTCAGCATGACGCGCGTGCCGCCCGACGACGCGACCGGAAACTCCTCGGAGGTCTGCTCCTTGCCCTCGGCGTCGACGATCTTGGCCTGGACCGTGGTGCCGGCGGCGAGCCCCGAGAAGGCCGCCCGACCCGAGCTATCGGTACGCGCGACCCGAGGCTGTCCTCCGACGACGAGCGTGACCTCGGAGCCGATCACGGGCGCCGCCGGGCTGCCGGCAACGACTCGCACCGAGACGCTGCCAGGTGCCATGCTGCCGTCGGGCAGCGGCCGGCCGAGCGCGGCCGCCGGCTGGGCCGAAGCCTCGCGGAGGTGGCCGACAGGATCGATCGCGATCGCGGTCACGAGGATGGTTGCAGCGAACAGGACACGATTCATCGGGACGCCTCCTCACTCGTGTCAGCCGCTGGCACGATCATCTCGGATTTCGCCGCCACCGCATCGTCCGTCGGGTCGCCGTTCGTCGCGTCGGCCGGCGCATCCGGCGTCTCCGGAAGCTCATCATCGGCTTCCTCGTCGGTGTGCGCCGCGGCTGCTGCCGCTGCTGCCGCCGCCGCCGGTCCGGACGCGCCCGCTGCTGCCGCCGCCCGCGCCGCCGCCTTGGCCGCCTCGGCAGCCTTCTTCTGGTTCTTGCGGCCGCCCAGATCCGCCGCCTTCTTGCGGCCACCCTCGACCTCGAGCCGAGCCCGGACTTCGCGCTCGATCTGCTCGCGGACGGTGCCGCCCTTCTTCGTGCCCGGATCTTCGAGCAGCTTGATCACCTCGATCGCGCGACCGCGATACTGGCCGATCATCTGGTCGACATCCGCCTTCGACAGCTTGCCCATCTGGTGGTCGAACTCGGCTTCCTTGATCGCCTTCAGGAGCGTTCGCTTCTCGCGTTCGAGCTCGCCACGAGCTCCGAGTGGAAGGCCCCACGCGGCGCCGTCGTCTTCCTCGTCCGCGGCGGCCGCGCTCGCGCCGGTCCTGAACAGGTTGTAGATGGTGGCGACCCCGGCGAGGTAACCAAGACCCACGATGACCACCGGCGGAGTCACGTGTCCGTTGTTGTGGAAGTAGATGAAGATCCAGCCGATGAGCAGCACCAGCACCGCAGTGCCGCGCCGTACCCATCGCATCACATCGCCGTGTCGATCAGGGGTCCTCATGAAGGCTCAGTCGGTCTGAGACAGCTCGTCGTCGAGCTTGTCCTGATACTGATCGTCATCGGGGGTGAGCTCGATCGGCGCCCGTGCCGCGTTCGCCGCCTGCCCGCGCGTGATCAGGCGCTTGCCCACGACGAGCAGGAGGCCGAGCCCGCCGACCACCGCGAACGATGGCAGGAGCCAGGACGCCTTGCTACGTGGAGTGGCGAGCACCTGCTCGCCTCCGAACTCGGTCACGAACGAGTCGAGCGCGGCATCGTAGGCCTTCTCGCGCCCTTCCTTGGTCGCGAGATCGAACACCGGGTTGCCACGATCGTCGCGTTGCTCGATGAATGCCGCGACCTTCGCGCGCAGCTTGGAGGCCGTGCCGCACTTGCAGTCGAAGATGCTCTCGCGCGGACAGCCGCAGACACAGAGCAGCTCCTGCATCGCCTTCTTGGCGGTGTCATTGGTGGGTCGATTCTCCGCCGCGTAGCCGTGCCCGTCGTCGCCCATCCCCATCCCCGCGGTGACGTGCTCGGCCTGCGCGTTCGCATCCGAGGCAGTCCCACCGACCAGCGCGGTCACGATCAGCGCCAGGATGCCGAGGCTCGCCACATTGCCGAGCCCCGCACCCTTGTCTCCCCCACGCCCCGTCATCCGATCGACGAGCGATTGAGGGATCAGACACACCAGGGTGCCGAACGCGAGGATCAGGAAGCCGATCCACACCCAGCTGATCAGCGGGTTGATGTAGACGCGGAAGTTGGCGAGCTGGCTCTCGAGATCGTAGCCGGTCAGCACGACGTAGACGTCCTCCTGGGCGAAGACGCGGATCGCGACCTCGGTCGTGGCCTCCGCGCCCGCCTTGCGATAGTCCCACTTCGCCGGATAGACGACGCCGAGGTTCTCGCCGTCGCGCCAGATCGACATCTGCGCGGTGACCGCGTCGCGGTGATCGTCCGAGGTGTGGATGATCTTCTCGTAGAGGAACGTGTAGTCGCCGAACTCGAAGCTCGATGGCGAGCCCTTCGGCAGCTCGCGCACCGTGCACGACGGACACAGGTCCTTCGCGGTCGGCGGGATCGCGCCGGACTGCAGGGCCTTGATCGTGCTGGGGCTGAGGTCGAGATACTGGAGTGCCCACCGCACGCGGTCCGGGGCGCTCTTGCGCTCGTCGAGGCCGACTTCGATGATCGGGCGCTTGGTCGCCAGATCCTGGGCGGTGCACCCCATGCCCGTGCAGCCGATCGTGGCATCGATGTTCCGGTCGTACGCCTTGCCGGCGAACCCGATGAACATCACCAGCACGCCCATGTGGATGATGTAGCCGCCGTACTTGCGGCGCTTCGCGATCATGAGGCCGATCATCGCGGTGAACGGATCCGAGCCGGTCTGCCGACGCCGGACCATCGCGCCGCGGAAGAACTCCTGCGAGATCGATCCAAAGCCGAACGCGACGAGCCCGAAGCAGACCAGCGAGATCGGCAGTCGGAGGTTGTCGTGGAACAGCGGGGTCAACGTGGTGGCCTGAGGCCACATGAAGATCAGCAGCCCGACCACGACCGCCGCCATCAGCGAGAGCGGGAAGAGGAACTGCTGGAACAGCTTATCGCGCGTCGTCTTGCGCCAGGCGAGGAGCGGCGCGGCGCCCGCGAGGAAGATCAGGATCAGCCCCAGCGGGGTCATCCAGCGATTGAAGAACTCGATGCCGACCGAGACGCGCGAGCCGTCGAGCGCCTCCGAGATCGTCGGGAACATCGTCGCGAACAGGACAAAGAACGCGCAGACCAGGAGGATCCAGTTGTTGACGAGGAACGCGAACTCGCGCGACATGAACGACTCGAACTGCATCTTGGTCGTCAGCCGGTTCGCGCGATAGACGATGAGCCCGATCGACACGATCAGGATCACCGCCATGAACACGATGAACTGGAGCGCCAGGACGTTGTCCTCGCCGAACGCGTGGACCGACTGCACCGCGCCCGAGCGCGTCATGAACGTTCCGAAGATCGTGAGGAAGAACGTCATGACGACCATCATGATGTTCCAGATCTTCATCCCGCCGCGCTGCTCCTGGATGATCGCCGAATGGAGGAACGCGGTGGCCGTGAACCACGGCATGAACCCGGCGTTCTCCACCGGATCCCAGGCCCAGTAGCCGCCCCAACCGAGCTCCTCGTAGGCCCAGCGTCCGCCGAGGATGAGGCCGAGCGAGAGGAACCCGAAGCAGATCAGCATCCACACGCGGACCGAGCCGACCCAGCGATCATCGAGCCGGCCCGACGCGAGCGCCCCGATCCCGAACGCGAAGGGGATCGTGGCCGCGACGAAGCCGATGTAGAGCGACGGCGGATGGATCACCATCCAGTAGTTCTGGAGCAGCGGGTTCAAACCCTGGCCATCGACCGGCGGATCGGTGAGGAACGTCGCGAACGGGTTCTTGGTGAAGATCAGCAGCGAGATGAAGAACACCTGCACGACCATGATCGTGCCGACGACGTAGCCGATCATGTCGCGATGGCGCTTCGCGTTGATGAGGATCGCGATCGTCGAGAACAGCGCGAGCACGAGGACCCAGAACAGCAACGAGCCGTCGAGCCCGCCCCAGAACGCGGTGACCTTGTACGTGGTCGGCATCGAGATATCGCTCGTCGCCGCGACGTACTTGATCGCGAAGTCGTGGGTGACAAAGCCGTAGATCAGCAGGATCGACGTGAGGGCGATCAACGCCCCGAAGCCATACAGGCCGTAGACGGCGGAGTTGACGAGCCGGCGACTCTTGCGGGCGTTGCCTGCGATGCCTGCGGCGACGCACCAGGCGGCCATCAGGTACGCCGAGAGCAAGGCGATGGTGCCGACCAGCGCGACCGGCGAGAACGGAGCGTTCGCGGTGTTCATCCGTTACTCGAACTTCGTCGTGTTGAGATTCTTGTTGACCTGGGCGCCCTCGTACTTCGATGGACACTTGGCCTGGAGGTCGGTGGCATCCACGACGTACGCGAGATCGGTCTCGATGTTGATCTTCAGGTCGCTCGCGAGCGCCTTGCGTTCGGCCGACGGGATGATCCGGCCGGTGGCGACCACCTCCGACTGGTCCTTGAACGTGTCGGGCTTGGGCCCCTTGCTGAAGATCCGGATCTTCTTGCCCTCTTTCTGGAGCAGGAAGGTCCGGACCGTCTGCTGGTTCACGACCTCTTCCTTGATGGAGCCGGCCACGACCCAGCCGTGTACCTTGAGCTCTTTGCCCTTCCACTGGGACAGGTCGCCGCTGGCGAGCAGCTGATCGACCATCATGTATTCCTGGGTGTGACCGAGCGTCGACTTCACGAAGAAGCCGACTCCGGCCACGGCGACGGCGGCGGTCAAGACGATCTTCGCGAGGGTGCTGTTTTGCATAACGATAATTAGCCCTTCCGCAACAAGCGGCATGCCCGGCGATGGTGGCAACCGTAGCACGGCTGGGAGGAATTCCGTCCCCGGCCTGAAACGTTTGGCCTCTGATTTCCGCTAGCCACCGATGCCGATCATGTGCTTCTGCGGGGCGCCCGCGCCGGTTCGCTCGAAGCCATGCGCCGCACGCTTGCCGGTGACCGCCGAGGCGATCGCAGCGACGAGCTCGTCGTCGGTTCCGCCGCGCCGCATCACGTCGCGCAGGTCCGTCGCGTCGTCGTGTCCCAGGCAGGCATGGAGCCCGCCCGTGGCGGTCAGCCGGAGCCGGTTGCAGTCATCGCAGAAATGCTCGGTCATCGCCGAGATGATGCCGACTTCGCGGCTCGGATCGGATCGCAGCGCCCAGTACCGCGCCGGACCTGGATCGTTGCCGGGTCGGCGACTGGCCACGAGCGGACCGAGCTCGGCCTCGATCGCGGCGCGGATCTGGGCCGCGGTCAGCTCTGCGGTCGCGGCGAACAGCGCGCCGCCTGACATCGGCATGTGCTCGATGAACCGCGGCGTTGCGTGGCGGGACCAGGCGTAGCGACACAACGCGACGATCTCGTGGTCGTTGCCGCCACGGAGCGCGACGGCATTGGTCTTGATGCGCAGCCCCGCCGCGGCGGCGGCCTCTACCCCGGCGAGCACGCGCGCCAGGTCCCCCCGGCTCGTGACCTCCGCGAACCGGATGGGGTCGAGCGTGTCGAGCGAAACGTTCACGGCCTGCAGGCCGGCCGCGGCCAGGGGGCCCGCGAGACCCGCGAGCAGGTGACCATTGGTCGTCATGACGACCTGTTCGATCCCCGGGATCGCCGCCACCCGGCCGACCAGCTCGACGATCCCCTTGCGGATCGTCGGCTCGCCACCGGTGAGCCGAACCTTGCGGACACCGAGCCGGGCGAACACGCCGATCACGCGCCCCAGCTCCTCGAACGTCAGCACCGCCGATCGAGGCTCGAACGCGAGCTCGTCGCCGAGATCTTCTGGCATGCAATACGTGCAGCGGTAGTTGCAGCGATCGGTGACCGAAACGCGCAAGTAGCGGATGCGGCGAGCGAATCCGTCCACCAGTGGGTCGGCCGCAGCCGCACCGCCCATCGGGATCGGTCCAGGATCGCGACCGATCACCGGCAGATGGACCCGCGTCATCACGGAGTGACTAAAGCCTACGAGGATGCCTGCGTCAAGCCGGCTGCCTCGTCACAACTTGCTTGACACTTCGAGGGAAAAACCGCATCTAGTGCCCGTCCCCGGGTCAGGGGGCAGGAGACTGAATGCAAATGGCGATGACTGATACGACCGCACCGGGCCTCTCGGGCCTGTGGGTCCTGCTGGTGAACAACGACGGCGAGCTGAAGACTCAGGACAACGATGGCCGCGTGCCGATCATGGCGCGCGCTGGCAACGACCAGACCTACTTGCTCGTGTTCAAGAACGTCGTGACCGCACGACAGTTCGTCGCGACGCAAGAGCTCGATGGCGCGGAGCCGCGCATGGTCGTTCGTGGCAACCGCGACGACATCGTCCGGATCGCGAAGTCTGCCGGCGTGATCGGCACGATGCTCGATTACGATCCGACGACCCAGAAGTACGCGTCGACCGGCGCGCTCGCCTGAGCTTCCCCCTCGGGATCTGTCAATAGCCGCCGACGACGATGACCTCGTCGACGTCGCCACGCCGTGCGGCGTTCGAGTTGATCGCACGCGAGCACTTCACGCGGTCGATCTTGAAGCCGCGGTAGAGCGAGCGCACGAACGGCGTGTCGCTGTTCGAGAGCATCACCCGACAGCCGCGCGCCACGAGCTTGCGCGCGGTCTCCGCGAGCTCGCGCTGCTGGTCCTGCCCGAACGCGTTCACGGTGTAGCTCGTGAAGTTCGCCGTCGGCGCGACGGGATCGTAGGGCGGATCGAAGTAGACGAAGTCGGACTTGCCGGCATCCTCGACCGCCGCGCGGTAGTCGCCACACCGCAGCACGGCTCGCGACAGCACCTGATGCGCAGCACGCAGCGCGTCGGGCACGCAGATCGGGGGATCGGTGTAGCGGCCGATCGGCACGTTGAAGTCGCCCGAGCGGTTGACGCGCCACAGGCCGTTGAAGCAGGTCTTGTTGAGATAGATGAAGGTCGCCGCGCGATCGGCCGAGGTCCAGTTGATCTCGCGATCGTTCCACCGCTCGCGCACCGCGTAGTAGTGGTCCTGGCTGTGGTGCTCGCGATGGTGCTCGAGCCTGCGGATCACCGCGGCGACATCCTTGGAGATCGTCTTGTAGAGCCCGATGAGATCGGTGTTCGAGTCCGAGAGCACGGCACGCACGGGCGCCACGCGGAAGAACATCGCGGCACCTCCGGCGAACGGCTCGAAGTAGCGGCCATAGCGCTCGGGCATGCGCGCCATGAGCTCGGACAGCAGCTTGGTCTTGCCGCCAACCCACTTGATGACGGGGTGTGCGACGGGTTGTGGAAGCTCGAGCGGTGCGCGAACGATCTGCGCCAGCCGCCCCGACGTGCGTGAAGCCATGAAGGTGATCGTCGAGGGGGACGATCACCGTGGCCTCTTTTTGGCAGCACCCCGCTGCACTTCACCAAAGACTTCGATAAGCCGGTGTGGGCGCGGCAAGCTCCGGCGCGGCCCGTCGTTCCACCCCGAGGTCCGGCCGCGCGAGGATCCAGGTCTGGGGCAGGTAGACCCACATCCAGCGTCGGACGGTGGCAGCGTCGGACGAGTGGCAGCGTCGGACGAGTGGCCAAGATCATATCGCGCCGGGCCGTTCGCTCGTATCCTGGTGATGATGCGGGGAACCTTGCTGTGGCTGGCTATCGCGGTTCATGCGGGTTGCGATGACGGCATCTACATCGAGGTCCAGGCTCCGCCCGGGATCCACCTCGACCGCGTCGAGCTGATCGTCGGCGATCGCCCGTGCAAGCTCGACGGAGCCAGGTGCGATGGCGTGCAACCGCCTGGCTTCACCGAGCACCTCGGCGGCGTGGGCGACGTGTACTTTCGCGACGACGAGGACGGAAGCTACAGCGCGCAGGTCACCGATGGCTCGGCCTATTTCCAGCTCCAGGCGGGAGAAGGCCAGCTGCAGATCATCGCGCTCGGCACCACGGGCGAGACCGTGACGGCAGCCGCCGTGCTCGCGGAGATCGATCTCTCCAGGCACCCGGTCCGCTATGTCACGCCACTCGAGCCCGCCGCAGACCTCGAAGCGACCCGTCCCGGCGATGTGGCCGAGGCGGGGGTCCAGGTCTGGCGCAGGACCGATCAGATCGGCTGCGTCGGGGTCGACGACTACCACACGTCGCGCGGTCCGGTGTTCATCGTCCCCGAGTCCGACCCGGACTGCGACGAGATCGCGTTCCAGCCCGAGTGCGATCCGCTCGGTCACCTGGTCGCGGGGTTCGCGGCCGATCCCGGCAACCCGACCTGCGTCGCGCCATTTCCGACCGTGTCCGACAACCAGCTCCAGGCCTGCATGTTCGGGGGGCCGGCCTGCAGCGAGAATCCCGCCGGCCAGACCGCGTGTGGCCCGACCAACATCTGCGTGCCGAGCGCGGTGTGCACGCAGTGCAGCCTCAACTTCAATCAGCAGTGCGCGGCAGCCGCGCTGAGGGGGCCGGAGACGACTCACCTGAGCTGCAAATTCGGCGTCGAGCTCGACCCGAACACCATGGACTATCTCCCGTGCGCTAACCTCCCATCAGTCGCGCACGTCGATCTGAGCGTCGCGAAGCGCCTGTGCTCCGATCTGCCCCTGCTCAGCGCGCTCGACCAGCTGGGGTTCGGTCACACCGTCGACCTGTCGTCCAATGGCCACACGATCCAGCTCTCGACCGAGAACCTGACCGCGATGTGCAACTTCGACGTGACCCTCGAAGGATCCATCGACCCGGTGCTCGTCCTGGGAGGGGGCGTGGCGGTGCCTCCAGCAGCGCTGTTCGATCTGAACTTCCCCGCCGTCACCACCGGCCCGACCTACGACATGCTGCTGCCGCTGCAGATCGTGTTCGAACAGAACTGCACCAGCCCGAACGCCTGCCAGCTGGTAAGCGGCAACACCGGCGAAGAACAGATCTTCAACTGCGCGCGCTAGCTGGCCGACTGCAGCGTGTCGTAGGCGTGGAACAGCATCGAGAACGTGGCGCGGCCCTCGGTGAGGCTCCGCAACCGCGTCGAGTAGCCGAACATGTTCCGTAGCGGGACGTGTGCCGTGACGAGCCGCTTGATGCCGCGCGACCCGACATCCTGGACGTGACCCCGCCGCTGGTTGAGATCGCCGATCACCGCGCCGAGGAACTCGTCATCCACGGTGACCTCGACCGCCATGATGGGTTCGAGCCGCGATGGACTCGCGGCCTGCACCGCGCGCCGGAACGCCTCCGCAGCGGCCGCGCGCGCGCCGATCTCGCCGTTCGCACCGTCGCGCAGCTGGACACCCGTCAGCGTGACCTCGACGTCCTCGAGCGGGTAGCCATCGGGACCGCTGGAGGAGGCGTCCTTCAGGCCCTGCATCGCGGCGCTGACGATGTTCTCGGGCAGGATCGCCGAGGCCGGCAGACTTCGCTGGAAGTCCATCCCGGATCCGCGGGGCCGGCTGCGCACCTTGCACCACGCCTCGCCGTAGATCGCCTGCTCCTTCAGATCGCGCTCGAACACCGCGTGGCCCTCGCCCTCGCCGAGCACGGTCTCGCGATACACGACCTGCGGCTTGCCCGCGCGCGCCTGGACGCCGTACTCGCGCTTCATCCGGTCGACGATGATCTCGAGGTGGAGCTCACCCATCCCATCGATCAGGGTCTGGCCGGTGTCGGCATCCTCGCGGACCCGGAAGGTCGGATCTTCTTCAGCCATCTTGCCAAGCGCGAAGTCGAGGCGCTCCTTGGCGGCGGCGTTCTCGGCCTCGATCGCCTGCGAGATGACAGGCTCGTAGGTATCGATGCGCTCGAGCAAGATCGGCGCCTTCGGATCGCACAGCGTGTCACCGGTGGTCGCGTCCTTGAGGCCAGCCGCGGCGACGATCTCGCCGGCGACGCCCTTCTCGAGCCGCTCGCGCTTGTTCGCGTGGACATGGAACAGCCGCGCGATCTTTTCCTTCTTGTTGGTGCGAACGTTCAGCACCTCGTGACCCGGCTCGATCGTGCCGCTGAAGATCCGCATGAAGACGACCTTGCGGCCCTCATCCATCGCGATCTTGAACGCGAGCGCGGCGAACGGCTCGGTGTTCTTGGGCGAGCGGGTGATCTTCTCCTCCGCCTGCCCCGCCTTGATCGACCGAGGATCGACACCCTGCACCGGCGGAACATCCGCCGGAGATGGCAGGTACGCGATCACCGCATCAAGCAACGGGTGGATGCCCTTGTTGCGCAGCGCCGTGCCGCCGAGCACGGGCACCATCTTCACCGCGATCGTCGCTTTGCGGATCGCGGCGTCGAGCTCGGCGACCGTCAGCTCCTGACCTTCGAGGTACTTCATCGCGATCCCGTCATCGAGGTCGGCGAGCGCCTGGATCATCTGGTCGCGGGCCTCGGCCGCCACGCCCGCGAGCTCCGGCGGGATGTCGACGACCTCGGGGGTATCGGTGACCTCCCCGGTGAACATGATCGCCTTCTGGCGGACGAGATCGAGGACGCCCTCGAAGGCGTCCTCGACGCCGATCGGCAGCTGGATCGCGACCGCGTTGGCCCCGAGGCGATCGCGGATGTCGGCGATCACTGCCGGAAACGAGGCCCCGACGCGGTCGAGCTTGTTGATGAACGCGAGCCTCGGGACCTTGAACTTGTCGGCCTGGTGCCAGACGGTCTCGGACTGGGGCTGGACGCCGGCGACCCCGCAGAACACCACCACAGCCCCGTCGAGCACGCGCAGGCTGCGCTCGACCTCGATCGTGAAGTCGACATGGCCTGGCGTGTCGATCAGGTGGATCTCGTGCTTCTTCCACTCGAACGTCGTCGCGGCGGCGGTGATCGTGATGCCGCGCTCGCGCTCCTGCTCCATCCAGTCCATCTCGGTCTCGCCGTCGTGGACCTCTCCAACCTTGTGGATCTTGCCCGCGTGAAACAGGAAACGTTCCGAGACGGTGGTCTTCCCGGCATCGATGTGGGCGACCACGCCGAGGTTGCGGACCTGATCGATCTTGGCCATGGAAAACTCCGACGGCGGTATAGCGCAGAACGGCGAGGCTGGGAGCACCACCAAGAAGCTAACGGAGGATGAGTCTGTGGCCGCCTTGCATTACAATCGTGGCATGCGCGCAGTCTCCAGCGTCGTGGCCGCGGTGCTCCTCGCGACGGTCGCCGCTGGACCGGCCGGGCTGGGCACGAGCCAGGCTCAGCCGGCACCGGACCATGCACCGGACTATGCGCGCGCGAAGGAGCTCTACAAGTCCGCCGAGCTCGCGATGGCGGAGGCCCGGTTCGTCGACGCCGCGCGCGACTACAGCGCCGCCTACGAGATCACGAAGGACCCGGTGCTGTTCTACAAGATCGGCAGCGCGCACGAGCGCGCTGGCAAGTGTGATGTGGCGCTGATCTATTATCGGCGCTACCTCCACGAATCCAGGCCGTCGGAGACGTTCACCACCCTGACCCGGCAGCGGATCACGGCCTGCGGCGGCAACCCGGATGTGACTGCCCCCGAGACCGGCAGCGCGGGCAGTGCCAGCCCCGACACCAGGAGCGCCGCAGGGAGCGCGGCAACGAGCGATGCCGGGGGGGCCGCCGTCCCCGCGGAGGTCCCCGGAGGCGGCTCGGCAGTCACTGCCCCGCCCCCGATCCCGGCGGGCGGCAGGCATCGAGTCGCGTGGATCCTCGTCGGCGGCTCGATCGCGAGCCTCACGGTGGGCTCCGTCCTCGCGTACTCGGCGAACGCCTCCGAGAGCGACGTCGACGATCTCTACGTCGGGCTGCGCGGCACGCCGCCGGTGTTCGATGCCCGGACGAAGGCTCGTTACGACGACCTGATCGCCGAAGGCGAGCGCTACCAGATGCTCGCGCGGCTCAGCTTCGGGGTCGCCGGTGCGCTCGCGATCGGCGCCGTCATCAAGTTCGCGACCGACAAGGACGAACCGGCAACGCACGAGCGGGCGGTGCGGGTGACGCCGACCGTGTCGCCACGCGGTGCGGGCGTCACCGCGGTCGTCAGGTTCTAACCCTGGGTCACGTCGATCGGCTTGCTGCCGTCCAGCGACGTCGTGCCGTCGAGCTCGGGCTCCTGCAGGTGCAGCTCGCTCTCGACCCAGCGCGCGATGTCCTTGTCGGTGGCGCCCAGCCCATGGCTCTTCATGACGGCCTCGAGCTGGGCCTCGAGCGCCAGGCAATCCGCCGGCCGCTTCTCGCGCTCGAACGACATCGTGCGGAGCAGGATCTCGTCGAGCTCGGTGGGCAGGCTCGGACGCAGGCTCGAAGGCAGCGGCAGGTGCGGCCAGTTGTCGAGGCCGAGGTGCGCGAGCGCGGCGAGGTCGAGGTTGACGGCGTGGCCGGTGAGGATCTCGAAGCCAACGGCAGCGACCGCGTAGACATCGGCGCGCACATCGACCACATCGCCGACGCGCTGCTCGGGCGCCATCATCGATGGGGTGCCCTTGGTCTCGCCGGCGGCTGTGAGGTGCCCTTGCGTGGCGGCCTTGGCGATCCCGAAGTCGACCACCTTCACCCCACCCTGCCGCGAGATCAGCACGTTCGCGCTCTTCACGTCGCGGTGGACGATCTCGAGCGGCGATCCGTCGGGGCCCGTGGCGATGTGCGCCGCGTTGAGGCCATCGCAGATCCGGCACAGGATGCCGAGCCCGACGTCGAGCGGGACCGAGCGATTCGCGGTGCGCGCCAACGTGAGCAGGCGCTCGAGATCGACACCGTCGACGTAGTCCATCACGATGACGTACTCGTCGCCGATCTTGCCGAGGTCCTGGATCGCCACCACGTTGGGGTGGTGGATGCGGGCCGCCAGGCGGGCTTCGTCGAGGAACTGCTCGACCGAGCGCTCGTTGCGGGCCAGGTGGGCGTGCATGACCTTGATCGCGACGAGCTTCTCGAAGCCGGCCTCGCCCTTGCTCTGCGCGAGATAGACGTCGGCCATCCCGCCGGATCCGAGCCGCTTCTTCACCTCCCAGCGCCCGATCGACCCGCCCGGCGTGATGGTGCTCGTCCCCGTCGCGACGCCCTGGGCCTCCGCCAGCTTCGTAGATCCATCCGCCGGCATCCCCGGAGGGGCTGGCTCGAGCTGCTTGCGTCCGGCCATCATGCCGAACACGAGGACGAGCAGGCCAAGCCCGGCGGCGCCGCCACCGAGCCCGAGGATCGCGAGCGGCATCGCCTGCACGGTCGCCTCGGGCGCAACGACCAGGAGCTGCGCGCCCGGCTCGGACAGCGGCTTGGGGTCGAGCGTGGCGCCGGGCGGCACCGGGTTACCGAACGCGTGCGTCTTGCCGCCGAGCTCGAGCCGGCCACTGAACTTGGCATCCGCGAGTCGCTGGTACGACGCCGCGAGGCTCTGCGGCTGGGTCACGGTGACGAAGCCCACCTTGTCGGCGACCATCACTTCGGCGACCTCGGAGACCACGGCGAGATCATCGACGAGCTCGGCGTAGCTGGCTTGCTTCCCGCCATGCTTGGACGGCGGGCCGGCGGCTGGCTGGCGCACGAGGACGACCGGGACGTCCTTGTCGACCGTGCCGATCTCGATCACCTCGCCGTCCTTCG
>JAGSPR010000603.1 GCA_018262455.1 Deltaproteobacteria bacterium | reverse complement strand
GAGCTCGCGGCGGCGCTCGCGACCACCGAACCGGTGCTCGTGGTCGTCGGCTCTGCGGGCTCGGGCGCCCGCGCGCTGGTCGATGCCGCGATCCGTCACCGCCAGCTCGACGAGGTCGCGCGTGGCAGACCGGCGCTGCCGCTGATCGCGGGCACGCTCGACGAGGTGGCGGCGGTGCTCGCCGTGCCTGCCGGCACGACGGCCCGCAGCTGGCTCGAGCAGCTGGCACGTGCCAGCCGGGGTGCGACCGCGCGCGTGGTGCTCGATCTCGTCGATGATCCGCGGGCCGACGAGCTCGTCGGGGCACTCGCGCGATCGTCCCCAGGGCGCCGGCCGGCGAGCGAATCGTCCGACGTGCATCCGGTGATCGCGATCGTGGATCGGTGGTCGCAGCGCGAGGTCGCCGGCGTGGTCCACCACGTCCCGGTGCTCGATGTCGCCGGGGTCAGCGCGCTCGCCGAGCGGATGCTCGGCGCGTCGCCGCCTCTCGCGTGGTCGCAGGCGCTTCATGCCTCCAGCGATGGCCTGCCGCTCGTGGTCGTCGAGCTCCTGCGCTCGATCAGCGCGCCTGGCGAGCGTGAGCCGTTCACGGTGGACTGGAGCGCTCGCACGTCCGCCGGCGGGATCGAGCTGCGCGCGCGCTCGCTCCGTGCGGCATCCGCGGGGGCCCAGCGCATCGCCACCGCGCTCGCGGCGCTCGGAGGGCACGCCCGGATCGATCGCGTGCTCGCGACGCTTCGCGCCGAGGGCGGCGAGGTCTCGGTCGGGCTCGGCGACGTGGCCGAGCTCGAGCGGGTCGGGCTCGCGCGCCGGCTCGGGCGCCGGCTCGGGCGCGATGACGAGCTCGCGATCGATCGCGCGACCGTCGATGCGGTCGAGCTCGTGGCGGGCGTCGGCGCGCTCGAGGACCTCGCCGGCATCGCGCTCGCGTCGGGGGCCAGCGATCCGCCAGAGCTCGCGGTGCTGCTCGAGCGCGCCCGGCTCGATCCCGTACGTGGCGAGCTCGCATGCGCGACGGCCGAGCAGCTGCTTGCGCAGGGCCGCCCGGATCGTGCCCTGGGGCTCGCTCGCCGTGCCCTGCCGTTCGCGCCGGCGCGCGCGGGGCTGGTCGCGGCACGTGCGGCCTCCGCCAGCGGTGCCTACCGCGACGCCACGACCTTCGCGCGAGACGCCGCACGCGCGGGGGCCGATCCGATCGAGTCCGAGCTCGTGGTCGCACGGGCAGCGCAGCGCGCCGGCGAGCTCGACGACGCCGAGGCCGTGCTGGCGGGCTTACATGCCGCGCAATCGCAGCACGCCGAGGTCGCGGGCACGTATGCGCGCCTGCTGGTGACGCGCTCGCGCTATGAAGACGCGCGTCGGGTGGCGCGCTCGGTGACGGCTCCGCTGACGGGGCTGCGGGCCGAAGCCGCCGGGCTGGCCGCGTTCTATCTCGGCGAGCTCGACGATGCGGATACAGCGTTCGCGGCGCTCGAGCTCGGAGGCGCGGCGCTCGGCGATGGCGCGGCCGTGGCGCGCGCGCTGTCGTTGCGCGGGATGGTGGCGCAGCAGCGTGGCCAGCTTGGCCTCGCGAGCGATCGCTATCGCGAGGCGGCACGCAAGCTCGGCGAAGTCGGCGAGCTCCACGCGGCCGCCGTCGCCGAGCTCAACCTCGGGACGGTGCTCGCCGAGCGCGGCCGCGCCAGCGATGCCCTGCCCCGGCTCGCCGCCGCGAGTCGCGTGTTCGCCGAGCTCGGGGCGACGACCGAGCTGTGCGCCGCGGATCTCAATCGAGGCAACGCGCTGCTCGCGGTCGGCCAGCTCGACGAAGCGCGGAGCGCCGCGGAGTCCGCGCTCGCGCGGTCCGAAGGCGCCCCCCACCTGCGCGCGTTCGCGTTGCTGGTCAGCGGCGATGTGGCGCGCCGCCAGGGCGATGACCCCGGCGCGGTGCGCTGCTATCGCGAGGCGCTCGCGATCGGCATCGCGCGGGGAGATGCCCATGCGCAGGTCAGCGCCTGCATCGCGCTGGCCGAGGCAGGCGAGCGCAACGGCGAGGTCGACGTCGACGCGCTGTGTGCGAGCGCCGATGATCGCGATCGCTGGACGCTTGCGCGCGGCCGGCTCGCGCTCCGCGAGCCCGATCCGAAGGACGCGATCCCGCTCGCCCGGGCCTGCGGTGAGGTTGCCACGCGGGCCGGCGAGGCCGATCGGCTCGAGCGTGCGTTCCGGGCGCACGCGATCGCGGCGCAGCTCGCTCGCCGGGGCGACGAGCACGGACTCGCCCGCAGCGAGGCCGATCGCGCCCGCGCCGCGCACGCCGCGATGACCGCCGTGGCCGCGCCCGCGTATCGGGCCGCGCTCGACTCGGATCCGGATCTTGGCGAGCTGCCGCGGCAGCCGGCCGAGGTCCGCGTCACGCCGGTGGAGAGCGGCCCCCCCCTGCGTCGGCTGCTGACGCTGTCGCGGCGGCTCAACACCGAGGCCAGCGTCGAACGCATCCTCGACGAGGTCATCGATACCGCGATCGAGCTGACGGCGGCGGAGCGCGGGTTCCTGCTGCTCCGTCAGCCCGATGGTGAGCTCGCTCCGGTGGTCTCGCGCAACTTCGCGATCAGCGACCTCGCCCCGGTCGCGGCAGGCTCGGTCAGCCGCTCGATCGCCGAGCGCGCGGCGCAGAGCGGCGAGCCCGTGGTGACCGTGGACGCCGGCGTCGACGAACGATTTGGTGCGGCGGCCTCGGTCGCCGCCCTGCGGCTGCGCTCGGTGCTGGTGGTCCCGCTGCGCCAGCGGGGAACCGTCACCGGTTGTATCTACGTCGATCATCGGTTGCGGGGCGGCGCGTTCGATCACGCTGCCACGAGCGTGCTCGGCGAGCTCGCCGACATCGCCGCGATCGCGATCGAGAACGCGCGCCTGACCGCCGACCTGCGGCGCACGACCCACGAGATCGACCAGCTCAACGTCCGGCTCTCGGCGGACCTCGCGGAGCGAGATGCCGAGCTCGTGCGCGTCAAGGCGGATCTGCCGGATCGCGATCGGCTGCGCCATCGCTACGAACGGATCGTGGGGCGTGCGCCGGTGACGGTGCGTATGCTGGATGTCGTGGACCGCGCGGCCGCGACGTCGCTGCCGGTGGTGATCGTCGGCGAGAGTGGCACGGGCAAGGAGCTGGTCGCCCGCGCCCTCCACGACCACGGCCCGCGCAAGGCCGGACCGTTCGTGGCGATCAACTGCGGCGCCGTCCCCGAGCCGCTGCTCGAGAGCGAGCTGTGCGGCCACACCCGCGGCGCGTTCACCGGCGCCGAGCGCGATCGCCCCGGCCTGTTCGAGGTCGCCGACGGCGGCACGCTGCTGCTCGACGAGATCGCCGACACCAGCGTCGCGATGCAGGCCAAGCTGCTGCGCGTCCTC
>JAGSPR010000282.1 GCA_018262455.1 Deltaproteobacteria bacterium | reverse complement strand
GATGGGCAGCGCGAACGCTGCCGTCTTGCCGGTGCCGGTCTGTGCGAGACCCAGGAGGTCTCGGCCTGCGAGTACAAACGGAATTGCCTTGGCCTGGATCGGCGTCGGCTGGGTGTAGCCCTCTGCTGCGACCGCGGTCGCGAGCGGAGGGATCAACCCCAGGTCACTGAACTGCATTTTGGTGTTACGCCCCGAGCTGCTCGGGACTCCTTTGGCCCCGAAATAGCACGAGGGCGCCCCGGTCGACAGGGCGCCCTTCAATAAGAGGTCGTGGGGGGGCTAGCTACTTGATCTGCTTGTCGACGGTGGCCTTCACGGCCTCGTCGAAGCCGGCCTCGCCGCCCTTGGCCTGCTTGAGCAGGAAATCCTCGCGCTGCCGGGTGAGGTCCTCGACCTGGTTCTGGAGCGTCCTGCGCTCGGCGACGCGGCGGTCGATCTCGGCCTTCACCTCGGCCTTGTCCTTGCCCCTCATGTCGGCGGGGAGGCTCTCCGGGTCGACCCCATCGACGGTCATCGTGCCGGTCGCGACGCCGCCGACCAGGTCGTCCTCGCCGCGCTTCATGCCGCCGGTGGCCCCGTTCGCATAGTACGCGGCCCGATCCGCCTTCGCCGCGGCCGGCGCCGCCTCGGCGGCCGCCATCTTGCCTTCCCACCGCGTGCGGACCGAGTCGTCACCGACGACCATCGCGGTGCGATCGATCTGCGACGACAGCTCGGCAAGCTTGTCGTCGTACGGCGTCGCGATCTGCTGGACGCCGCCGTCCTGGTGAATGGTCGAGAACTCGCCGCGACCGAGCGAGGCGATCCGCTGGAACGTGCTCGCGGTCTCGTTGTCGACACCGCACCGGATCGCGTTGATCACGATGCCGGTCTCGCTCGCCTCGCGCGCGAGGACGTCGAACCTGGGGACCTCGCCGCGGCTCGCGGGCGGGGCGTCCCCGACGAGGAACACGAGCTTCTTGGCGTCGGCGCGCCACGGCATCTTGTGGAGAGAGTCATCGAGCGCGGCATCGACGTCCTCCGGCGTGTCACCACCGCCCGAGGCCTGGTAGGTCGCGAGCTCGCTGTAGACTGCGTCGAGATCGGTGGTGAGCAAGAACGGCTTGGTGACGTAGTCATCACCGACATCGCGATACGCGACGAGCCCGATCCTCAGATCGGCGTTGGGGTCGGTCTTGCGAATATGCGTCGCGATCGACCACACGGTCCGCTTCGCGCCATCGAGCAGCCCCCCCATCGACCCCGTCGTGTCGACCGCGAACACGACGTCGATCCGGTGGCTGCCCGAGACCACATGGCTCGGAACGATCGGCGTCGGCTTGCCGGGGTTGGCGAGCAGCGACTGCCTGCCGCCCGACGTCAGGAGCGCAGCCGCGACGATCGTCGCCGCCGCAGCGGTGGGGATTCCGTAGGAGATGACGCGCTGGCGGGTAAGCATGGCTCGATTCGACGCACGAGCCTGCGGTCGGATCTGGCCCAATCGCAGCCAACTAGTTGATCTCGCGACCCAAACTTTCAGCGTGGCTGGTGTCGGGCATCGGGCATTCCATCGATTCCCGCGTCGGCAGGAGCCGCCGGCGTGGCCACCGTGATCGTGACGACCCGGCGGAGGTCGAGCGGCCGACACGCCTTGCCGCCGCACAGCCACAGCTTGACGTGCAGCTTCAGCGTGTGGTCGCCGACGCCGTCTCCGTGCACCGCCACGGCAAAGCGCGGGGCATCCGCCTCGGGATCGACGGCGTCTGCGCGCCCCAGCCTGCGCTTCTTGATCGCCAGGCCCGGCTCGGCGTAGAGCTCGACGATCACCGGCCCATCCCTCGACACGGTGAGCCCGCGATCGACCGCGATCGCGATCGGCATGATGGCACTGCCACCGAGCGGGACCTCGATCCGGTCCGGGACCCGGAGCTCCCAGCCAGGCTCGCGCTGGGCCCCGAGCGGCCGGGCCGTTAGCACGAGGGCGATGCCGAGCACCGCGAGCGCGAACGCCGCCCGGGTCACAGGATCTGCGTCGCCAGCTCCGCGAGCGGCGAGCGCTCACCCTTGGTCAGGATGATGTGGCCCGCGATCGACTCGCTCTTGAACCGCTCCGCGACCGTGGTCAGCCCGTTGTTCGACGAGTCGAGGTACGGGTGATCGATCTGGTACGGATCACCGGTCAGGATGATCTTCGTGCCTTCGCCGGCACGCGTGATGATCGTCTTGACCTCGTGCGGCGTGAGGTTCTGCGCCTCGTCGACGATCATGTAGACGTTCGGCAGCGAGCGGCCGCGGATGTACGTCAGCGGCTCGATCTCGATGAACCCGAGGTCCACGAGCTCGGCGTAGCTGCGGCCGTCCTTCTTGTCGGTCTTCGTGATCCCGAGCAGCAGCTCGAGGTTGTCGTAGATCGGCTGCATCCACGGGTTGAGCTTCTCCTCGACGGTGCCGGGGAGGTAGCCGATGTCGCGTCCCATCGGGAAGATCGGCCGCGACACGAGGAGCTTCGAGTAGACCTGATCCTCGGTGACCTTCTGGAGACCGGCGGCGATCGCGAGCAAGGTCTTGCCGGTGCCCGCCTTGCCGACGAGCGTCACGCACTGAACCGAGTCGTCGAGCAGCAGATCGAGCGCGAAGTGCTGCTCGCGGTTCCGCGGCTTGATGCCCCACACCCCGTCCCGCAGCTTCTTGACCGGCACGGCCTTGCCGACGGTCTTGTCCCACCGGGTCAGCGCGCTCTTGCCAGCGTCGTCCTTGAGCGTGAGGAACTCGTTCGCGTGGAGACCGGGCGCGTCGACCACGACGGCGCTGTCGACATAGAACTGATCGATGGTCCCGGCCGGCACCAGCAACTCGCGGTTGCCGGGATACAGCTCGTCGATCGAGATCCGCTCGGGGTCGAAGTCGATGGCGGCGAGCCCGAGGGCATCGCCGCGAACGCGCATGTTGACGTCCTTCGTGACGAGGATCGTCGGCGTCTTGGGATCGGCGTCGCGAACCTCGAGCGCGATCTCGAGGATCCGCTGATCCATCGAACGCGAGTCGTAGCTCGGGTTCTTGATCGGGCTCTTCGACAGCGCGACCCGGATCGTGCCGCCGTTCTCCATCGGCTGGGCATGCGAGAGGCCGCCCTCGCTCCGGTGCTGATCGAGGAGGCGAGCGACCTGGCGCGCGTTGCGCCCGAGCTCGTTCTGATCCTTCTTGAAGGTGTCGATTTCCTCGATCACGTAGATCGGGATGATGACGTTGTTGTCCGCAAACGCGTAGAACGCCCGCGCATCGTGGAGCAAAACGTTGGTGTCCAGGACGTAGTTCTTGACCGCCACCTTGCGACAATCGGCCGATGCGGCGCGCTTGTCAAACCGCAGGTCCCCCCTAGCTCGCCTTCTTCGACTTCGCGGCCTGCGCTTCGGCCCACGTCACGACGCGGTTCCGGCCGGTGTGCTTCGCGTGATAGAGCGCGAGGTCGGCGCGCTCGATCAGCACCGTGCGATCGCGCCCATCGTCGGGGAACGCGGCCACGCCGATCGACTCGGTGACCGAGAGCGGGCCCTTGTCGGTGTCGACGACGACCTTGCTGATCTCGATCCGGATCCGCTCGGCGACCGCGCGGGCCTGGACCACGTCGACGCCGTCGAGCAAGATCGCGAACTCCTCGCCACCGTAGCGCGCCGGGATGTCGATCTTGCGCGGGACTTCCTGGAGCACCCGCGCGACGCGGCGCAGCACCTCGTCGCCGACCGGGTGACCGTAGCCGTCGTTGACCTTCTTGAAGAAGTCGATGTCGCACAGCAGGACCGCGAGCTTGCCGTTCTGGCGCTGGGCGCGCTCGATGAGGTCCTGGAACCGCTGCTGGAACGTGCGGTGGTTGGTGAGCCCGGTGAGGCCATCGGTCGTGGCCATCGTCTCCATCTTCTTGTAGAGGAAGCCGTTCTCGAGCGAGACCGCGACCTGGTTCGCGATCACCGACAGCATCTCGCGGATGTCCTTGCCGAACCGCTTCTCCGTCCGTGACACGAGGGTGAGCGTGCCGATCGCCTCGTCGGCGGCGAGCAGCGGCAGGACGAGCAGCGACTTGGCGTCTTCGAGCTTCACCTTGCGGGTGTAGATCGGTGCCGACACCTCGCGCGGCTCGCCGCCTGCCGGGAGGTAATGCCGGTTCTTGACGACCATCGACGCGAGCCCGGCGTTGTCCTTGAATTCGAGGTCGAGCAGCTGCTTCGGATCGATCATGCCCTCGCCACCCGGGCCGACGCGAACGGCCGCGACCCGGTGGCGCGCCTTGTCCTTCTCGTACAGCGCGATCGAGGCGGCGTCGTAATCGACGATCGCGGCCGTCGCATCGAACGCGGTCTCCATCACCTGCTCGACGGTCAACGCGCGGCCGAGCATCGCGGTCGCCTGATAGAACCGCTCGTGCTCGTACTTCGCGCGCTCGACCGCGCGGAACACCTGCTCGGCCTGGACGACGCGCACGATCTGGGAGGTCGCATCGGCGAGCAGATCGCGATCGGCCTCGGTGAACGCGGTGTCGCGATCGGCGACCAGGATCCCACGCAGGTGACCCATCTCGATGATCGGCACCGCGACCAGCGCGACCCCAGCACGGCCACCATCGTAGTAGGGCAGCTGGCCGGGCTTGGTGGCGGCACACAAGATCGGCTTGCGATCCCGGATCACCGCGCCGAGGATGCCGGCCGAGGACAGCCGCGGGTTCTCGGTGATGTCATCGGCATCGGACACCACCTCCTTGAGCTTGACCCGCTCGCCATCGTCGTCGAGCCAGAGCAGGGCGACGGTGCGGGCACCGAGCGAACGCTTGAGCGTCGCGAGCACCCAGCTCGCGGCATCGCCGATCATGCCGACGCCGCCGATCGCGAGCAGGCGCTCCTCCTCGTCGCGCCCGCGCGGCGCACGGCTGCCGGGGCCGAGCGCGGCCGCGATCAAGCGGTAGTCACGCGCGGAGTCGCGGAGCGCGAGCAGCTCCTCGTCGAGCCGCGCGGCGCGGCGCCGCCGGTAGCGAGCCGTCAGCCCGCGGAGCAGCAGCGCGTGTGCGAGCGCCGCACCGGCGAGGCACGCGACGTGGATCGCCGAGCCGAGGATCGCGCGGTCGGTGACGCCGGTGCGGACGAGGAGCGCGGCCTCGAGCAGCAGGGCAGCGCCGATCGTGGCGACCGCGCCGGGGCGCGCGAGCACGGTCATCGCGAACGCGACGATGCCGTAGAGCAGCGGGTACGCGGGCGACGTCAGCCCGCCGGTCATCGCGATCACGACGTGCGCGCCGCCGACGAGGGTGAGTGCGAGCTCGAGATCCGCCAGGTCGGTGGCCGCGGCCAGCCAGAACGAGATCCGCTGGGCGCGCGCCGACGGCGGCACGAACTGGACCCGGCGGATCACGGCGGTCGCGACGAGCACGAGGCAGCCGACCGCGACCATCGTCATCACCAGGCTCGGCTTGTCCGCGAGCAGCGCGGCGCCATCGACGCCGCCGACCGCGACCACCGCGCAGGCGACCGCCCCGGCGACCGCGCCGACCGAGACCTTGCCCGCGCGGCGCAGCGCACGGCGAAGCGCGCGCATGGTCACGGGGCACCCCGCGGGGGCGCGGGAGGTGGGATCGGGGCGGGCACCGCTGCGGGCCGCTCGACGCGCAGGACGATCTCGTCGGGATACACCATGCCGAGGTCCGCACGTGCGCGGTCCTCGATCGCGCCGACGTCGGTCTGGAGCGCGTGGATGTCACGGGCGAGCGTGAGGTTGTCGGTCATCAGCGCGCGCGCCTCGACGTCGAGCTCCTCGATCTGGGTCTGCAGCTTCGCCGCCCGCGGATCGTGGCGCAGGATCTCGCCGGGCGCGTAGCCAATGACGATCGCGACGACCATGGCAAGGCCGAGCCGGACGCTCCACCGCCGGAACGCCGGTGGAACGTGCATATCCGCGACCCTGGACACCGTAGGTCGACGTTACGGATCGCGGGTGGCCGGGCAACTTTTGGCGGGCCGGAATCAGGCCGAGATCACGACGGTCGGACCGGCGAACCTGTGTGCGCTGCTGCCCACACGCTTTCCGCCATGATCACTGAGAGATCAGCGTCAGCGAGCCGGGGCCGCGCGCCCAGATCCGATCGAATTGGTCGGCGGCGACATCGATGATGGTGTTCTCGGCGAGGCCGCGGCGGATGTCGACCCGGCGGACCTTGTTGCCGTCCCACGCCGCGATGCCTCGCTCGGTCGCCATCCAGACCTGGCCGTTCCGGGTGGCGACGACGTCGTTGATCGCGAAGCTGAGCGCCGGCGGAAAGTCCCACGCCTTGCCATCCCAGCGACCGGCACCGGCCGCGGTCGCGACGATCACCGTGCCGTCGGCGGCGATCGTCACCGCGCGCGCGATCTCGGAGCGCAGGCCATCCGCCTCGGTCCAGACCTCGACCTTGTTGTTGGCGAGCCGCGCGACGCCCTCATGGGTCGCGAACCAGGCCGTGTCACCGCGCAGATCGCCATCGACGACGCCGATCGGGATCGGGAGCATCTTCGGCTTCTTGTCCCCCGGTGGGTCGGTTGGCTGCGTGCGGTGATACGCGACCTTGCCGGTCACGGGATCAATGATCGCGATGCCGTACGAGTGCGTCTCCGCACCGTCGCGATAGCGCAACCCGACCCACAGCGAGCCCGAGGCGGCGAACCGCGCGAAGCTGATCTCGGGCGCGGTGCCCGCGGTGACGAGCGCGACCTTCGGCAGCGCCGTCCACCCGGTCGAATCGATCCGCGACAGCCCGATCGACGTCTCGCCGGCCGCGCGGTGGAGCGCGTAGATCGGGCCCGACGGATCACGGACGACCGCGAGCACCACCTGATCCGGTCCGCCGGGCACGAACCGATCGTCGGTCCAGTGCCACGCCTGGCGGGTGCCGGTGGCGATCCAGCAGTCAGTCGCCTTCGAGCACGCGACCGACAGCGTCGTCGCATCCAGGAACATCTGGCGGCGGCGGAGCCAGTCGCGGGGACGCTGATCGCCATCGCGGTAGCGCGCCGTGCCGAGGTCGCGGGTGCCGATCAGCAGCTGATCGTCGACCGAGGCGAGCGACACCGCACCTGGCGGCACCACGAGATCGACGGGATCGATCATCCACTCGGAGGCACCGGGAGCACCGGGGGCACCGGGGGCACCGGGGGCACCGCCGGCGAGCGGCACGAGGCGCAGGCCATCGCGCGCGAGCGGACGCACCGCTGCGGGATCGGCGGGCGCGATCCGGTACACGCGCTCGCCCGACATCACCACCGCGCCGGTGCCGCGCCGCGCCGCCGCGTCCCACTTCAGCTCGGGCAGCGCGCGATACGTCGTCCATTGCAGCTGCTTGCCGAACGCGAGTCGCTCGCGGCCGTTCTCGTCGGCGCCGATCACCAGCATGCGATCATCGGGAAGCTCGACGAGCAGCCGGGGATCGACGACGGCGCACCCATCGGCCGGCCCGATCCGGACGGTCTCTCCGGTCGGCTTGCGGGTGATGAGCCCGCCCTTCGTCGCGATCCACAGCCAGCCGGCGTGATCGCGCGCGAGGTTGCGGATCGGATCCTTGAGGGGCGTCGTGGTCCAGCCGCCCTGCGCGCTGACATGGACCAGGCCGCGCACGGTGCCCAGCCAGACGCCGCCGTCGGTGGAGGGGGCGAGGCTCGCGCCCTCCTTCGCGAGCAGGGCGAAGTCCACCCCGATGCTCGCCAGCGGTGACGGGAGATCCTGATACACCTCGGCGCTGACGTCGTAGTGGCCGAGCCCGCCTTCGGTGAGGATCCAGACCCAGCGCCGATCGACATCGGGTGCGAGCGCGACGATCTGGCTGCCCGACAGCCCGTGCTCCGCCGACAGCGGCAGCACCCCACCCTCGCCATCCCAGCGCTCGAGATCCCCGTCGGTCGCCACGAACACGAAGCGCCCTGCCGACGCGAGGATCCGGACCGGTGACGGCTCGGTGAACACCCGGACCCTAACCTTGCCCGTCGACACCGGGGGAATCCGTGACGCGGGCAGATCCTGAGGCGGACAGCCGGCCAGCGCAACGAGCAGTCCACCGAGCAGACCGACAAGCAGGCTGCGCGGCGGCATCTCCGCGGAACGGTAGCGCAGAGTGGTCGCCGGTGAAAGCCGGGTATAACGTGGCGACATGGCTCGGCGCCCCTCAGGATGGAAGCCTCCCCGCGGCACGCTCGGTACCCTGCTGCGAACCACGCTCGAGCAGGCGGGAGTGGTACGCGACGCGATCGCCAACACCGTCGGCGAAGGCCGCTCCAAGCTCGACGAGGTTCGCGCCGGCCGTCGGCGTCAGGAGGCGGTCGCCGAGCTTGGCGAGATCGTCCTCGGCCTGATCCGCGACGGCGAGATCGACATCGCCGAGCTACCCGAGGCCCAGGCGCTGGTCCGTCAGCTCGACGAGCTCGACGCCGCCGAGGGTGTGGCCGACGAGCCAGCCGGTGCCCGCCCACCGCGCAGCCGGTTCGACGAGCGCGGCTCGAAGCACGCGCCGGCGTCCGACGATGGCACCGTGTCGTCGGGCCGCTGGACCCGGCCCACGCAGCGCATCCGGCCCGCCCACGTGTGGCGCCCGCCTGGCGTCGAGGCCGCGGCCGATCCCGACGATCCGGCCGATCCCCTGCCCTCCACCGCACCCGGCCAGAAGTCGCTGCCGCGCGATCCGCACCGCAAGGGGGGGATCCAGTTCGACAACGACGACGACCTCGCCGACTACATGCACCCCGATGACGTGCCAGCCAAGCCGCCGACCGAGGGCGACGCTTGACATGACTCGAGCAGGCTTGTAGAAACCGCCTGGTCAGAACGGGGATTTAGCTCAGCTGGGAGAGCGCGTGAATGGCATTCACGAGGTCAGGGGTTCGATCCCCCTAATCTCCACCACTTAGACGGCGTTTGGGACGGTTGCGGAACGGTTGCGGAACGGTTGGACCACGTCACTTGGCGGGCTTACGCGGGTACTGAACACCGCCGCATCAGCTGCCATCCTCGATCCACGCGTCATACGCGGCGGTCCCGAACAGAAGGCCTTC
>JAGSPR010000602.1 GCA_018262455.1 Deltaproteobacteria bacterium | reverse complement strand
GTACGCCATGACCTCCGAGGAGCTGCTGATCGACAAGGCGCAGCTCCTGACGCTGACCGCGCCCGAGATGACGGTGCTCGTGGGTGGACTGCGTGTCCTGAACACCAACGTCGGGCAGTCCAAGGAGGGCGTGTTGACCCGGCGGCAGGACGCGCTGACCAATGACTTCTTCATCAACCTGCTCGACATGGGCACGGAGTGGAAGCCGGTGTCGGACGCCAGGGACGTGTTCGAAGGCCGCGATCGCAAGACCGGGGCACCGAGGTGGATCGGCACCCGTGTCGACCTTGTCTTCGGTTCGAGCTCGCAGCTCCGCGCCTTGGCGGAGGTCTACGGTAGCGCGGACGCGCAGGCGAGCTTCGTCGACGACTTCGTGGCGGCGTGGACCAAGGTCATGAACCTCGACCGCTTCGACCTCAGAGGGGTCTGACCCTATTGGGTCGGCCCCCGATACACGCACCGCAGCCGCGCCAGGCGTGGCATCCTTGGATCATGGGCCGTCGGCTGCTCGTGTTGCTCGTGCTCGGGCTCGTGCTCGTTGGCAGCTCGGCCTGCGGATCACGCCCCGCCTCGACGAATCCCGATGCCGCGGTGGACGCGGGCGATCCGTTCGTGCCACCGGGCACCCTGACGATCCGCGTGCGGAACGACGGGACCCGGATGCTGTACGTCCAGGCGAGCGGCTGGAGCGGACAGGAGGTCACCGCCATCCTGAAGCCCGGTGGCGTCGCGGTGGGACGGGACACGTGCGAGATCTGCAACTGTGCGACGTGTCCTTCGTGCGCGGTGTGCGGACGATCGATCGCGCAGGTCGCGGAGATCATGCCGGGCGCGTGGCTCGACTTCTCGTGGGATCAGACCGACTGGAGCGTCATCGAGGATGGGTGTCGTCCGACGCTCGCGTGCGAGCAGCCGGCGCTCGTGCCTCCGGGCCCGTTGACCGCACACGCGGACTACTCCGACACGTTCACCACGACGAACATGTCCGGCGCGGACGAGTCGTACATCGGTCCGAGCATCAGCGCCGAGACCGTGTTCCAGCATCCGGCGTCCGACGTCATCGTCGTGTCGCTCCAGTAGACGCTGCCGAGGCCTACGCGGCCGAAGTCGGGCGTTGCACCGACGCGAGCCCGTTCGAGCAACCCCGGCAGGACTCGCTCGCGCTGCGAGGGCTATATTCGGCGTCCATGCGTTCGCTTGTCCTGTTCGCCGCTCTCAACCTCACGAGCTGCACCTCCGACGATCCCGCCGACGCCTTCGTCGGCACGTGGACCTTTCACGACGGCACGGTCACCACGACGTGCACCGTCGGGGGCACGCCCACCACGACCATGAAGGACCTCACGGGCTCGCTTCAGGTCATCACGCACGGCACCGATGCCGATCTCGCCACCACCGATACCAGCTGCCCGATCGCGCTGAACGTGTCCGACAATGGCAATCTCGCCGATCTGGTGCCCGGCGACGACTGCATCATCGGCGACGTCAGGTCGACATTCAGCTTCTACCGGTTCGAACAGGCGAACCTCACACCCTTCGGCGCGACGACCGCACTCAAGGGCCTGTCGCTGAGGGTCACCGCGGAGAGCTCGAGCCCGAACGGCACGTGCCAGATCGACGCCGACGGCTTCGTCACGCGCTGATGACGTGCGCCGCCAGCCTCGGGGCGCGAGTCACGCGAGCCAGAACGGATCCGGCGCGGGCGCTGCCCGCCAGCGCGGCGCGGTCTACTGCAGCGCCTGGATCACGAGGGACAACGAGCCCACGTTGTTCGAGTAGTTCGAGTCGTGATAGCGCGCGGTGATCGCGGCGCCAGCGCCGATCCAGTCGACGGAATAGGTGTGCACCGACGAGTAGGCTCCCCAGCTCGGCAGCTTGCTCGGGCCGGGGGTGTCGTCATCGATCGCGATCCCGTTGTCGACGCTGGCCTCGGTGTCGCGCGGCGTGCCGATGTTGAAGTAGTGCCACTCCGGGTCGCCCTGAGAGTTGTTGGTGTTGTTGACGGTGCACACGCCACTCCCGCGTAGTCGATACGTCACGCCCGCGAGGAGGACCGTGGTCGACGTGACGCTCGCACCCGAGCACGGGATCTGGCGGGTCTCGACATCGGTCCACACGGGAGGCGCGTCGGGAGGCGCGTCCGGCATCGAATCCGGCGTGACGTCCGACGTCGAGTCCGTGGGCCCGTCGTCGAGCTGCGCGGCGCCGTCGGTGGACGCGTCGATGCTGGTCGGAAGGCCGTGCGCCGGAAGCTCGAAACCGCATGCGCCCGCGAAGACCAGGGCGAACAACCAGCGCCACACGCGACGCATCGTAGCGGAACATCGCGAGCTCCGGCCGACAATCGACCGAGCTGCAACACGCATGAACGACGGAACTCGTCCGTCAGCAGCAAGGACTCGTCATCCAACGCAGGTCATTCGCAGAGCAGCGTCACCGCGTCGACGTCCGGTCTGCAGCGGGCGCGATCGCCGCCGCCGCCAGATACAGTCCGGCGGCGAGGAAGAGGGCGTCCGTCGAGCCCGCGACCCGCAACGCGAGCACAGCGACGATTCCGCCGGCCACCGACCCGGCTCCGTTGATCGCCCACAAGCGGGCGATGCGACCAGCGGGCTCGCCGTGGTGGGCGAGGAGCACCGGAAACGGACCGCCGATGGCGAGCCCGGCGGGCGCGAGGATCGCCGTGATCAGCAGCAGTCGGCCGGCGTCACTTCCGACAGAGTCGAGCCACTCGAGGTCCCGCACGAGCAGAGCGGTCGAGGCGACCGCGAGCCCGGCCGCCAGACATGCCCACGAAACGCCGCGGTCGAGACGACGCCACCGGCCGCCCAGCAGCAGCGCGCCAGCGGCGCTCCAGGCGAGCAAGCTGAACAGGACGAAGGACACGGCATACAGCGAACCGCCAGCAGCGAGCGTGAACCGCTGGATGAGCGCGAGCTCGACGCACAGAAACGCGGCCCCGAGGCCGGTCGCGACGGCTGCCGGGCGGAGGAACGAGCGTGCGTCGCGGCCGCGCTCGACCAGCAGGACGAGTACGAGCAGGATCGCGCCCGCCAGGACCCACAACCGACCCGGTTGTGCGAGCGCGGTTGCTCGCAGGCCCTTGGTGTTCTGAAAGAAGTACGGACGCTCGTCGTGTACCGGTGTCAGGTCGTCATCGCCTGTGGCGCCGAGCTGCGCCCGATCGAGCAGCTGGACACTACGCTCGGGCGGATCCCCCGGGCCCCACACGAGCTCCGCCGGGGGGAGGTCGAGGCGGTCGGCCACATCCAACGGCATCGGCGATGGACGAACGACCAGCATGTACTGGTAGGCAGTCCCGGGCCGTGGATCGTGCAGCACGACGATTCCTTCGAGTGCTCGTGCGCGACCAACGCCGATCGTCTCGAGGGCTTCGATCACCGT
>JAGSPR010000070.1 GCA_018262455.1 Deltaproteobacteria bacterium | reverse complement strand
GCCCGCTGCTGGCTGCGTACGTCATCGTCGTCGCCGTCCTCTCGCTGCTCTCGAACCTCGGCGTCACGATCCTGATGGCGACGTTCATCGTCGTCAGCTTCTCGACCATGATGATCCTGATGGCGGCCGGCGTGTTGCCGCCGACGCCGACGCTCGGCGATCCAGGTCATGCTCCGAGCGTCGGCTTGACGATCACCACGATCGCGTACTGCGCGATGGTCGTCGGCGTGCCGGCGTGGTTCTGCGCGGCGACGTTGCGGCTGCTCCGCCGCAAGGAGGCCGATCTCGAGAAGCGCACGGCGCAGCTGATCCAGGCGGCGACGCAGCGCAGCCAGTTCGTGGCGTCGATGACGCACGAGCTCCGCACGCCGATCCACGGCGTCCAGGGACTCGCCGATGTGATCGCGGCCGGGGTCTATGGCCCGGTCACCGACAAGCAGCGCGAGGCGTGCACCGCGATCAAGCGCAGCGCGCAGTCGTTGCTCGGCCTCGTCGATGACGTGCTCCAGTTGACCCGCGCCGAGGCGGGCAAGATCGACGCGCGGCCGGGGCCCGTTGATCTCGCGGCGCTGATCGAGCGGGTCACCGCGTCGGTATCCTGGGTCATCGGCACCAAGCAGCTGGCGCTCGAGGTCGACCTCGAACCCGACCTCCCGGTCGTGCAGTCCGACGAGCGCTGGCTCGCGCACGTCCTGGTGAACCTGCTCGCGAACGCGGTGAAGTTCACGCCCGAGGCTGGCGTCGTGACGATCTCGGCGCGGAGGCGTGGCGACATGGTCGAGCTCGCGGTGATCGACACCGGCATCGGCATCGCTCCCGACGATCAGTCCTCGATCTTCGAGCCGTTCCGCCAGGCCCAGCGGGGTGACACCAAGGGCTATGGAGGCGTCGGGCTCGGGCTCGCGCTCGTGGCCCGGCTCACCGATCTGCTCGGTGCCGAGGTCGAGCTCGAGTCCGCGATCGGCAAGGGCTCGACGTTCCGCGTGGTCGTCCCGCTCGAATGGCGCGGCCGCACGACGACCCAGGTGATGCGATCCGCTCGGCCGCCGTCGGATCTTCCGGCCGAGTAGCCTACGAGACCAGCGTGGTTCCGACCGAACCGGGCTCGGCAATGGCGCGCACCAGATCGCCTGCGGCGAGCTTGCCGAGGATGTGGATCGCGCCGACCCCTTGATCGACCACCGCCATCGCCTCTTCGAGCTTCGCGATCATGCCGCCGGTCACGACGCCACTCGTGATCGCTGCGCGCGCCTCGGCACAGCTGAGCCGGGTCAGGCGAGACGCCGGATCGCTCACGTCACGCAGCACCCCGGGCGTGGAGGTCACGAGGAACAGCCGCTCGGCATGGAGCGCGGCGGCGAGCTGATTGCCGACGAGGTCCGCGTTGATGTTGTAGATGCCACCTTCGGCATCGGCCCCGAGGCACGCGATGACCGGCAGGTACCCGGCCGACCACAGGGTCTCGAGCAGTCCCAGGTTGAACCCGGTGATGTCGCCGACGAGCCCGAGATCCACCGGGTCGGGACCTGCGCTCGGATACACCATCGGCGTGCGGCGGATCGCGCGCACGACGTGACCCGAGGCGCCGTGCAGCCCGACCGGTGAGAGGCCGGCAGCGAGCAGGCTCGCGCACAGATCGACGTTGAGCTTGCCGGCCACGACCATCTTCATGACATCGAGGGTGGCGGCGTCGGTGACCCGGCGCCCGGCGACCTGGGTCGTCGGCAAGCCGAGCCGCTTCTGCAACTCGGTCGCCTGCGGCCCGCCCCCATGGACGATCGCGATCCGCGCGCCGGAGGCCTGCAGCTCGCGGAGGTCGGCTGCGAGCAGCGCGGCCTCGCCCGATCCCACGACCTCTCCGCCGATCTTGACGACGATGTTGCGCGACCTCGTCCCGGTCATCGTCCCGGTCATCGTCCCGGTCATGGCCAGTTCCCGACGTCCTCGAGGCTCGCCTTCTCGTCGCACCCGAGCACGAGGTTCATGTTCTGGATCGCCTGACCGGCGCCGCCCTTGATGAGGTTGTCGATCGCGGAGAAGCAGGTGACCGTGCGCTTGCCGCTGGCGACCGGGCCTACCGCGAAGCCGACCTCGGCGTAGTTGGACCCGGCGACCGCGACGACCTCGGGGAGCCGCTTGCGGGGACGGCGCACGAACGGCTCGTTCGCATAGCGCTCGTCGAACAGCTGTGCGAGCCGCCCGCTGTCGAGCTCGGCCGGCAGCTCGAGGAAGCAGGTCGCGAAGATGCCGCGGGTGAGCGGCGCGGACACCGGGACGAACCGCAGCTCGACGGCCGCCGCGCCTGCATCGCCGAGGGTCTGCACGATCTCGGGCACGTGCTGGTGCTCCAGCGGTTTGTAGGTCTTGAGGTTGCCGGCGCGGCTCGGGTGATGGGTGCCGGCGGCCGGGGCGATGCCCGACCCCGACGAACCCGTGATGCCCATGACGTGGACGACCGCGCCAGCAAGCAGGCCGGCGTGGGCGAGCGGCAGCAGCGCGAGCTCGATCGCCGTGGCGAAGCAGCCGGGGGAGGCGACGTATCTCGCTTGCTTGATCTCGGCGCGATTGAGCTCCGGCAAGCCGTAGACGAACTTGCCGAGCAGCTCGGGGTGCGGATGCTTGGCGCCATAGAACTTCTCGTAGACCAGGGCATCACGCAGCCGGAAGTCGCCCGACATGTCGACGATCTTGACGCCCGCGGCGAACAGCTCGGGCACCTTCGCGGCGGTGACCTTGTGCGGCAGTGCGAGCAGCGCGACATCGCAGCCGCGCGCGGCCTCGGCCGGCGAAAGATCTTCGAACACGAGGTCGGTGGCGCCTTCGAGGTTCGGGTGCACCGCGCCGAGCGGCTCGCCGACGTGATCGATCGACGCGATCCGCACGAGCTCGACGTCGGGGTGCATGAGCAGCCGACGCGCGAGCTCTGCACCGCCGTAGCCGCTGCCGCCGATGATTGCAGCCTTGAATCGCTTTGCCATCGCGGGACAGGGTATGCCATGCCCAAGTCGATGGGAAAACCAGCCTCGCAGCAAACACTCGATGCGGCCCTCGCGGCGGTACGGGCACGCGGCCCGGAGATGCACGCGCTGGCCCGGAGCTGGGTCGAGATCAACAGCTACACCACCAACGTCGCCGGCGTGAATCGTGTCGGCGCGCTGCTGCGCGAGGCGTTCGCGTTGCCTGCGCTGGCGTGCACGGTCATCCCTGGGGGCGACGGCTTCGGCGATCACCTGGTCTGGCGCACGCCCGCGCCCGGCGCCCCGATCCTGCTGATCGGCCACCACGACACGGTGTTTCCGCAGGGACACTTCGAAGGCTGGCGCGAGGAGGGCGGACGGGCGCTCGGCCCCGGCGTGCTCGACATGAAGGGCGGGCTCTCGGTGATCCGCACCAGCCTCGCCGCACTCGACGAGGTCGGCGTACTCGAGGATCTGCCGGTGATCGTCGTCTGTGTCGCCGACGAGGAGGTGGGTTCGCCGAGCTCGGCGCCGCACCTCCGTGCGCTCGCCCAGGGCGCCGCCTGCGCGCTCGTCTTCGAGTCCGGCCGCGCGAACGACATGATCATCACGCGCCGCAAGGGTGTTGGCGCGATGACGGTCGTGGCGCATGGCAAGGCCGCGCACGCCGGCAACCACCACAACGACGGCGCGAACGCGATCGTGGCGCTCGCGAAGTTCGTCGAGGCTGCGCACCAGCTCACCGACTACGCCCGTGGGCGCACCGTCAATGTCGGCACGTTCACCGGCGGCACGTCGAAGAACACGGTGCCGGAGCGCGCCGAGTGCATGCTCGACCTGCGCTACGAGACCGTCGCCGATGCCGAGCAGCTGGTCGCCGCGCTGCGTGCCGCCGCGCAGGCTGCTGCTGGTGCCGTGCCCGGCGTGCGGCTCGAGGTCGCCGGCGGGGCGAACCGCCTGCCACTCGAGCGCACGCCCGCCTCGGCCGCGCTGCGCGACGAGTACGCCGCGTGTGCCCGCGCATCGGGCCTGGGCGACGGCGAGGCCCCGCTGCTCGGCGGCGGCTCCGATGCCAACACGGTTGCGCCGCTCGGCGTCCCCGCGATCGACGGGCTCGGCCCTCGCGGTGCCGGCTTTCACACCACGCACGAGTACGCCGAGCTCGACACGTTCGTCCCCAAGGCCGAGGCGCTCGCGCGCTTCCTCTTCGGGCGCCTGGGATGACCACGCGCGGACTCGTTCCGCGCCGGCCCGGCGGCTTACTTGGTGAGGAGGTGCTTCTCGAAGAACGCGATCGAGTGGCCGATCGTCAGCACGATGTTGCCGCGCTTGGCGGCGCCGTGGCCCTCGTCGGGAAACAGGATGAGCCCGCCAGGGATCTTGCGCCGCTCGAGCTCCTTGTACATCTGCACGGCCTCGCCGACCGGGACGCGCGGGTCGTTGACGCCCTGGATGATCATCAGCGGCGCCTTGATCCTGGCGATGTGCGTGATCGGCGAGAGCTGGACCAGCGCCTCCTTGTCACGCACGGGGTCGCCGTATTCGGAGATCCGCAGGATGCGGCGATACGGGGCCGTGTTGATCAGGAACGTCATCAGGTTCGAGATCCCCACGTTCGACACGCCGGCATCGAACGCGCCGGCGAACAACGTCATCGCCATCAGCGTCGAGTAGCCGCCGTAGCTTCCACCCTCGACGCCGATCTTCGGCGCCTTGCCATCCTTGCCCCAGTTCGCGCGGATGTACTTCGCGCAGTCCTCGATGTCGGAGATCACCGACAGTCGCCTCGGGCCATCGTCGGAGTGCAGCCATGCCTTGCCGTAGCCCGTCGAGCCGCGGACGTTCGGCTGCACGAACACGAAGCCGGCATCGACATAGAGCTGCGCGGTGCCGTTGAAACCGGCCATCGACTGGCCCTCCGGGCCGCCGTGGAGCTCGACGACGACAGGGCAGGGGCCGCTGCAGCTCGCCGGTCGCCGCACGAACATCGGGATCTTCGCGCCGTCGCGCGTCGGGTAGTACTCGAGCGTCCCCTTCGCAAACTTGCGCGTATCGATCTCGGGCGTCATCGGGACGCGCCAGGTCGTGAGCTTGCGGGTCTGCCAGTCGAACGTGACGCTCTGCGGCGCGAGCGTCGAGCCATCGATCGCGAGCTGCACGAACCGGCCGTTGCGTGACACGCCGCCCAGGTTGATGTTCTCCGCTTCCGGCAAGGTCGGCAGCGCGATCGGCTTGAATGTCCTCGCGTCCATCGCGGCCAGCTTCGCGTAGCCGTGCTCGTTGATGCGGTAGTAGATCCGTGTGCGCGGCTCGTCGATCGTGAACGACTCGACGTCGAACTTGAGGTCCGGGGTGATCGGTGTGAGCTTGCCGTGATCGAGCGCGTAGACGCGCTGGAAGTCCGCGGGCTTGTTGGTCCGCACGAGCACCTGGCCGGGCTTGCCACCGAACGCGACGTCGTACTCCTCGCTCTCGTTCTGGCCGAGCAGGGGCGTCAGCTGCTTGGACTTGAGGTCGTACTGGTAGACCTCGATCTGGGTCGAGCCGAGCGCCTTGGTCAGCAGCCAGCTGTCGCCCTGGTGATCCGCCACCGACCACAGCCCCTTTTGCTCGAACACGAGCTCGCGCTTGGCGGTCTTGATGTCCCAGCGGTAGATCGCGTACGAGTCGGGATCGATATCGTTGGCGCGGAAGTAGAGGGACTTCGAGTCGTCGCTGACAAACGCGAGCGAGGTCTGGACCTTCGGGGTGTGCTGGACCAGGGTGAGCGCGCCGCCGTCGAATGACATCAGGTAGAGCCCCGGATTCTCCGAGCCCCCGATGTCACGGCTGACGACGACAAACGAATCGTCAGGAGCAAGGGCAACGGCCGTCGTGCGGTCCTCGCCACCGGTCAGCTGCACCGCAAACTTCATCGGACCGTCCTGCCGCCAGATCTGCGGGGTCCCGGTGACCCGCGAGCCGAATACCATGCGGTCGCCCTTCGAGGTGATGAGCCCCGAGCCGGCGCCCCGCACGTCGAGCATCGCCTGGATCCGACGCGAGACCCGCTCATCCAGCGCAGGCGCGACGTACTTCGCGATGTCGGCCGGCGTCACGCTCTCGGCGCCGAGGCCGGAGTACCCCGCCTTGGTCGCCTTCGGGTCGGGTTTGCGATTGTCGAACGGCGTTTCTGCGGAGGCCTGCGCTGCGAGCAGGCACACGACCAGGACGTTCCACTTCATGGGGCTGGAACGTAGTCGAGGTGCCTGGGCGCCGCTACTACATCTCGACGTGGCCGCGGTGCTCGCGCTCGAGCGCGCGCTTGAGCTTGTCGAGAGCCGAGTTCTGGATCTGACGGATGCGCTCGCGCGACAGGTGGTACTGATCGCCGATCTCTCGGAACGTGCGCTCCTCGTCGTCGCCGAGCCCGAACCGCTTGGTGAGCACGTCGGCCTCGATCGGTGACAGGTAGTGCAGGAGCTTCTTGATCTGCGAGGTCAGGGTCTGGGTGGTCAGGTTGTCGGCCGGCGAGTGATCTTCGCTGTCCGGATCGGCCAGCGTGTCGCCGAAGCTGCGGTCGTCGTCATCGTGGACCGGCCGGTCGAGCGACATCGGCTGTCCCATGATGTAGCGGTGCATCTGGTTGAGCTTCGCGAGGGGCACGCGGGCAGCCTTCGCGAGCTCCTGCGGCGTGGGCGGACGACCGAGATCGCCGACCAGCGCCTGGCGCACCTTCTCGAGCTGCTGCTGCGCTTCGAGCATGTGCACCGGGATGCGGACGGCACGCGCCTTGTCGGCGAGCGCACGTCCGATCGCGTGACGGATCCACCAGCAAGCGTACGTCGAGAACCGCAAGCCGCGGCGATAGTCGAACCGCGACACGGCGTGCATGAGCCCGAGGTTGCCCTCCTGGATCAGATCGGCGAGTGGCATGCCGCCGCGATCGTAGCGACGCGCCATCGTCACGACGAGCCGTAGGTTCGCACGCACGAACTCGTCGCGCAGCTGCATCGCGTCATGGTGCGCCTGGCGCACCGTGTCGACGAACGAGCCGGCCTCCTTGTCGGAGGCCTCTCGCCACCACGTGGTCTCGCCGGCAAGCGAGGCCTGGCGCGCCCGATACAGCTCGCGCACGACCGCGTCGATGTGAACGCGATCGAGATCGAGACCACGGAGCTGCACCGCCGACTCCTTGGCAACGGCAGCGAGCTTCTTGACGAGCTTGGTGTCCTTGCGCGCACGCTTGGACTCGAGCACGTCTTCGAGCACCTTCTGGAGCTTCGGGAACTTCACCGGCTGTTCGAGGTTGGGCTCGATCAACGCGAGGATGTGACTGACGATCTCGGGCCGCGCGAGCACACGCTCCCACGTCAGGATCTCGGTGTCTTCGATGCCCTGTGAGAGCTCGCGCTCGTCTTCAGGCGTGAGCAGCTCGTGCTCCGCGAGCTGGCGGAAATACGCGGCGAGGTGATCGTCGGAATCCGGGCTGCGCATCGGCCGCACGACCTTCGCGATCTTCTCGTCGATCAGGACGGGCACGACCGGGATCTCCAGATCCGGCAATCCGGGAGCGGGCGCGGGCGCCACGGCGGCCACTTTGGACGCGCGGTTTTGTCGCATGCCCACCGTGTGATGAGCCCGCGCATGTGCCGGCGTGGTCGTCCGGTGCGGCGAGTTGCGCTGCCGGCGACGTGCGGTATGGGTAGTGGACATGGCGAGACTCCTGATCCTGCGAGATGATTGAGACGTCGGTTAGCTTTGAACCGTTGCATCCGGTTCGTGATTCCCTGTCACGGCGACTACGGACGACGCCGCTGCCTCCGTTAGCGTGCACGTTGCGCACCCACGGCGGGCTGCACAACGGCCTGTCCGGGTAGGGAAGATCGCGCGAGCAGTATCAGCTGCTTGACGCGACCGCGGCCCCTGCCGGCCCAGCCGCAGCGGAGAGCCAGGCTGGCATGGAGTGCAGTTTTGTCCAGGCCGAACCGATCCGGGTGTCAGTTTTGGTACAGGCGTCGGTTCTGCGACACCCGGCGTGACCCTCGGAACCTGTGGCAAAAGCCCGGTCTATTCAGACCGATGGCCGACCGATGGGAGACCTAGGCAGGCGCCTTTGCGACATCGTCGGAGGTGGCCTCATCGCCGCCGAGGTAGCGCTGCAAGCGGTCGAGCAGGGCCGCCTGATCGGGGTGAATGATGCGGCGCGCGCGCGTGATCTCGATGAACTCCGCCTTGTCGACCTCCCATGACGCGCAACGCGGGGCTGCCTGATCGGGGGCAGGCGCGGCAAATGCGTGGACCCGCTTCTTCGAGCGGGTGTAGTCGACAAATCCGAGGTGGACCAACGTGCCGTCGATCAGGAGGCCGGTCTCCTCCAGGGTCTCGCGACGCGCGGTGGCCTCGAGCTCCTCGCCAGGGTCAGGCGCGCCCTTGGGGATTCCCCAGGGGGCCCGACGGTTGTAGTTCCCCGCAGGATGGACCAGCAGGACCTCCATCGCACCGTCGACAAACCGGTAGAGGACAGTGCCCGAGGAGAGCGTTGCACGAGGCTCGGACATCCATCGCTGACCGTGCGGGACGGTGACGGCCAAAGCAAGCTTCTTCCAGGCGATTCCTGCAATGTCGCCAGGTTGCCGCGACCGCACCCAGCTTCCCGACCCTGACCCGCGCGTCGCAACGCCGTTCGGCCCGTCCGATGATGATACCGTCGAGCTAACCAAGGGAGTGTCCATGAGCTCGGATCAGCGTCAGGCGTGGTTCGCGAAGATGATGGAGTCGGGGCTCGAGAATCAGGTGTTCGCGCCGCAGGACGTGCTGGCGCATGCGACGCCCGATGTGCTCGCCAGCCACTTGCCGCCCGAGTTGCTCAGCAGGGTCCTCGCCTCCTCGCTCGCGAGCGGATCGATGACGCCCGAGCGCGTGCTCGAGACCGTGACGCCCGAGCTGCTGGCCAAGCACCTCCCGCACGGTGTGCTGTGGGCGTGTATCGCGGCAGCCGCCGCGCGGGCTGGTGTGACGACTGGAGCGGTGTGATGAACCTGAAGGGGTTCTTCGTCACCACGCTCTCGCAGGCGCTCGATCTCGCGATCGCCACGCCGGAAGACGTGCTCCGCCATGTGACGCCCGATCTCCTCTCCCAACACTTGCCGCGTCCACTGTGGGCGAGGCTGCTCACCGCATGCATGGGCGCGCCGCGCGTCGACGCGCAGCTGATCGTCGACACGATCGGCGTGCCGAACCTGTGCGAGCACATCCCGGTCAGCGTGATCTGGACATGCATCACCGAGATCGCGCAGCGTGCGCTCGGTGGGGAGTCTGCCGTGCCAACGAGGCCGGTCTTCACCAGGCCGTCGGGGGCAGTCCCGCTCTCGATGACGCCGCCCCCGCCCGCCGAGCAGCGGGTCGCGGCGTCGAGCGCGCCGGTCGCCGTCGGGCCCACCATCCCGGCACCCGCGCAGTCGCTCTCGGATGTGGTCGCGGCCCTCGAGGCCGACGAGCGCACCGCAGCTCCCCTGCGAAGTCGGTCGCCCACGCAGCAGCGGTTCCGGGGCTCCAGCACGGGCATCGGCCGGCTATCCGCGGCAGCCAACCGGCGACCGCAGGCCACCGCGTCTCCGGCGGCAGAGCCGGCACCCGCAAGGCGGAGTCCGGGCGACGCGGACCCGTACGACGAGACCGCGACCGGGGTTGGCAAGGACGACTGGAAGAGCGCGCTCGCCGTCGAGGATGAGCAGCTGGTCGACTGGTCGGCTGCCGACGAGACCTTGACGTCCAACGAAACGCGCGACGACGGTGTCGGCCGCAAGCGCTGACCGCGCTGGCTCGGCCGCAAGCGCTGACCGCACTGGCTCGTCAGGTGGTGGGCGTTGCAGGGATTGAACCTGCGACATCCTGCGTGTGAAGCAGGCGCTCTCCCGCTGAGCTAAACGCCCTGAACGGGGAACTGATTACCGCCCGGCCCTGGCGCTGTCAACGATCTGGTGATCGATCATCCTGCCTGCGCTCGGGTCGGTGGGTCGTTGATTGGCCTCCTCACCGAGGGCGAACCGGCGCGGTTGTGGTGAGGGCCAGCCAGCGTGATACGACACGGGCCATGGAACGCAGCATCGTGCGCACGGACAAGGCCCCGGCAGCGATCGGCCCGTATTCGCAGGCAGTCGTGGTGCCGATCGGGGATGGCAAGCGGATGGTGTTCTGCAGCGGTCAGATCGCGCTCGATCCCGCGACCGGCAAGATCGTCGACGGCGACGTGGCGGCGCAGACCCGACAGGTGCTCGATAACCTCGGGGCCGTGCTCGAGGCAGCTGGCGCGAGCTTCGCCCACATCGTCAAGACCACGATCTTCCTCGCGACCATGGACGACTTCGCGGCCGTGAATGCGATCTACGGCGAGCGATTCCCCGACGATCCGCCAGCTCGCGCGACCGTGGCGGCGGCGGGCTTGCCGCGCAATGTCCGCGTCGAGATCGACGCGATCGCGGTGTTCTGAACCCACTGGAGGCAACATGTCGTCGACGTCGATCGAATCGGTCCTGACGGAGACCCGCAGCTTCCCGGCGCCGGCGGCGTTCGCGAAGCTGGCGCGGGTCAAGAGCCTCGTCGATTACGAGGCGCTCTATGATCGAGCGGCGCGCGACCCCGACGGGTTCTGGGCCGAGATCGCGGGCGAGCTTGCGTGGTCGGCGCCCTGGAAGAAGGTGGTCGAGGGGCACTTCCCGAGCGCGGAGTCACCGAGCGGGGAGGCGGTGCGGTGGTTCGTCGGTGGCACGCTCAACGCCAGCGTCAGCTGCCTCGATCGCCACGTCAACAGCTGGCGGAAGAACAAGGCCGCGATCATCTTCGAAGGCGAGCCCGGCGACACGCGCGTGCTGACCTACGGTCAGCTCCATCGAGAGGTCTGCAAGGCAGCGAATGCGCTGACCTCGCTCGGCATCCGCGCCGGGGACTTCGTCGCGATCTACCTGCCGATGATCCCGGAGGCCGCGATCGCGATGCTCGCGTGCGCCCGCATCGGCGCGCCGCATACGGTGGTGTTCGGCGGGTTCTCGGCGGAGGCGCTGCGCGATCGCATCCAGGACGCCAAGGCCAAGCTCGTGATCACCGCCGACGGTGGCTGGCGGCGCGGCCAGGTCGTGCCGCTCAAGGACAACGTCGACAAAGCCGTCGTCGGCACCGACGTCCAGACCGTGCTCGTGGTGAAGCGGTGCGACACGACCTACACGTGGCACGACCGCGATGTGTGGTGGCACGAGGCCATCGATCAAGCGTCGGCGAAGCATGAGGCCAAGCCGTTCGACAGCGAGCACACGCTGTTCACGCTCTACACGAGCGGCACCACCGGCAAGCCCAAGGGCATCTTGCACACGACCGGTGGCTATCTCACCAACGCCGCGTACACGACGAAGATGGTGTTCGACCTGCGCGACGACGACGTGTTCTGGTGCACCGCCGACATCGGCTGGGTCACCGGCCACAGCTACGTCGTGTACGGGCCGCTCGCGAACGGTGCGACGGTCGTGATGTACGAAGGCGCGCCGAATCAGCCGGGCCCCGATCGGTTCTGGGACGTCATCGAGAAGTGGGGCGTCACCGTGTTCTACACGGCCCCCACGGCCATCCGCGCGTTCATGCGGTGGGGCGACGAGTGGCCGGCGAAGCACGATCTGTCGTCGCTGCGGCTGCTCGGCTCGGTCGGCGAGCCGATCAACCCCGAGGCGTGGATGTGGTACCGCAAGCAGATCGGCGGCGACCGCTGCCCGATCGTCGACACGTGGTGGCAGACCGAGACGGGCGCGATCATGATCTCACCGTTGCCGGGTGCCACGCCCACGAAGCCTGGCTCGGCGACGCGGCCGCTGCCGGGCATCGTGGCGGAGGTCGTGCAGCGGGACGGCACGCCGTGCAAGCCGAACGAGGGCGGGTTCCTCGTGATCCGCAAGCCATGGCCGTCGATGCTGCGGACGATCCATGGCGAGCACGAGCGGTTCGTCTCGACGTACTTCGGCGAGGTCGACGGCTGCTACTTCGCGGGCGATGGTGCGCGCAAGGACGTCGACGGCTACTTCTGGATCATGGGCCGCGTCGATGATGTCATCAACGTCGCCGGGCACCGGCTGTCGACGATGGAGGTCGAGTCCGCGCTCGTCTCGCATCCCAAGGTCGCCGAGGCGGCGGTCGTGGGCAGACCCGATGACCTGAAGGGCCAGGCGATCGTCGCGTTCGTGACGCCGAAGCTCGGCTTCATCGCCGATGATGCGCTCGCCGCCGAGCTGCGCGAGCACGTGGCCCGGGAGATCGGCGCGCTCGCACGTCCTGAGGAGGTGCGGTTCGCCGAGGCGCTGCCGAAGACCCGCTCGGGCAAGATCATGCGGCGGCTGCTCCGCGAGATCGCCTCGGGATCGACGTCGCGCGGCGACACGACGACGCTCGAGGATCAAGGTGTGCTCGAGCGGCTCGCACAGACCCTGGCCCAGGAGGAGTAGGGGCCTGACCCCCAGGGTTCAGCGCTGGGTTGCGGTCTCGTGATCGAGCGCGTCGGGCTCTGACTCTTCGTCGTCAGCCGAGGGCGGCGTCGTGGGCGCCGTGGGCGTCGACGGCGCGATCCGGGGTGGCACTGGCGCGAGCCGGGACGAGGTCTTCGCGAGGTACTGCGTGATCGCGGTGATCACCTGTTCATGGGCCCGGCGGGTGATCGGCTTGGACAGCGGATAGTCGGAGTTCGTGACGATCGCGAACGCGAGCGGACGCTGCGGGTCGATCTCGAGGACGCCGGACAGCGCGATCGCGGTCGCGAGCGTGCCGGTCTTGCCGACGATGTGGCCACGGATCTCGCTGCCTCGGAACCGATTCTTGAGGGTGCCATCGGTGCCCGCGATCGAGAGCGAGCGCAGCCAGGCGCGCGCGCTGCTCGGGTCGGAGTCGCCGGTGAAGCCGCCCGCGCTCCGTACGATCGAGACGAGCTCGTGCGGCGAGATCTGGGTCCGGTACGACAGCCCGGACCCCGTATCGATGAGGATGTTCGTCTTGGCGACGTGAGGGTGACGATCGAGCCAGCCGTACATCGACTCGAGCGCGAGCGCCATCGACGGGACCTGGCGGCGGCTGAGGGCCGAGGCGGTCATCACGAGCCGATCCGCGAGCCAGTTGATGCTCCACTTGTTGATGTTCATCACGATGCCCGCGACGGTGTCGGACTCGTGGCGGCCGAGCTCGATCGGCAGCATGCCGCGCGATGCGGCATCGCCGATGAACTCGCCAAGCTCCATCGTCTTCAGCTCGCCGGTGACCCCGATCGAGTGCGCGTGGAGCGCCGCGGTCAAGGCGTAGACCGCGGTCGCGGTACGCTGCTTGGTCCACAGCGGGTAGCTGATCTTGCCGTCCTTGCCGATCGCGCCGCCGATCGTCAGCGTGATGCGGGGCTGGCCGGCAGGTGTCGTCGTGAGCTGGGTCTTGTAGGTCAGCCGTGCCCGCTGCACGCGTCCGGTCGTGGTCGCGGTGATCTTGAGGTTGACGAGATCGGAGCCGGCCGGCAGGGTCGCCGTGGGTGGCTGGCCCGGCTCGCCGGCGGTGATCTCGATCGGCACGATCGCGCGGTAGATGCCGTCGCGCGTGGGGTCCGAGCCGACGACGATGTTGCCGTCGAGCTGGGTGATGTGGCGCGCTGCCATCGCGGTGGCGATGTGGTCGAAGTCGTTGAACGTGAGGGTGGGATCATGGCTGCCGAGCAGGTACACGTCGCCCTTCACGATCCCGTTGGTCGGCGCCGGTCCGAGCACGCGAGTCGGGAATCGGAAGTCCGATCCGAGGAGCTCGAGGGAGGTCGCGGTCGAGATCATCTTGACGTTGGAGGCCGGGTTCAGCGGGTCCTCGCCGTTGACGGAGAACAGCGGCTCGCCGGTCCTGGCATCGGCGACGAACAGCCCGGTCACGCCTCCGCGCAGGGTGCTGCGGATCAGCTTCTGGATCTGCGCCGCGGTCTCCTCCTCGGCGGTGAGCGGCTCGGTGCGGCGCCCGATGGTTTCCCGCGTGGGCCGGAGCTCGCGCCCGAAGTTGACGCGCGCGAACGCGCCGAGCTTCTTCCGATCCGCGGCCTTCGTGGTCCGCTGCTTGCGAGCGGGCGCTGGCCTGGCCAGGGCGGGCGTCACGAAGGAGAGCACCAGCACCGAGACGAGCACGGATCGACGTGGCTGGTTCATCGGGGACCTCGCAGCAGGATGTAGGTCGCGCCTTCGCCACCATCGGTGGGCGACGCGGTCGCGAGTGCGTGGACGAGACCTGACAGCGGGCCGAGCAACTCGCCGAGCACTGCCTCGCGCAGCGGTGCGCCGTGCTCGGAGTGCAGTCCCTTGCCGTGGACGATCAGCACGCAACGGCGGAGCTGTCGCGCGGCCAGGAGGAATTCGCGAAGCCGGTGGAGTCCGCGCTCGACCGTGTCGCCGTGTAGATCGAGGGTGTCTTCGGCGTGGACCTTGCCAGCGCGCAGCTCCGTGATCTGGGCGCGCGAGACTCCGGGAGCGCGGGCCGCATAGCGCGCGCCGTCGCTCTCGACCGTGAGCTTGACGAGTGGAGGCGGCTCGACCACTCGCACCTTCGAGGGTGCCGGTGGTGGGACCGGGACGCGATCTCGGCCGTCGAGGGGATGCGTGCCGCCGATCGACGAGAGGAAGAGCGCCTGGTCCTCTGGAGAGACGAGGGGACGCTTGGACCTCATCTCACCATTGTGTACTCGCAGCCGACATTGCGGCCAGAAATCTCACCGGGGGGTGATGCGCCGGGGATTCGAAGTCAGGCCCGGTCCACAGCGAGCAAGGCTCGGCGGCACGCTGCAGAGCGGGTCCTCCTTGTGGGGACCCGCCACCCGGATTGCCAGCGCGAATCGCGCGTTACGCCGACGTCGCGGAACGCCACGTCGTTGTATTTGGCAACGGTGGCGCGGGTTTGTCGCGCGTTTGCTTGCAGAGTCCCAGGGCGTCGGGGCAGGGTCTAACGCCTTGGAGGTCTCCTCGATGTTGTCGTCCCCACGCGTCGCGTACTTCTGCATGGAGTATGGGCTCGACCCGTCGTTTCCGATCTATTCCGGGGGGCTCGGCATCCTGGCCGGGGACCACATGAAGTCGGTTGGCGACCTCCGCACGCCGGTGACCGGCATCGGCCTGCTCTGGGATGAGGGTTACACGCGCCAGATCATCGGCAAGGGGGGCTCGGTCGAGGATCAGTACCCGAAGACGCCGCGCGACGCGGTGCGTCGGATCGACACCAAGGTCGAGGTCACGGTCCGCGGCAAGAAGGTGCCGCTGCGGGCGTGGAAGGTGGAGCGGTTCATCAAGTCGACGCTCTACCTGCTCGAGCCCGAGCGCGAGAGCGACCGCTGGATCACGCAGCGGCTGTACGGCGGCGGCGGCGAGGACCGGCTCGCGCAAGAGATCGTCCTGGGGGTCGGCGGCGTGCGGCTGCTCGCGGCGCTCGGCGAGGACACCGACGTCTTTCACTTCAACGAGGGCCACGCGGTGTTCGCCGGGCTCGAGCTGCTGCGCTCGAAGCGGTTCGGTGGCACCAAGCTCTTCGATCGGATGGCCCGGCTGCGCCCGCACGTCGTGTTCACGACCCACACGCCGGTCCCCGCCGGCAACGAAGTCCACGACCTACCGCTGATGCGGAAGATGGACGCCGACCTCGGGTTCACGGATCGCGAGCTCGAGAAGATCGGCGGGGACCCGTTCTCGATGACCGTCGCCGGCCTCCGGCTGTCCCGGATCGCGAATGGCGTCGCCGAGCTCCACGGCGAGACCGCGCGCGAGATGTGGAAGGACGTCGACGGCGCGGCGCCGATCATCAGCATCACGAACGGCGTCCACGTGCCGACCTGGCAGGATGCCCGGATCCGCGCGGCGCTGGTCGACGAGAAGCCCCGCGAGCGTCAGGAAACCGAGCTGTGGGCCGCGCACCAGACGATGAAGGCCGAGCTGATCGCGGACATCGCGCAGCGCACCGGCGTCAAGCTCAAGCAGGACAAGCTGCTGATCGGGTTCGCGCGTCGTGCCGCGACGTACAAGCGGGCTGATCTGATCCTCGGTGACGAGAAGGCGCTCAAGAAGCTGTTCGATCGCGGCGTCCAGATCATCTACTCGGGCAAGGCGCACCCGCGCGATCTCGCCGGCAAGGCGATCGTCGGCAAGCTGTATCAGGCGTCGAAGAAGTACGCGAAGCACGTGGTGTTTCTCGAGAACTACGAGATGCGCACCGGCGCGCTGCTGACGCGTGGCACCGACATCTGGCTCAACAACCCGCGACGTCCACTCGAGGCCTCGGGTACGAGCGGCATGAAGGCGGCGATGAACGGCGTCCCGAACCTGTCGATCCTCGACGGCTGGTGGCCGGAAGGTTGCGAGCACGGCGTGACCGGCTGGAAGATCGGTGATCCGGATCCAGACGACGACGCGTTCGACGAGGAGGACGAGCTGCGCGTCGACAAGCGTGATCGCGCGCTGCTCTACAAGGTCCTCGACCGTGATGTGCTGCCCGCCTACGGCGATCGCAAGCGCTGGGTCGCGATCATGCGCGCGAGCATCAAGATGTCGCAGTGGCGGTTCTCGTCCGATCGGATGATCGAAGACTACGTCGCCGAGGTCTACTCGGGCGGGCACGCGGCCACGACCCGCGCAGTCGCCTACTCGGGGCGATAGAGGATCTGGCGGCGCTTGCCGCGCCACTCGAGGACCAGGTAGTCCCCGAGTTGCTCCGCGGTGGCCTCGTCGAGGCTGCGCTTCGGCGTCGCTTGCAGGCAAGGGTGACTGCCGGGCTCGGCCGCGAGCTCCTGGAAGCGCCAGTGCTCTTCCTCGCGCTGGCCGTCGAGCACGTACGCGTCATCGAAGCTCCAGCTCGGGCCGTTGGCGCACGCGATCGGCTTGCCGTCCGGGCTGCGGACCGTGACGCGTCGGCGATAGGTGATATCGATCCGCGTCTGGGTGCGGCTCGCGATCTCCCACCACTCGCTCTCGTCGCGGATGTTGCCATCGTCATCGTACGAGGTCGCATCCCATCGCCACGGGCCGGCGAGTGTCGGGGTGGCGGGCCATGGCTCGACCGGCAACTCGGCACCGGCTTCCTCGTCGGTCTGGACGAGCGTCTGCGTGCCACCCGGCCAGCGCAGTAGCAGCCGATCGCCGGCGAGCTGGGCGGTGTAGCTGTCGACGTGGCGGAACCCGTGATCGCAGGGGCTCGGCTCGGCGTGGTAGTCGGTCTCGTGGATCACGAAGCCGGTCGGCGTCAGGTCGATGTTGACGTCGAATACCGCGCGCTGTCGGTACCACGGTCGCTGGTTGCACTGGAACGGCAGGCGATCATCGGAGCGGACCTCGACCGAGCGCACGTAGCGGCCGACGAGCTGGTTCGGCGAGGTTCCCGACGGGCGTAACCGCCAGTGCTCGTCTTCGAAGCGGGTCGTGCCTGCCTCGGTGGTGCGGAGCATCCACCGCCAGCCGCCGACGAGCTCGATCATCTTGAACTGATGGGCCGGGGGCGCAGGATGCACGGTTGGCGCGGCTGGACAGCCGGCGCAGATGCCGGCGGCGATGCCGAGGAGGACGATCCCGACGCGGTGCACGCGGGGGCTCAGGGACGCCGGGCGTACGTGTCGGTGACGATCTTGGCGATCGCCTTGTCGGACAGCGTCGCGGGGCGCTGGTGGGCGCTGGTTTTCGACGGTGCTTCGTACTCCCAGGCGATTCCGTCGATCAGCCGCTTGGTGGCCACATCGACGGTGAACCCGAGGCGGTAGAGCAGGGCGGCGCGCTGCGCGAGCTCCGCTGCCGCCACCGCGGCGCGGCGATCGGCGCCATCGGTTCGAGCAGGCGTGCGATCCAACCAGGGAAACGACATGGCGCGAGTATACTCGCGGTGTGAGGGGGCTGCTCGTCGCGTGGACGCTCACGATCTCGATCGTGCTCGTGAACGCGCATCCGGCGATGGCGGATGGTGCCGGCGTGATCGCCGCGAGCACCGGCGATCGTGCCGCGGCGCGCGCGGCGATGGCCGATGCCCTGGCGGGCCGGGCGGGGCGCGTCGTGCCCGACGCGATCGGCGAGGCGCGGCTCGCCCTTGCCGCGGGATCGGTCCCGATCGACACGATCGCGCGGTTTCGCCGCGTCCGCGACCTCGTGGACGAGGGTTGGCGCGCCTACCTGCGGGTCGCGGTCGAGATCTCCGCGCTGCGGCTCGCGAGCGCTCGCAGCGAGGCCGAGGCGCTGGTGGCGCTGCCCGGTGGGGCCGAGGTCTACGCCGATGCCGCGCTCCGGCTCGGGGCGGTGCTCGGTCACCTCGGTCGCAAGCCGGAGTCGCAGTCCGTGCTCGCGCTGGCGCTCGCGCTCGATCCCGAGCGGCCGATCACGCTCGCCGAGTTCTCGCCTGACGTCGTCGAGGCCGTCGAGACCGTGCGGGCGCTGCCGAAGGTGATGCAGCGGGTGCGGGTGACCACCATGCCGGCCGGGGCGACGATCTGGGTCGATGGCACCGACGTCGGGCGTGCGCCGCTCGACCTCGAGGTCACGCGCGGGCAGCACCTGATCATCGCGCGTGCTCCATTGCATCGGCCCATCGTCCAGGGCATCGCCGTCCCGGCCGCTGCCCCGGTGTCGCTCGTGCTCGAACCCGACGACGAGGCCGCGGGATTGGCCGGCGGTGGCGAGCTCGGGCTGGCGGAGCCGTCGCAGCAGACGCTGGTCGACGCGGCGATCCGGTACGCCGACCTCGACGAGGTCGTGGTGATCGCGGACACCGTCCGGCACGGCGGCCCCACGCTGCTGGTCCAGCGGTGTGCCGGGATCCCGGCGCGCTGCAGCGCCGTGGTCGAGGTCGGGTTCGGGGATCGTAGCGGGCTCGCCGCCGCGTCGCGCTCGGCCTGGCAAGCCGTGCGCGCGGGCGAGCTGCGCTATCCACCGACGGTGCTATCCGAGCGGGCGGGCCGGACCGCTGGCAAGCGCTGCGAGCTGTGCCGCAGTCCGTGGCTGTGGACCGGCGTCGGGGCGGCCCTGGTGGTCGGGACGGTCGTCACGCTGGTCACGACCAGCACGTCGCGGCCGTCGCCCGTGGTCGGCGTCGATCCGGGACCGTTCCTGCCGCGGCGGTGACCCGAGCACCCGCCGGCGAGCGTGCCACGCGCTCACTTCGTGAAGTCGGCCTGGAGCTCGCGGGTCTCGTCGGCCAGGACGTCGACCGGGAACGTCTTCTTGAGCGGTGGATCCTCGCCGCGGTAGATGATGGAGACGACATGGTGGCCGGCGGGGACGTCGAGCTCCTTCGGCGTGCGGCCTCGCGCGACCCCGTCGATCTCGATCTCTCCCCAGGGGTTCGCGCCGATCTTGAGCTTCGCGGTGCCGGTGATCCTCGCTGCGGCGTCGGGGTGGACGCCTGCATCGGGCCTGTTCGGGTGCGATCCCGCGTCGTGCGGAGGCTCGCCGCGGGCATCGATCGACGGTGAGGCGTCGAGCCCGGCCGGCGCATCGGGCGCGGGCGCATCGGGCAGGTCGATCGCGTCGGGCGGGTCGATCGCGTCGGGCTCGAACGCGTAGTCCGGCGCGTCGTACTTCGGCATCGCGTCGGGCCGCATCACCGCGCTTCGCCCCTTGTAGAACACGTAGAGCGCGCCGAATCCGAGCACCATCGCGCCGATCGCGGCGAACACGAGCAGCGCGCGGCTCGGCGGGAGCCGACCGAGCCCGATCTCCGGCATCTCGGGATGCGTCTTGATCGGCGGGGGCCGCGAGACGGGCCCAGCAGGGTCGCGGTCGGGTGCGGTGCCGAGGTTCGCGGTGGGTTCGCGCTCCGCGGGGGGCTCGTCGACGATCGCGGGGATCGGGAGCAGCGGGGTGGCGCGCTCGAGCAGGTTCTTGAGATCGACGTGGGTCGCGAACGTCTGGGTGCGGGCGCGCTGCTTGCCGCGCGGGACGCCGTCTGCGCGATCGAGCACGGCGGTCCGCGGTCCTTCGGGCGGGGGGGCCGCGCCCTCGGCATGCTCCAGGATCGAGTCGCCACGCTCCACGACCGAATCGGCATGGGTCGACATCCGCCGCTTCTCCGGCGGGCAGTAGCGCGCAACGAGCGCGGCAACCTCGCGCGGCCCCGGCGTGTCGTCCAGCCCGTAGAGGTAGCGCTGGAGCGCGGCGAGCATGTCGGCAGCGGAGCTCCAGCGCGCGGTCTGGTCGCGCTCGAGCGCACGCATCACGACGTCGTCGAGCTTGGCGGGGATCTCGGGGCGCTCGGCCGAAGGGCGGGGGATCTCGCCATCGGTGACCGCCGCCAGCGTGGCCTCGGCATCGGGGCGCGCGAACAGCCGGTGCCCGACGAGCATCTCCCACATCAAGACGCCGACCGAGAACAGGTCGGTCTGGCCCGTCAGCGGCTCGCGGCGGACCTGCTCGGGGGACATGTACGGAAACGATCCCGTCGGCGCAGATTGCGCTTCGATGCCGTCGTCGACGGACCCGAGCGTGACGGCGATGCCGAAGTCGACGAGCTTGACCTCTCCATCGCGCGACAGCATCACGTTGCGCGGGGACAGGTCGCGGTGGATGACGCCCTCGCCCTTGCGGTGGGCGTAGTCGAGACCCTCGAGGATCTTCGCGGTGATCCAGGCGGCGAGGGCCGGATCCATCCGGGTCTGTCGGCGGGCGAGCGCCTCGGTCAGCCGGTAGAGCGTCGGGCCGTCGATGTACTCCATCGCGATGAAG
>JAGSPR010000281.1 GCA_018262455.1 Deltaproteobacteria bacterium | reverse complement strand
GCTCGGCGTTTCGCCCGGCAAGCTGCCCGTCACCGAGCTCGTGGTAGGCGACTCGGTCTGCCACGACGGCGTGTGTCTGACGGTGACCGAGGTCGGCCGTGATTCGTACACCGTGCTGGCGGGGGCCGAGACCCTCGCCCGGACCACGCTCGGCGGGTTGCGGATCGGTAGGCGGGTCAACCTCGAGCGCGCGTTGCGAGTCGGCGACCGGCTCGGCGGGCACTGGGTGACCGGCCACATCGATGGCACCGGTGAGCTCGCGGCCCGGCGCGACCTGGGCGCGAACCTCGTGCTGATCGTGCGCGCGGCCCCGGCGCTGCTGCGCTACATCGTGGAGAAGGGCTCGATCGCGATCGCCGGGGTGAGCCTGACGGTGAACACGGTCGATGCGGAAGGCTTCTCGGTCGCGATCATCCCTCACACGCGCGACCACACCAGCCTCGGGGAGCTCGCGACAGGTGATCGCGTGAACCTCGAGGTCGACATCCTCGCCAAGCACGTCGAGAAACTACTAGTTCCCGGCACCAGCTCGCCGGGTGGAGCCGGAGTGCGGACATGAGCCCGATCGAACGCGTCACACGTGCCCTCGAAGAGATCCGCGGCGGTCGCATGGTGATCCTCGTCGACGACGAGGACCGCGAGAACGAGGGCGACCTCGTGTTCGCCGCCGAGACCGTCACCCCCGAGCACATCAACTTCATGGCGACCCATGCGCGCGGCCTGATCTGTCTCGCGATGGATGACTCGATGATCGACAAGCTCGAGCTGCCGATGATGGTGCGCGACAACCAGGCGTCGCTCGGGACGGCGTTCACCGTGTCGATCGAGGCGCGCCAGGGCGTGTCCACCGGGATCTCGGCACGCGACCGCGCCACGACGATCCGGGCCGCGATCGCCGACGACGCCGTGCCGGGCGACCTGGTCTCCCCCGGCCACGTGTTCCCACTTCGCGCCCGCAAGGGAGGCGTGCTGGTGCGGACGGGGCAGACCGAAGGTTCGGTCGACCTCGCGCGGATGGCCGGCCTCAAGCCGGCCGGGGTGATCTGCGAGATCATGCGAGAGGACGGCGAGATGGCGCGCCGGCCCGAGCTCGAGGAGTTTGCCAAGCGGCACGGCCTGCTGCTGCTCAGCGTGGCCGACATGATCGCGTACCGGCTGCAGCGCGAGCGGATCGTGCGGCAGAGGGCCGCCGGCGCCATGCGCCCGGGGCTGCTGGGGCCGGGCGAGCCGTTCGCTGCCTACTTCTACGATACCCAGGTCGAGGACACCGAGTATCTCGCGCTCGTGCGCGGCGACGTGGCGGGTGCGACCTTGGCGGGGCAGGCCGTCATCGTGCGCGTCGCGGCCATGGATCCGCTGGATCCGTTCATGCTGCGCCCGGACCTGGTGGCGGCGCTCGAGACCATCGACGCGGCGGGGCTCGGCGTCCTGCTCTACGTGATGAACCGGGGTCGGATGCGGCTCGGTCCGTCGTTCGAGCGGCTCATCATGCAGCAGCCGATCAAGCGCGAATCGGCCGCGGCACCCCAGAACCAGACCAGCGAGGCGCTCCGAGACTTCGGGCTAGGGGCCCAGGTGCTCGCGGATCTCGGGCTCAAGAAGATCCGGCTCATGATCCACAGCGACCGCAAGATCGCCGCGATCGAGGGCTTTGGCATCGAGGTCGTGGAGCGCCTGCCGATTCCTTCGGGACGCGGTGCGGCACGAAGGCGCGAAGCACAGTAGAGATGTTGTATACCTGCCCCCCATGCCGACCATCGAGGGGACACTCTCTGCCGCCGGGCTTCGGTTCGCGATCGTCGCCAGCCGGTTCAACGGTCTGATCGTGGAACCGCTGGTGGCCGGCGCGACCGACGCGATCGTTCGTTCGGGCGGAGACGCCGCGGCGATCACGCTGGTGCGTTGCCCGGGGGCATGGGAGCTGCCGCAGGTGGTCCGTCGCGTGCTCGTCCGCGGCGGGGTCGACGCGGTGATCGCGCTCGGCGCTGTGATCCGCGGGTCGACCCCCCATTTCGACTACGTCGCCGGAGAAGCGGCACGCGGGATCGCGGGCGCTTCCTCGGCTTCGGACATTCCGATCAGCTTCGGCGTGCTCACCACCGACACCATCGAGCAGGCGCTGGAGCGCGCGGGGACCAAGGCGGGCAACAAGGGGTTCGATGCGGCCATGGCGGCCATCGAGCTCGCGAACCTGTTCCGTGCGCTCGGCGAGCCCAGCAAGCGACGAGCTGGCAAATGAGCTCGAGTCGGCGCAGCGGGCGCGCGTACGCCCTGCAACTGCTCTACGCACGCGATGGCGATCCTGCCAACGATGTCACCGGTGCCGCGGTCAGCTGGGCCGACGCCTTCGAGCTGGACATCGATCCGCAGGCGCAGCTGTTCGCGCGCGAGCTGGTGGCGGCGGCTACGGAGCGCGCGACCGAGGTCGACGAGCTGATCGCCTCGGCGTCGAAGAACTGGCGGATCGATCGGATGTCGCGGGTCGACCGCAACATCCTCCGGCTCGGCGCGTGCGAGCTGCTCGCGTTTCGCGACGTCCCCGTCAAGGTCGTGATCAACGAGGCGGTCGAGCTCGCGAAGCGGTTCGGCACGGCCGAGTCGTCGGCGTTCGTGAACGGCGTGCTCGACCGGATCGCGGGCGCGGCAGGCCGGCAGCCCGAGGACTGATGGCCCTCTCGGTCTTGCCGCTGGATCTGGCGCGTTGGGAAGAGACCAAACGCGACTGTCTCGTCCTCCCGGTCTTCAAGGACGATCGCCCGCTGCGCGGCGCGGCGGGGCTCGCCGATTGGCGGATGTGCGGCCGGCTGTCGCGGCTGATCAAGACGAACCGCGCCAGCGGAGATGCGGGCGAGACGCTGCTGCTGCCGCCGGGGCGCCGCCTCCCGTTCGCTCGCATCCTGTGGTTCGGCCTCGGGGACGCCAAGGGCTACAGCGACGAGCGGTTCCGCAAGGACCTCACGTGGATCCTCGGCGTGGTGTCCCAGGCAAACATCACCGACTGGGCGTTCCAGCTGCCCGGACGAGCGTCGGGCCTGATCGGCGCGCGGCGCGCGATCGAGATCATGCTCGAGGATCAGCTGCTGGGCGATCGTCCGGTCACGCTGCTCGAGGATCCGGCGGGGCAAAAAGACATCGCCGAGGTGCTGCGCAGCCAGCGCTGACCCAGGATCGAGCTCACGCGACCCAGGCCCACAGCCTCGCGAGCACCTTCACCAACGTCGTTCCGAACGCGAACAGCAGCGCGACGTCGATCACGACGCACACGTGGCCGACCGCGATCCACAGCCCGTCGCGCTCGAGCACGCCGATCGAGTAGATGAAGAGCGGGACGAGGAAGATGAGGTTCGACCCGGGAATCGGCAGCGGGAGCGCCAGCCCGAGCGCGAGCACGACGATCCCGAAGCCGATCAGGCGTGGCCTGATCCAGACCTCCCAGCGCCGGCGCGTCGCTCTCGCGAGCCACTTCGTGCGCCGGGCGAGCAGCTTCAACACGCGATCGAGCATCGTCATCGACAGCGCACGCCGGCGCGCGCGCTGGGGTAACCACGGCTGACTGCGTCCGAGCAGCAGCTGCGAGCCGATCAGCGCGATGGCGAGCCCGAACGGCGTCGACAGCCCGAAGAACGGGATCGCGATCAGCGCCAGCACGCCGATCAGGAACCCGAACCCACCCTCGGCGGCGAGGTCGAGGAGCTCGCCGACCGTCAGGTCCTCGCGGCGCGGCTTGGGGGACGCGGTGCCGTCGTTCGGGCCGTCGTTCGGGCCGTCGTTCGCGCCGAGCTCGCGCAGCAGCTCGTCGAGCCGAAGCCGCCGAGGGGCCTCGGCCGCGATCGTCTCGCGCGCCTTCTCGGCATCCACCGCTGCACCCTAGCACCAGCGCCACCGCCGAAACCACGGCCTCGCCCGACTCGAGGTGCTAGCGTTCGGGGGGCGTGCTGCGCCGCATCTCCGTCCTGTCCGCCCTCACCATCACGGCGGGAGCGACCGCCGATCCAGCGCCCGATCCGTCGCTCGCGCCGGTTCCCGCATGGCAGGCCTTCGCGGTCCCGCCGGCGCGCAGCTCGCTCGAGCGGCCGCCGCCTCCCTGGATCAACCACACGTCGGTCGGCCTCACGCTGCAGGCGTTCGATGACCGGGTCCTGACCGGTGCCGTGGTGCTGGTCGCGGCGCCGGGCCTCGATGCGAACACGTGTGCGGTCGAGATCATCTGGGACCTGGCCAGCAAGCAGGGCGCGAGGCTGGTCGCGCCCCCCGTGATCGGCGCCAACGTCGGGGGCCAGCCGGGCACCCGGGCGACCTGGCAGTTCACCACGCCGGTGGCCGGGTCGTTGCCGGCCGTGAGGGCCGTGGCCTACGTGTTCTGCCCGCTGAACAACGCCCACATCGATCGACCGTGGGGGGTGACGTTCTCGACCGGCGACACGGTGATCGGCGGGCCGCGCGCCGGCAAGGCTTATTGCAGCCTTCCCGCGCGGGAGGCGCAGCGCGCGATCGAGTCCAAGATCCGGGATCGCCGGATGGTCGAGCTCACCTTCGCGTGTGGCGCGCTGATCCGGCGACGCGGCCACGCGCTCATCGACGCGTGCCGCGGGGACGTGCTGATCGTGCTCGACGACCTCGGTCCTGGCCTCGTGATGGAGCCGATCGTCCCCGAGGGCACGCCGCTCACGATCGACGAGCTGTCCAGCTGGCTGTCTGGATCGCCGCAGTGCGACCGCGTCCGGCTCACCTTCGAGGCCAAGGCCGGCGGCAAGTTCGGCGCGAAGGCCAACTCCGTGTTCGCGGGGTTTCTTCGCAAGGCTGGCAAGCGGCTGATCCAGACCTCGATCCGCGATCACCAGATCATGCGCCACCCGGTCGTCGAGTAGCTCAGTTGCGCGCGAGCATGACGGCGGTCTGCGAGAACGAGGTCGAGGTCCAGAACCCGGCGAGCGCCTCGATCTTGTCGGAGGTATCGCCCTCGCGCTGGACGAGCGCGAGCTGATACGCGAGCTTGGCCTGGACAGGGATCGAGCCGGTCGCGATGCGGGCCGCTCGTGCACTGGCGCGCGCCGTACGCTCGGCGCTGGCGAGCATCGTGATGAACGCCTTCTCGTGGTCGACCTGGCTCACCCGGCCGCCACCGTCGGCGCGGACGCCGAGCGAGTAGTACTTGGTGACCAGCTCCGCGCTCTTGCTGTACGCGAGCTCGTTCGCGGCCAGCGTCATCAGGTTCCATTGCAGCGAGCTCTCGCCCCATTGCTGCTTGAGCTGCGCCGGGAGACCTTCGGTCGAGGTCGCCATCCGCGACAGCACGAACGCGACGAGGTAGTTCGGCTCGCGCATCGCGATCCGGCTGCGCGCGGCCTCGAACGGAATCCCGGCGCTCTCGGCGAGCTGCTGGACGAGCAGGGTGTCGAAGTAGGTGATGCCGGCTGCCGAGGCTGACTGGTACGAGGTCGACATCCGCTTCACGTTCGGGATCGAGCACATGTAGCGCACGCTCTTCTCGCTCTCGAACTCGATGCGATCGGCGGCGAGCGCGGTCTCTGCGACGGTGCGACCGATCAGCAGCACGGTCGGGGCGACATTCGCGACGACCCGTTCCGCGACCTCGGGCGAGCTCAGCTCGGACGCCTCGTGCGTGGCGAGCTCGGCCAGGAAGCGCTTCGTGCTGCCTACCGCGTCGGCGGCGAACATCTTGAAGCCCCAGCCCCGCAGGGCGGCCTGGTACGCCCCCATCATCACGAGGTGACCGCCCATCGTGCTCGGCTTGATCGCGCCGATCTTCTTGAACACCTCGACGGTTGCCTGATCGAGCTGGTCGAGCCGACCGATCGCGGCCATCGCGCCGGCCGCGTCGCCGGCCTGGACCTTCGCGAGCACGTCGTAGGTGTCGGTCGCGCTCGCGGCGTAGACCCAGGCCTCGAGCATCTTGGCGTAGGCCGCGGCGAGGAGCCCCTGCTTGTGAAGCCGCTCGGCTTGCTCGGCGCGGCCCTGCGCGTAGGTCGCGATCGTCGTCAACGTCGCTGGTAGCCGCCCGGCCTGCTGGAGTTGCAGCAGCTGGTCCCACTGCCTGGCGAGCCGCGCCTGCCAGACCTTGTACTTGAGATCGATCGATTTGTTCGTGTCGTCGTCGAGCGCCATCTCGGCGGCCGCGACCGGGACCGGCTCGGGGAGCTGCTTGCCGGTGAGCAGCTTGTAGGCGTCGTACACGCTCGAGATCTCGATCGCCTCCGCGCCGTTGTCCTTCGCGAGCTGGACCAGATCGACGAGCTTTCCGGTCGCCGCGGACTTCGTCCACCGCATGCCGATCGGATAGCCGAGGCGCTTCTTGCCCTTGTCGATCGAGCCTTTGAACTTCTCGGGGATGCCACCGACCGGGCCGATCGTGCCATCGGGGTTGATGATGCCGGTCATCGTCACGGTCGGATCGATCTTGTCGCCGGTCAGGGTCGCGAGGAACCCGCCGGCCATCAGGCCGGACGCGCTCGCGCCATCGATGTACCCGCCCGACGATGCGCTGAACGTGAAGTCGGTGAGGTCCTTGCCGAGCGTGTTCGCCGCCACGAATGCCGACACCCAGACCCCCGCGCGCCACTGCGGACCGGCACCGCCGGACAGCTCCTCGTAGATGCCCACCTGCACCGTCCCGTCGGGGTTGGGACCGGTGCTGAGCTTGACCGGAGACGAGCCCCCGGACGCCGGTTGGCCTCCGCCCATCCGTACGAACATCGCGTCGACCGTGCCCTTGGTCGGGAGCGCCGGCAGCGGCACCACGGTCGAGCCGTTCTTGTCATCGGTCCCGAGGATGACCGCCTGGTTGGGGAGCTTGGCGTCCTGCTTGATCGTGAGCGGCTGGTAGTGCTTCTGCGCGTTCGGCTGGCTGCCGGCGCCGGTGTTCGTGGCGGTGTTCGGACCCCCACAGCCGAGCGCGATCGCGACCAGGGCGAGCGCCCGGTGCATCTTCCCCATGTTGCCCACTGTACCACCTGGGTCAGCGAGCCCGCGGGTGCTTGCGGGCCTGCTCGATCATGCGGGCCTGACTCACCTGCGTGTAGATCTCGGTCGTCGAGATGTCGGCGTGACCGAGCATCGCCTGCACCGCACGAAGATCGGCGCCACGCTCGAGCAGGTGGGTCGCGAACGAGTGCCGGAGCTTGTGGGGCGAGACCTCTCCGCCGGGCAGCCGGACGCCCGCTCGTCGGGCATGACCGCGCAGCGCCTTCCAGAACCCCTGGCGGGTCATCGGCCGCCCGCGATCGGTGAGGAACAGCGCGCGCTCGGCAGGATCTCGCAGGAAGCCCGGCCGATCCTCGGCGAGGTAGCGCTCGATGCGCTCGCGCGCCGCGGCCCCGAGCGGGACGAGCCGGGTCTTGTTGCCCTTGCCGGTGACCCGGACGAAGCCCGCGTTGAGGTTGACGTCGGCGAGGGGCAGGGTGACGAGCTCGGAGACGCGCAGGCCCGAGGCGTAGGCGAGCTCGATCATCGCAGCATCACGCCGGCCGCGGGGCGTGTCCGCTGGCTGCAGGATCAGCTGCACCACGCCCGCCTCGCCGAGCACGCTCGGGAGTCGCTTCGCGCTGCGCGGGCTGTCGATCAAGCTGGCAGGGTCGGCCTCGAGCCAGCGCTCGCCGACGAGGTGCTTGCACAGACCGCGGACCGCGACGAGGGTGCGGGCGCGGCTGCGCGCGGCGAGGCCCTCCTCGCTGAGCAGGATCAAGAAGTCGGTGATGTCGGCGGCGGTGACATCGTCGACGTCCTCGCGGCCGCGCTCGGTGGCGAACGCGACGAACCGGGTGAGGTCCCGGCTGTAGGCCTCGAGGGTGTTGCGGGCGAGCCCGCGCTCGACCTTGAGGTGGTCGACGTAGAGGTCGACCGCTTCGTCGAGTCGGAGCCGGCGGGCCATGCCTCCATCGTCGGCGATGTACGCGTCGGCGCAAGTTTTCCCCGGTCAGGCGGGCCCACGCAGGGGTTGCGAACAGGCCCCTGGCCGTCCATAGTCCGACGAACAGGTCGCCCCGCGCATGGACGTCTCGCCACAACAGATCCGCTGGGTGCTGATCTCCGTGTTCACGCTCGTGATCTCGGTGGCGCTTCACGAGTTCGGGCACGCGTTCATGGCCGACAAGCTCGGCGACGACACGCCGCGCCGGCAGGGACGGGTGACGCTGAACCCGATCGCCCACGCGGATCCGATCGGGACACTGCTCTTGCCGCTCATCGGCGGCATCTATGCGGCGTCGAGCGGTGTGATCGGTGGCTTCGGCTGGGGCAAGCCGGTGCAGTGGCAGCCCTCGCGTGTGCGTCGCGGGACCCACATGGCGACAGCCAAGATCCTGGTCGCCATCGCGGGCCCGTTCATGAATGTGGTGCTCGGGACGCTCATCGCGCTCGTCCACGTGATCCTGAGCTCGCAGCACGTGCTCGCGCCCGGCAGCGACATGCACAAGGTGCTCGTGTTCGCGGCGGTGACCAACTTCACGCTGTTCTTCTTCAACCTGCTACCGCTACCACCGCTCGACGGTGGCCATGTCGCCGAGAGCTTCACGCCGTACCGCCATCGCAGCAAGTTCGAGGAGTACGCGCGCTACGCGCCGTTCGTCATCCTCGGAATGATGATGGTTCCGCAGCTCCAGGCAGTGTTCCAACTTCCGGCTCGTTGGTGTACGAGACAGGTCTACGACGCGTTCTACGCGCTGTTCACGTAAATGGATCAGGCCGGTTATCAGGTCGCTCTCGACGTCTTCGAGGGCCCGCTGGATCTCTTGCTTCACCTGGTGAAGAAGCACGAGCTGTCGATCCTCGACATCCCGATCTCGTTCGTGACCGAGAAGTACCTCGAGTACCTCGATGCGATGGCGGGCCTCGATATCGACGTCGCCGGTGAGTACCTCCTGATGGCGTCCACGCTGTGCCACATCAAGTCGCGCGAGCTGCTGCCGACGCCGGAGCCGCTCGAGGAGGAAGAGGGCGCCGAGGGCGGCGGTCTCACCGAGGCCGAGCTCGACCCGCGCGCGGATCTGATTCGCCGCCTGCTCGAGTATCAGAAGTACAGGGAGGCGGCGGACCAGCTCGGACGCCAGCCGGTCGTCG
>JAGSPR010000601.1 GCA_018262455.1 Deltaproteobacteria bacterium | reverse complement strand
GAGAACCCGCACATCGCCGAAGTGATCCTCGGCAAGAACCGTCACGGTGCGACCGGCACGGTCGAGACGCACTTCGAGGGTCGATACACGCGGTTCGAAAACCTGACGCAACGAACGGATGGTCCGCCGCGAAGCTACGAGTGATGTGGGGGCGATCGGGAGCGTCGCTCAGGGCGTGCTCGCCGACGCAGCCTGCGACGTGCTGATCGCGCGACCGGCTCGGTTCTCGTTCGCGGCCCGATGACGCGAAGGAGCCGCGCGTGCAACCTTCAGCACCGTGGCGACCGCACCCGCGCCCAGCGCTCCGGCATGGCACGCGTTGCCCATCGCCGACGCGATCGTGGCCGCCGAGTCGGACAGCGTCGAAGGCCTCACCGCGGACGAGGCCCGCGCGCGCCTCGTGCGCTTCGGCCCGAACGCCCTCCCCGAGCACCGGCGGCGATCGCTGCTGGCGGTCTTGCTCGGCCAGTTCAAGAGCCCGCTGATCTACCTGCTGCTCGTCGCCGCGGCGATCGCGCTGGCGCTCGGGCACCGCAACGACGCGGTGGTGATCTTCTTCGTCGTCGTCCTCAATGCGCTGATCGGCGCGTTCCAGGAGGGCCGCGCCGAGCAGTCGATGGACGCGCTCCGCAAGCTCGCGACCCACAAGGCCCGCGTGGTGCGCGGTGGTCAGGACGTGATCGTCGAGGCCCACGAGCTCGTCCCGGGCGACGTCCTCGTGCTGGAGGCAGGCGACGGCGTCTCCGCCGACGCCCGGTTGCTCCACGGCGCGGCGCTGCAGATCGCGGAGGCTGCGCTGACGGGGGAATCGCTGCCGGTCGAGAAGCACCTCCTCCCGCTCGCGCCCGACACGCTGCTCGCGGACCGCCGCAACATGGTCTACGCCGGCACCCACGTCACCGCCGGGCGCGCGCGCGCCGTCGTCGTCGCGACCGGCCTCGCCACCGAGATCGGTCACGTGGCCGCGCTCGCCGGCACCGCCCGGGAGCCGCGGACCCCGCTCGAGCGCCGGATCGCGCAGTTCGGCCACTACGTCGTGATCGCGGCCGTGGTCATGTTCGCCGCCATCCTCGCGATCGGCGTCCTGCGCGGGATGCCGTTCGGGCAGATCGTGATGGTCGGGATCAGTCAGCTGGTCGGGATCATTCCGGAGGGACTCCCGGTCGCGATGACGGTCGCGCTCGCGGTCGGTGTCCAGCGGATGGCGCGCCGCCGCGCGGTCGTGCGCCGGCTCTCCGCCGTCGAGACCCTCGGGGCGACCACGATCATCTGCACCGACAAGACCGGCACGCTCACGCGCAACGAGATGACGGTCACCGCGCTCGCCCTGCCCGGTGGCCGCGTGTTGACCATCACCGGCGCGGGCTACGAGCCCGCGGGCGAGATCCTCGAGGAGGGTCACGCGATCGCCCCGCTCCCCGCAGACCTGCGAGCGCTCCTCGAGGCCGGCGTGCTGTGCAACGATGCGAACCTCGACGGGCCCGGAGAGACCGAGCCGCGGTGGCGGCCGATCGGCGATCCGACCGAGGTCGCGCTCGTGGCCCTCGCGATCAAGGGCGGCCTCATCCCGGCCGAGGTGCGGGCCCGCCTGCCGCGCCGCGCAGAGCTCCCCTTCGACCCCGAAGCGAAGATGATGGCGACGCAGCACGCTGCGCCCGGCGGCTCGCAGGTCTTCGTCAAGGGTGCGCCGGAGGTGGTGCTGGACCTCTGCCACGCCGTACGGCGAGGTGAGCAGGACGTGGTGCTGGATGACGGCGCGCGCCGCGAGCTACGCGAGACCACCGAGCGAATGGCCGAGCAGGCCCTGCGCGTGCTCGCGATCGGCGTCGTCGACCATGCCGAGATCGACGGGCGCGTCGGCTTCGAGGGGTTTCGGGGCCGGATCTCGCTGCTCGGGCTCCTCGGCCAGATCGATCCTCCGCGCGTCGAGGTCAAGGATGCGGTCGCGCGGTGCCGCATCGCCGGCATCCGCCCCGTGATGGTGACCGGCGACCACAAGGCGACGGGGTACGCGATCGCCAGGGAGCTCGGCATCGCCCGCGAGGGCGACCAGGCGATCGACGGCCTCGAGCTCGAGCAGATGTCCGCGGCCACGCTGGCAGAACGGATCGAAGGCATCTCGGTGTTCGCGCGGGTTCATCCGGCACAGAAGCTGCGGATCGTCGACGCGTACCAGCAGCGACACGAGGTCGTCGCGATGACCGGCGACGGCGTCAACGACGCGCCCGCGCTGGTCAAGGCCGACGTCGGCGTCGCGATGGGCATCACCGGGACCGAGGTCGCCAAGGAGTCGGCGAAGATCGTCATCGCCGATGACAACTTCGCGACCATCGTCGCCGCCGTCGAGGAAGGCCGCGTCGTCTACCGGAACATCAAGAAGGCGGTGCTCCTGTTGTTCTCCACCTCGGCCGCAGAAGTGGGCGTGCTGCTGTTCGCGATGCTGCTGGGCTATCCGCCCCCGTTCGCGGCGGTGCAGATCCTGTGGAACAACCTCGTCAGCGAAGGCCTGATCACGATCAACCTGATCATGGAGCCGGCCGAGGGCGACGAGATGCAGCGCCCGCCGATCTCGCAACACGAGCCCCTTCTCACCCGCATCCTGCTGACGCGGATGGCGTTCATGGTCCCGGCGATCGTCGCGGCGACGCTGGGCTGGTTCGTCGTGCGGATGTCAGCGGACGTGCCGGAGGCCCAGGTCCGGACCGAGACGTTCACGTTGCTCGTGATCTGCGAGTGGTTCAACGTGCTCAACTGCCGATCGGAGTCGCGGTCCGCGCTCACCCTCGACGTGTTCAAGAACCGGTGGCTCGTCGGCGGCCTCGTCCTCGGAAATGCCCTCCACGTCGCGGTCGTGTTCTGGGAGCCGCTCGGCCGGATCTTCTACACCGTGCCGCTCGGGCTCACCGAGGTGATCGCGCTCGGCGTGGTCGGCAGCCTCGTCCTGTGGGTGGAGGAGCTACGCAAGCTCGCCGTGCGGCGGCGCGATCGGCGACTCGCCCGCGCGTCGGGCCCCTGAACGTTCCCGGTCGTGTTGTCGCACCTAGACCCGGACGTTCTGGGCCTCGATCGGTTGCAGTGGCGAGCGATTCGTTGCTCGATCAGGGGCGATGCCGACCAAAGCCCAGGAACTGCGGATGACGACCCAGCGCGCCAACCAGGCCGCGAACAAGAAGCGCAAGAGCCAGAAGCCGAAGGGACGGACCTCCCCGCTCGCCGGGAAGCCGGTGAAGGCGACGGGCGCGCGCACGCGGTCCAAGGCGGCGGCGCAGAGCACGCTCGACCGCAACCGGAGCAAGCATGCCGAGCGCCGCGGCGGCGCGGTGCTCGAGGAGAGCGCGACCGGCAGGCCGTCGCGCAAGTCGACGCGCGGCAGCATCGATGGCACCAAGCGCACGACCAACCAACAGCTCCGCGCGATCAGGGCCG
>JAGSPR010000280.1 GCA_018262455.1 Deltaproteobacteria bacterium | reverse complement strand
CGCGAAGGGCGCGCACTTCTGTTCGATGTGCGGCCCGAAGTTCTGCTCGATGAAGATCACCGAGGAAGTCCGCGCGATGGTCAGCAGCTCGGAGGTCGCGGCCGGCCTCGCGGCGAAGGCCGCCGAGTTCAAGGAAGCCGGCAGCACGCTGTACGCCGGCCGCGACGATCACCACGACTGACCCGGATCGATTCCTGTCCTGCAAAGCAAGGACCCCCGATCGAGGCGCTGCGCCTGATACGGTGCCGTTTCCACCTGACCGGATCGCGCGGCTCAGCGAAGCGTCACCGCGTAGGCGTAGCCGCCGCGGCCGTACACGAGGATGTCCGCGAATTGCTTCGCCGGGACGGGCACCACGATGGTGTCGCAGGTCACCACTCCGTCATACACCGGCATGCCGTGGTGGTTCGTGATCTTCAAATAGAAGTCGGACTCGCACACGTCGGCCGCAAACACCACCGTCAACGTGCGCGTCGACGACGTCGCGTTGGTGGCGCGCGTATTGGCCGAGGGACCACGACCCTTGGCGGACAGGGCGCCGCTGATCTGGAGCTCCCACAGTGGGTCGTGCGCGGTGGTCGCGGGTTCGCCGCGGCATGCGAGGAGCGCGAGCGCGGACAGCACCGTGGCGCGCGTCATGGCGAGATCCTCCAGGCTCGCAAGGTTCCCGCGGTATCTTCTCCGGTCGTCAGGAAGCCTTCGCGAAGAACCGGGTCCGCGATGACGGCCGCGACGTCCTCCTGGCCGCTCTCGACGGTGCAGACCGCTGCTGTCCCGTCCCACAGCGTGAGCCGGCCGGTGTATCGACTCGCGGTCACCACCCGGGTTCCGACGAACGCCGCGGCAACATCGAGGTCATCGTCGTCGCCGCGCAGCGTGGCGCGAAGCTCGCCGGTGGCGCGATCCCAACGCTTCGCGAGGCCATCACGTGCTGTGGTGAGGATCTGCTCGCCGTCATCGGACAGCGTCTCCGACAGCACAACCGAGCCCGACACACGGAGCGTGTGACGCAGGCTGCCGGTCGGGAGGTCCCACGTGCGGAGAGTCCCGCCACACGGCGTGAGCAGTGTCCGCCGATCCACCGCCAGTCGCGGCACCGCACAGTCGGTGCCGACGCGTAGCGTCGCCCGCTCCACGCCCGACGTGGCGTCCCACAGCGTGGCAACACCGGTGGCGCCGGACGTCACGACCGTGGCGCCGTCGGGCGTGAACGCAGCTGCGAGCAGCGGATAGCTCGGGCCGAGCACGTGCTCGAGGGCTCCGCTGCGCAGGCGCCAGAGCCGCGCGGTGCCGTCGCCGCTCGCGGTGAGCAGGGTCGTGCCATCACTCGAGATCTCGAGCGCCGAGATGGCACGGGTGTGGCCTTCGAACGTGCGCACGAGCTGGAACGACCTCGTGCTCCACGTCCGGACCGTCCCCTGCTCATCGCCGGTCGCCAGCAACTCGGCATCGGGCGCGAACGCGACGCGCGTCACCGGTGAGCCGTGGTCGATCGATGCGAGCAGACGCCCGGTCGATCGCTCCCACAGCTTCGCCGTGAGGTCGTGGCCCCCGAGGCGCGCGCTCGAGGTGGCGAAGAACCGGCCGTCGCGCGCGAGCGCGAGGCTCGTGATCGCGCCCGAGTGGCCGTCGAGCAACGCGACGCTGCCGCCGGTGGCGACGTCCCAGAGGTGGGTCGGCTGCCAGTACGCGGTGGTCGCCAGCAGCGTTCCATCAGCCGACAGTGCGCCGCGAGCGTGCTCACCGGTGAGCGCGAACGATCGAACGAGCGCACCGCTTCGCGCGTCCCACACGTGCACGCCATCCCCGGCAGTGACGAGCCGGGAGCCGCGCGCTTCGTAGGTGACGGTCTGGGCACCGTGGTGGACGAGCGTCCGAGTCTGCTGCCCGGTCGTGAGATCGAAGATCCGCACGCCCGGGCTGTCCATGCTGATCACGGCTGCCTCGGCACGGTCGGGCGCGAACGCGACGTGCGACGCGTAGTACGGCAGTTCGATGTCGAGTTGCTCCTGAAAGCTCGCGGCATCCCAGCGGTGCAGGTGGCGATTGGTGGTGGTGAGGATCGCATCGCCGGTGAACCGGACCTGGTACACGATGTCGCCGTGCGGCAGCCGCGCCACGAGCGCGCCGGAGCCGGCGTCCCGCACGTCGACTCGGTTCTCGTAGCTGGCGAGCGCCACGCGGGCCCCGTCTGGGGACCATGCGCCGTCCCACACCTTCTCGGTTGGCAGCTCGACGACTCGCCCGGTGTCGGGCGTCCACACGACCGCGGGCTCGCCGAGGATCAGGACCCGGTCACCCGCGGGCGAGAACACGCCAACCCCTGCGCAGGCGTGCTCATGCAGCAGCGCGCCGGTGCGTGCGTCGCGAATGCGGACTCCGGGGGGCACGCTCGTCATCAGCCGCGTACCGTCCTTCGAGAACGTCAGATGCGAGTGCCAGCCGCCCGGTAGCCGGTACAGCGTGTGGCCGGTGCTGACCTCCCACACGGTGGCCGAGTGCAAGCCAACCGTGGCGAGCAACGCTGCGTCGGGCGACAACATCAATCCTTCGAGCTCGTCGCCATGCCCGTCGACCGCGAAGATCCGCTCGATCTGCGCGGAACGAGATCCGAGCTGCAGGCTCGCGAGCACGCCGAGCGTGGCGAGGATGATCTCACCTCGATGCGAGACGTGGACCCGATCCATCGAAGCAACGTGTCACCCGATCGCGCGCCGCGCAATCGACATCGCAATGCTCGCCGCCTTCAATCCGGCCTCGGTCGCCGGAGCGCCGACCTCGACCTCGTCGACGATGACGCGCTTTGTCGCGAGAAGCTGCTCGACGAATCGGTCGCGAGCGCCACCTGGTTCGCGACCTCGTGCGCCTTCGTGTCGACGAGCGTCAGCCGCTGCCGCTCGCGATCGAGCCCACAGGCCGCTCCTTCGATCGCGAGCTGGCGCCCCGCAAAGCGGCGCGCGTGTCGCCGATCAGGGCAGATCGAAGAAATGTCGCTACACCGAGGCAGTTGATCACGTCCCCAGACCGACAGGCGCGAATCCTCGATCGGTCTCCATCTCCTGAGGACTCCCAGAACAGCGCAGACCCATGAAGACAGCCGTGTTCGCGATGTGGTTGCTGAATGCGTGCAGCGGGGGCGCTCCTCCCGCCAAGCCGGTGGAGCACGGGTCGGTGGAGCACGGGTTGGCGTGCGCTGACGTGGGCACCTGCGAAGACCTCTGCGGGCGAGGCGAGGCGTGGTCCTGCGTGGTAGCGGGCGACGCCAGATTGCATGGGCCCTGGGAGGCTCCGGGGGGGGCCGACTTGGGACGGGCCCTCGCGCTGTACGACCGGGCGTGTTCGGCCGGAGAGGCGCGCGGCTGCAGTCGAGGGGCGGCCATGGCCGATGGCGAGGATCGGCAACGCCGGCTACGGCGCGCCGCCGCGATCTCGGCCGCGGGCTGCAAAGCCGGCTCGGCACGCGACTGCACGACTGCCGCCGAGGTCGTGATCGGCGAGCAGCCCGATCCGCAAGCGCAGGCGCGCGCCGTCGGGCTCTACGACCGAGCGTGCGAGCTCGGTGACCGCGAGGGCTGCGTCGGCGCGTGCGATCGCATCCACCGCGAACCGGCCTGCGCCTGGCTGGTCGAGCACGAAGCGCTGCCACGACGCTCGCCTCAGCAGTTCGGGATCGATCCGCACCCTGCGCTCGCGAGATCCTACTACCGGATCGTCTCGAAAGATGGAGTCGAAGCCGCACTGGTGCCGCGCCCCGACACCGAGCTGGCCGCAGGCTGCACGACGGAACGGGACCTCGGGATCATCGCTCGCAAGTATCGGTTGTGTGACGTCGTCGTGTCTGGCGCCGAGTTCGTGGAACGCGTCAACCATCTCACCATGGCCGATGCGCTCGCCGTGAAGCGGATGCTCGAGCGCGCGCTGCGGTTCTGTGCGCGGGACGACGCTGGCGTCGTGGAGCCCGAGCCGCTGGAAGTCGACGTCGCAGAGCTGTGTCGGAAGTCCGGCCGCTCCGGACTCAGCGCTGGGCTCTGCCGATACTTCTGGCGAGCCGTCCACACGCTCGAGTGGCGAACCTTCTCCTACGAGGACAACCGGCTCCTCGCCGGGGGCTTGAACGAGCTCTACGGGATCAACTCGGCCGCGCCCCCTTGTGCGCCGTGATCCAGCCAGAACCCAAGCTGCGCATCGGCCGGCGTGACCTACGAGATGGAGTTTCGGTGATCCCCAAGTTTTGCCTGGCTACGATCCGCTCGATGTCGTTGGGCCGGACCACGTTCTTTGCGTTCACGCTCCTCGTCGTCGCGTGCCGCCCGTCGGTGCTGTCCGTGCGGGATCCCGTCCTCGTGCCGGTGCAGCCGCTGCCGCCGGCGCTCGCGGCCGCGCCGCCCAGCTCCGCCGAGCGTCCCGTCTCGCCGCTCCTGCCGGTCGCTCCGGATGCAGTTCCTCCGTTCGCCACGCTCGGCAACACGTCCGGCCCGACGCCGAAGCTTCGCGACGGCGCGAGGCGCGCGCTCGCATCGAAATGGACGGCCCGGGTCGGCAAGACCACCTTCCGCACGACGATGGCGCTCGAGGCTGGCAACGTGGTCATCGGGACCCACGGCGATTCGCTCCAGGGTACGAACGAAGCATCCGATGCGGTCTACGTGATCGAGGGCAAGAGCGGACGCATCATCCGTCGCATCGCGACGCCGGGCACGGGTGACAAGGACGTCGGCGGCATCGCGATCGACGCCGGCTTCGTCGTGTTCTCCACCGACAATGGGCAGATCGTGAAGGCGAAGCTCGCCGACGGATCGATCGCCTGGACCACGAAGCTCGGCGGAAAGCTTCGTCCTGCCCCGGCGCTGGGCGACCTCGACGGGACCGGCGCGAACGACATCATCGTCGGTGACGAGCGAGGCGTGCTTCACGCGCTCGACGGTGACACGGGCAAGCCGCTGTGGACCCGAGACACGGGAAGCAACGCCTACGACGCCGCAGGCTTCATCGCCGCCGCGGCGATCGCCGACCTCGACAAGGACGGTCGCGACGACGTCGTCGCTGGCGCCCGCGACGGAAACCTCGTCGCATATCGCGGAAAGGATGGCGAGGAGATCTGGCGGCACGAGGGCGACTCCGGCATCCACGCGTCTCCTTCGCTCGTCGATCTCGACGGGGACGGCCGCATGGAGATCCTCGCCTCGTGGTCGTACAGCCGCATAATGATCCTCGACGCTCCGACGGGTGCTGTTCGCTGGGAGCAGACGCTCGAGCAGGACGCGGGTGGCATCGAAGGTCTGTTCGGTTCGCCCGTCCCGATCCCCAGGCGCGCTCCGGCCAAGGGGGCCATCGTGCAGGCCACGGCGTGGTGGGGTGGCAAGCGCGGGGGACGGCAGAGGAAGGACGGCGTCGTGGACGGCGTCGTGCTCGCAGGTCAGGACGGACGAATCTTCCGCACCAACGAAGGACGCGTGAGCTCCACGGCGATCGTGATGGACATCGACGACGACGGAAACTGGGAGGCGATCGTCGGGACCGAGAGCGGCGAGCTCGTCGCGCTCAGCCTCGAGCTCGGCACCCGCACGCCGCTCGCCAGGCTCGGTGGCGCGATCGAGGCAGCCGCGTTCGCGGCCGATGTCGATGGCGACGGGTCGTACGAGCTCCTCGTCGCTTCGAACGACGGTGTGCTCACGTGCTTCACCACGGGCTCTCGCACGAAGCCGCTCATCGCACGATTCCGCGGGACGTCGGCCGCGAATCGCGGCGACCTCGGCGCGATCGCGCTCGGCTGGGAGAACGAACCGCCCGGCGAGGATCGCGACGCCGCGCCGGAAGTAGAAGACAACTGAGACGTGACGGATCGCGGCACCGCCGCGGCGTCTGAGCGTGCCGCTAGCGTGTGCGTCCCCACCAGTACCGTTCGACGTCGGAGCTCGTGATCGTGCCGCGGCGGTCGTACGTCAGCGTGCGCCGATCGGTCCATGCCTCGCCGTCCGCGGACCCCTCGCGGTCGGTGTACGACGCGGTCTCGAGCGTCCCATCGCTGTGAAACGTCAGCCGGGCGCGCGCGGGGAGCTCGTGACCCTGGATGTTCGCCGCGGCCGCGAGCTCGACCGTGTGCAACCTCGCACCGCCGTACAGCGTGAACTCGCCCGCGATCACGAGCGCGCCGGCGAGGGTCCGGGTGGGAGAGGATCCGCCGACCAGCGCGCCGCGTTCGTCCCATTGCACGCTAGCCCCCGCCGGGAGCGCGAGCCCGGCCTCGCGATGCGGCTCATCGAGCGTCAGCATCGCGACGCGTCCGTCGCTTCGAAACTCGATGCCGTGGCCGAGGCGCGGGCGGGGCGTTCCGGCACGCGTCCCGGCGAGCGTGCAATATCGCAGCCGGCCATCGTCGTAGAGCACGACCAAGCCAGCGCCACACACCACGAGCGTCCGGTCGGCAAGCGACGCGGCGAACGGCTCGCGAACGTGGGTCTGGTAGATGCGGCCGTTGGGGTGAAACACGGTGTAGGCGTCGGCCGCGACCACGAACCCGTCGATGTCGACCGCGACCGCCGTCGTGCAGAACACCGTCCGGCGCGCGGAATCCACGCCGAGCTTCTCGCCCCCCTTGCACGTGATCTTGCCGACCTGCTCACCGCTGGTCAGCGTCCGGATCGTCACCGGGCTCGGAACGCACGGAGCCAGCTCGCAGAGCGGAGCCACCACCGGATCGGCGTACGAGGGCGTGGCCAACCCGAGCACGATGAACAGCCCGACTCGCTGCACTGCAGGCAGCGTATCGCGCCGCCGACCGACGCGCCACAGCGCACCCGCGCGCCGCCGAGGATTCGCGCATGGAGCGTGGTCAAGCGCGGGTGCGCGCGCTACAGGCCGCGCTTCTTGACCAGCCCGGCAGGAGATGGCTCCCTGCCGCGGAAGTCGAGGTAGAGCTTGTGCGCGTCGACGGTGCCGCCGCGCGAGAGGATCGCGTCGCGGAACTTCTTGCCGTTCGCCGCCGTCATTCCACCGTTCTCGACGAACCACTGGAACGCGTCGGCGCCGAGGACTGCGGTCCACAGATAGGCGTAGTAGCCGGCCGCGTAGCCGCCGCCCCAGATGTGCGAGAAGTAGGTCGTGTGATAGCGCGGCGGCACCGGCGCGAAGTCGACCTTGTGCTTCTTGCGCGCCGCGGCCTCGAAGGTCTCCGTGTCCTGCAGCTTCGCCGTGGCGGGGAGCGCGTGCCACTCGAGATCGACGAGCGCAGCCGACAGCGCCTCGAGGGTCGCGAAGCCTTCGTTGAACGTCGCCGCCTTCTTGATCTTCTCCACGAGGTCAGCCGGCATCGGCGCGCCGGTCTGGTAGTGCTTCGCGTAGCTCGCGAGCACGCTCGGTTCGAGCGCCCAGTTCTCGTTGAACTGCGACGGGAACTCCACGAAGTCGCGCGGCGTGTTCGTGCCGGACATGTACGGGTACTTCACCTTCGAGAACAGCCCGTGCAGACCGTGGCCGAACTCGTGGAACATCGTCGTTACTTCGTCGAACGTGAGCAGCGCGGGCTGGCCCGCCGAAGGCTTCGGGACGTTGAGCACGTTGACCACGACCGGCTTGCGGCCGCGCAGGTCACTCTGATCGACAAAGCTGTCCATCCACGCCCCGCCGTGCTTGCTCTCGCGCGCGTAGTAGTCGGTGTAGATCAGGCCGATCGTCGAGCCATCCGCATCGAACACCTCCCAGACGCGGACGTCCGGGTGATAGACGGGCAGGTCGGTGCGCTGCTTGAACGTGACGCCGTAGAGCTTGTTGGCGGCGAAGAACACGCCGTCCTTGAGCACGTGGTCGAGCTCGAAATACGGGCGGATCTGCTTGTCGTCGAGCGCGTACTTCGCGGTGCGCACCTGCTCCGAGTAGTAGTCCCAGTCCCACGGCGCGAGCTTGAAGCCGCCCTTCTGCGAATCGATCATCTTCTGCAGGTCGGCCGCTTCGGCCTTCGCACGCTTGACCGCGGCGGCGGCGACCCGTGAAGTGAGCTGGAGCGCGGCCTGCGGCGTCTTCGCCATCTGATCGTCGAGGGTGAACGCGGCGTAGCTCGAGAAGCCGAGCAACTTCGCACGCTGCGCGCGCAGCTGCGCGAGTCGCGGGATGATCTTGGTGACGTTGCTGTCGTTGCTCTGATGGCCGCGCGCGATCGAGCCGCGATAGATCTTCTCGCGCTGCGCCCGGTTGGTCAGCGACGACAGCGAAGGCTGGCCGGTCGTGTTGATCAGCGGCAGCACCCACTTGCCGTCGAGCTTGCGCGCCTTCGCGGCCTCGGCGGCGGCCGCGATATCGGCGGGCGAGAGCCCGTCGAGGGCCTTGACGTCATCGACGACGATCGCGCCGGCGTTCATCTCCTTGATCTGGAGCTCGGAGTACTTCGTGGTGAGCGTCGACTCCTCCTCGTTGAGCGCGCGCAGGGTCTTCTGATCGACCTCCTTCAGCTGCGCGCCGGCGCGGACAAAGTCGAGATGGTAGCGCTCGAGCAGGCGCAGGCTCACCGGATCGAGGCCGAGCTTGGTGCGCTGCTTGTAGAGCGTATCGATGCGCGCGAACAGCTTCGGATCCAGGTGGATGTCGTCGGCGTGCTTCGCGAGCTGCGGCGCGATCTCCGCCTTGATCTTCTCCATGTTCTCGTCGTCGAGCGACTGCGCCAGGTTGAAGAACACCTTCGACGTGCGCGCGAGGAGGTCGCCGGTCTTCTCCATCGCGACGACCGTGTTCTCGAACGTCGGCGCGTCAGGTGATTCGGCGATCTTCTTGATCTCCTCGTTCTCCAGGCGGATGCCCTCGAGCATCGAGGGCAGATAGTCCGATTCCTGGATCTGATCGAACGGCGGGGCTTCGAGATAGAGCTTGCTCGCCGTCGCGAACGGGTTCGCGTGCGGTGCAGGCGGAGTTGTCGGCGCGGGCGCGGGCGCAGACGCGGGTGGTGCCGGCGTGCTGTCATCGCCCGGAGCGGGCTGAGTCACTGGCGCTGTAGACTTGCCACCGCACGCGGCGACGAGGAGGAGGACAAGGGAAAGGGCACGCGTCTTCACGTGCGGAGCCTACACCCGCGGAACGGATCGTTGGCTACGGCCCCGCGCAGCGCTCTACCTG
>JAGSPR010000600.1 GCA_018262455.1 Deltaproteobacteria bacterium | reverse complement strand
ACGAGCGCGCTCGTGACGTCGCCCGGCGGCGACCGCAGGAACGCCGGCGCATGCGGCCACAGCCGCGCGACCCCGACCCCGAGCGCGCCACCGATGATCGACAGGCCGATCGCGCCGGACGACCGCGCCGGGAACGCGAACGCGAGCAGCACGCCGCACACGACGAGCTGGACGCCAGGGCTGGCCGCGATGCGGCGCACCCGATCGCCGATGGGCTCCCGGTCCGGCGGCGGTGCCGAGGGGGCACGCCGACCCGCGGGTTCGCTCGCCATGGCACCGCGTATCACGCGACCCGGCAGCGAACAACTCGCCAGGACCGCGACGGATTAGCCCTCCCCCGCCGGGGTCTCGTATGCTGCACCGATCATGAAGGTGCGCCTCGGGTTCGTGCTGCGCGTGCTCGGCACCGCCGCGGGCCTCGCGTACATCGCGACCCGCGTCGACCTCGGGGACGCCCGCACGGCGCTCGGCAAGATCCCGTACGCCACGTTCGCGGCCGCGATCGCGCTGGTCGCGGCGAACGTCGTCGTCGGCGCGGTGCGCTGGCGCGTGCTGATGCGCGCATATGGCGCGACGACGATCCCGGCGCTGCCGCGGCTGGTCTACCTCTACTTCGTCGCGTTCTTCTACAACAACTACCTCCCCGGCGCGGTCGCCGGCGACGTCGGGCGTGGCGTCGTGACGCGCGAGGCGTTCGACGAGCAGGGCGCGACGGGGGCGCTCGCGGTCGTGCTCGTCGAGCGTGCGCTCGGCCTGTTCGCGCTGTTCGCCCTGCTCGCGGTGGGGCTCGCGACCGCCGGCGACGCGATCGACACCCGCGACCTGTGGTGGTGGACCGCGCTCGGGTGCGCGGGCTCGTGCGTCCTGGTCGCCGGGATCGCGGGCGCGCGCCGGCTCGCGCCTTACCTCCCGCAGTTCCTCGCCAAGCACGCGGCGCGCCTGCCGACGCTCCAGGATCGCGGTGCGTTCGCGGTCGCCGCCGTGCTGTCGCTCGCGACCCAGGCGCTGATCGCCGCGGCCGGCTGGATCCTGCTCGCCGCGCTCGCGCCGATCGACCTCGCGGCCTCGCTCCTGGTCGTGCCGCTCGCGGCCGCGACGACGTTCCTGCCGATCACGGTCGGCGGGGCGGGAGCCCGCGAGGCGGTCTACGTCGCCCTGTGCGGCCGCCTGTTCGGGATGCCCGAGGCAGATGCGCTGGCCGCCTCGCTCGGGCTGTGGCTCGCCCACCTGCTCGTCGGCGGCGCCGGGGGCCTCGCCCAGCTCGCCGCCCGCCGCCGTCCTTGACCCGTCCGAGACAGCCGGGCAAGACTCCGACGGTGCGGCACCTCGTCACGCTGGTCGTCGCGTCGGCGGCGTGCGGGGACGACCTGTACCCGCCAGGGCCGCCGCTCGCGATCGCGGAGAACCTGACGATCGTCGCGCACCAGGATGACGACCTGCTGTTCATGCAGCCGGACCTCGCCGACATCGCGGATCTCCGCGCGGGGCTGACCAACGTCTACGTCACCGCCGGCAACGCGACCGCTGCTGACGATCTCATTGGCAAGCGCAACGCAGGGCTGATGGAGGCGTACGCCGAGGCCGCGGGCGTCGAGAGTGCCTGGACGTGCGGAGGGATCGAGCTCGCGGGCCACGCGGCGGACCACTGCCGCCTCGCCGGGGCGCCGATCTCGCTCGTGTTCCTCGGCTACCCCGACGGCGGCAAGCAAGGCGAGCACCGCGACAGCTTGCTCCACCTGTTCGACGGCTCGATCACCAGCGCCGAGACGGTCGCGCGGCAGCCGGCGCGCTACGACCAGCCGGGCCTGATCGCCGCGGTCGCGGAGGTGATCAACGTGACGCAGCCGCGCACGATCCGCACGCTCGAGATCGCCGCCAACCACGGCCGCGATCACAACGATCACATGCTCGTCGGCGCACTCACGCTGCTCGCCGTCGCCGAGTCCGGATCGGCCTCCGAGCTGCTCGCGTTCCGAGGCTATGCGACCGACCTCGAGCCCGAGAACGTGATCGATCCGCTCTACGATCGCTCCGCCAAGAACTTCGCCTACTATCACGCGTGCGCGACGGCCTGCGACGCGTGCGGCACCGCGTGCCCGACGATCGACGAGACCCACGCCGCGTGGCTGCGCCGGCGCTACGCGGTCGGCCTGCGCACGAACCTGCGCGGCGCGCTGCGAACCGGCGACCGCTGCGTGCAGGCTGACGCGACGACCGGGGCGGCGATCCTCGGCGACTGCGCGGGCCACGACTCGATCTGGCTCACCGGGAACGGCCAGCTCCAGCTCGGCGACGGCTGCTTCGTGGTCGGAAGCGATGGCGCGCTCGTGCTCGCCACGAGCTGCCCGCAGGCCGCGGCGCACCGGTTCCTCCTCGACGACGAAGGCCACCTGTGGAACGGCGCACCGGCGCCGCCGTCCGACGTCAGTGCCGGCCAGCACCTGCGTTGCGTCGCCCCCGACGGTGATCGCGTCGTGCTCGCCCCGTGTGGCGACGGCCACGCGCCCCGCTGGGAGCTCACGCGGGATCCGACGACGCTCGCGCGCCCGGCATGGTTGCCGAGGGCCGGCCGGACCGTCGACGTCCACGACAGCTACCTGTATACGGTCGTCAACGGTGAGCTGCTCGAGGCGATGGTCTCCGACCAAGGCCTGACCGCGCCGAGGATCGTCGGAGCGTTCCCGATCGAGCCGGAGAGCCTCGTGGTCGGCAACCTCGAGCAGGGGCGGATCCTCGCGTGTGGCCGCGACGTCGACGGGATTCTGTGTGGCTCGATCTTCGGCGGCTACCTCCCGGTCCCGTTCACGCTCGAGCGCTGGACGCCGGCGTTCGCGCGCACCGGCCCGGTGACGCCGAGCGATCGCTCGCTCGCGGCGTTTGGTCCCGAGATCTGCGGGCTCAGCGACGACGGCGTGATCTGCGCCCCGCGCGGCGCCACGTTCACTCCGGCGGTCCGCTCTCGGTGGCCACGGCGCGACGCGACGCTGTGGATCGGCGACCTCGACGGCGATGGCCAGGCCGACTGGTGTGCCGCGGCGGCGAGCGGCGTCGCATGTGGTCGCGACGTCGATCGCGTCCTCACCAGCGACGGCGTGCCGTGGAGCTTCTCGCTCGCAGGTGCGGTCGAGCCTCCACCGGCCGACGCGGCGATCGGCGCGCTCCACGATATCGATGGCGACGACCGCGCGGACCTGTGCACCGTCGACGATCGCACGATCGTGTGCGCCCGCAGCCAGGGCCACGGCTTCGGCCCGCGGGTCGTGATCGGCAGGCTGCCCCCCGGCGGTCCCGCGACCGGCCTGTGGTTCACCTCCGATCGCGCCTGCGTCGACGATGGCACCACGCTGGCGTGTGTCGACCTGCCGCGCCCGCCGACGCCGATCTGACGATCGGCTACCGGCCGAACTCGTCTGCGACCTCGGCCCGGGTCGACG
>JAGSPR010000279.1 GCA_018262455.1 Deltaproteobacteria bacterium | reverse complement strand
CGATCAACGACAGCGCGCGGGATCGAGCATGCCGCATCGTCCCTCGATGCAGTGCAGGAGGGCCCCGCAACGCTGCTCGTCCCCGCAACGATCTCCCGCTCGCCCGAGCGCGACGCAGACGCGGTCGCAGATCGCATCGCCGACGCAGTCGATCCCGTCGCCGCACGGCTGACCGACCTCCGCATAGCTGACCGTGCCGGGGACACAGCGGCTCGTGTCGGAATCGCAAAGCAAGCCGGTCACGCAGTCGCTGTCGAGCAGGCACTTGGCACCTTGGTTGCCAGGCGCCACGCATCGCTCGTCCCTGCACGCCAGTCCATCCTTGCACCCGAGCGGGGAGCAGCGCTCGCCGATCGAGCGCGGCTCCGTACACCGGCCGTCATTGCAGCGAAGATCGCCCTCGCACAGCACGTCGTCGATGCACCGTTGTCCCTTGCCGGGCAGCTCCCCGCACGTGCCGCACCACCGCCCCTTCGCGCGATCGCAGAACCGCGATTGGCATTGCGCGGACACCGCGCACGCGCCTCCGATGGGAGCCGGCCCCGGAACGAGGCAGGCATCCGCGGACGTATTCACGACGCGGTCGCACGCCGTCTCGGGTCCGGGCGTGCACGCGAGAATGCTCCCCTGGGTCGCGTTGGACTCGTCTGGCGCGATCCAGACCCGACAGCCTCGCTGTTCGTTCGTGCGACACGCGGCCGCATCGCCGTGGTTCACCCGCACCAGGTGGGGAGCGCAGCGCTCGAGGGCCGCACACAGGCCGTTCGCGTAGGCCGCGCAGGCCTGGGCGAGCTCGGTGGTGGCCCGGGCATCCATCGCGGGGCGCGGCGTGATCGCGCGTGCGCCGCCTGCATCGCCCGCCGCGGGCGGTGGCAGCTGCGCGGCCTTGTCGCGACACGCTGCCACGAGCGCGAGCGCCACGAGCGCGAGACCCGCGATCGCGAGGGCGCAAGCTGTGGTCGAGCGGTGTGTCCGCATGGCGCTCGACGCTAGCACAGCCATCCGCCTCGATACCGCCCGGCCTCGGCGGACCACGGAGCGAGCGCCTTCGACGCGGCGCGTGCGATCGATGGCGTCGCGATCGAGGCGACCGATTCGCTGGCGCGTCCCCGACTGCCGACGTAGAAGCACGCATGGACACGGTCACGCTGTACCAGTTCGAGCTCTGCCCGTATTGCCACAAGGTCAAGGCGGCGATGGAAGCGAAGGGCATCGCCTTCATCAAGGTGGAGGTCAATCCGATGAACAAGCACGAGCTGCCGGCACTCCCCGAAGGGGCCCCCCGCAAGGTCCCGGTCATCCAGGTCGGCGGCGAGACGATCTTCGACTCGACGACGATCGTCGCGTACCTCGAGTCCCACGACTCGACGGGCTTGCGACTCACCCCGGACGATCCGGATCTGCTCGCGAAGAGTCAGCTGGTCGAGCGCTGGGTCAACGACGATCTGTCCCATGTGTTGCCGACCGTCATCTACGGGACGTGGGGTGAGGCACTGACGGCGGCGAAGGTGGTCGCAAAGACGTCGAACTTCGGCTTCCTCCAGAACGCGCTGGTCCGCGCCGGCGGCTCGCTGATCATGCACCAGGTGTCCAAGCGGATCGTCAAGAGACGCGGCGGCGGGAAGCCAGCGGAGATGCTCGCGGTGGAGATGGACAAGTTCGAGGCGTGGCTCGGCGATCGCGACTTCGTGTGCGGTGACTTGCTCAGCGTCGGCGACGTCGCGGCGCATGGCTGCTTGACCTGCATCCAGGACTTCCCGGCGTTCGCGATCATCATGACGCGCCCGCGGGTCGCTGCCTGGTTCAGGCGCGTGCAGACCATTCGCGAACATAACCGCGCCGTGGCGTGAAGCAGCGGCGGCGCAGGTGCTGCTCTGAGCCGGCCCGGTCGTCGCTAGCGCGCGACGTGCGACGCGAGCCATCGCTCGACCTGTGCGAGCTCGTTCTTCGCGCCAGCACCCGCCTTCGCGAAGGCAGCATGTGCGGCCTCGGCGAGCTTGCGGGCGCGGTGACGATCGCCCCCCGCGTCCCACAGCGCATCCGCCGCCGCGAGCTCGGCTCGGCCGCGTACGACTCGCTCTGCGTTAGGCGCTTCTGCGAGAGTCAGCGCGCGCTCGAGAGCCTCCAGCGCTGCGCGGGCATCTCCGAGCCGGTGTCGCGCAATGCCGACGCCGGTGAGATCGATCGCCAGATCGGGGTGGGCCGGTCCGAGTTGCTGCTCGTCGATCGCGAGCCCGCGTTCGTACATGCGAAGCGCGCCCCGAACGTCGCCGGTCTCGAGGTGGGCGTCCGCGGCGTAGGACAGCGTGCGCGCGATGTCGAGACTGTCCGGGGCAATCCTGTTCTGGATCGCCAGGACGTCGTCGAAGATCTTCCGCGCGGTCTTCGCATCGCCTCGCCGCATCGCGAGCAAGCCGAGCGCGTCGTGAGATGCCGCGACATCCGGATGGTCGTCGCCGAGCGCGGCACGTCGGATCTCGAGTGCTCGCGTGTGGGCGGCGAGCGCCAGATCGTACTTGCCCTGGTCGCCATAGATCTCGCCCTTGATGTAGAGCGCGGACGCGACCAGTGGATGATCGCTTCCGGACGCCTTCTCCTGGATCGGCAGCGCCTCGGCGAGTGCGGCGAGCGCCTCGTCGAAGCGGCCGGCATCGCGATAGACGCCCGCGAGATTGGCGAGGATCTGCGCGGTGCGCGGATTGCCCGGGCCGAGCAGGCTGTCGTAGATCACGCGCGCGCGCAGGAAGTGCGCGATCGCTGCATCGAAGTCGTCCAGCGAGACCAGCAGCACGGCGAGGTTGTTGTGGCTCCCCGCGACGTCCGGGTGCATCGCCCCGAGCACGCGCTCGCGAATCGCCAGGGAGCGCTCGTAGGCAGGCCGTGCATCGCGATAGTGGCCGAGGTTGAAGTGCACGTTTGCGATGCTGTTCAGCGCCGTCGCGACTTCCGGCGAATCCGCTCCATTGATGCGCTCGCGAATCTCGAGTGCGCGCTGGTGGAGCGCGAGCGCGTGGACATAGTCGCCCTCGGCCGTGTACGCGCCGCCCTCGTAGTTTGCGAGGCGGGCCGCGATGTCCTCGTGGCCTCCTCCGAGCCTCGCCAGCGCTGCGGTCGCGTGACCCGCGTGGCGATGAGCGTCGGGGTAGTGGGCCCGCACCGCGGCAGCGCGGACGAGTTGCGTCCACGCCTCGGCTTTGACCACGTCCGCACGGCCCGCCTCGGCGCGGTCGGCGGCTTGCGACAGCGTGCTCTCGGCCGTGGCTTTCGAGGAATCGCTCTCGATCACTCCTTGCAACAGCAGCACCTCCGCGATCAACGGCGCGTACTGGAGCGCGAGCGCCCGGGTGACAAGCGAGCTCACCGCAACGGCCGCGACGTCGAACTTTCCGGCGTCACGCGACGCGCGCGCGAAGGCCAGCTCCTGTCGTACCTCCGCGACCTTGCGAGCGGTGGCGGGATCGGAGGGCGGACGGATCGGCGCGGTGAGCGCCGCGGTATCGGCGCAGCCCTCGATCTGGGGCAGTTGCTGCGCGGCGCGAGGGGCATTCTCGACGACCTTGGCGTCGGCCTTCTCGAACACACCGACCAGCGCATCGACACCGCGGAGGCGCTCGTCGAGACACGCCACACGCAGATCCAGGAGCTGCTCCGATTGCGTGCCGTGCACGCGCGTCGCTTCACATGCCTCCGTCTTCGCGGCGACCCATCGCGAGGTGTAGGTGTCGAGCAAGCGCTCGGCGGTCGCGAGGCTGGCATCGGCGAACGGTCGACGCGCGGCAGCAAACGCCATGCTCATCGCGCGCTTTCGGGGCTCGCTCCAGACGCCGGCGAGCTGCGCTTCGGCACCGCGACAGATCGGCGGCCCTTCGGCGGACTCGCCACCGACAACCTTCACCGCAGCGATCGACGTGATCGATGCCAGCGCGAGCCCAGCCACGATCGCCCCGCGCCGCCGCCGTCCGAGCCCGCGCTCCAGCCGGCGAGCGACCTCCGCGAGATCCGAGTGACGCTCGGCAGGCGCGCGACGCAGGCCGCGTTGAACCAGCGCTCGCAGCCACGCCGGAACGCGGCGTCGAACCGCCACGTCGTCGGCGGGCCGTTGGCCTTCGAGCGCCTCGTACAGCGATACGAACAACGCATATTGATCGGAGAGCGCGTTCGCAGCGGGGTGCTCGCGTTGCTCGGGCGCCATGTAGGCAGGTGTGCCGCCGAGCGTGCCGTCGGGCCGCGCATGATCGACCGCGAGCCCGAAATCGATCACGCGTACTCGACCATCGTCGCCGAGGACGAGATTGTCTGGCTTGACATCGCGATGGACGAGGCCCACGCGATGCGCGGCATCGAGCCCTCGGGCCGCGGCCGCATAGATCCGGACGATGTCTCGCCACGCGCGTGGCGTTGCCAGCCACTCGCGCACGGTCTGCCCGCGCACCAGCTCCATCGCGAGGAACACGCCGCCGGTCCACACGCCGACGTCGAACACCGTCACCACGTTCGGGTGTGTCAACCGAGCAAGCGCGCGACCCTCGCGCAGCGCGCGCTCGTCATCCATCGCGTCGCGATGACGGACGATCTTGATCGCGATGGTTCGATCGAGATCCGGATCGCTCGCTTCGAGCACGTGACTCATCGCTCCGGTGCCGCGCACCGCGCGTACGATGTAGCGCCCGATCGGCGTTCCGATCTGGAGGTCCGCTGCGTCGGGTTCCTCGTTGTCACCTCGCCCCGCACGCACCGCGGCTGCGATACTCGCCCGGCACGGCTCGCACTGATCGACGTGGCGCTCGAGCGCGCCCAGATCGATGGCCGTCGCCGTGCTCGTCAGGTAGACGGCGATGTCTTCAGCCGTCAAGCACGAGCGAATCGCGACCACGCCGCGTCTTTACCACCGAAGCACGTCGCGGTGTGAACACTCTTGGGACGCGCGAACGCTCGCGATCTCAGCAAGTTGGTCAGGCGAACGGAGGCCGATCGCCAGCAACGCAAGTTTTCCGTGCGACTGAATCGGCACCGCTGCGTCTAGGGGCGAGCACCGATTCCACCCGCCCTTGAAGGAGACCTAGATGTCGAAGTTGAACTGGCTTATCGCCGCGATCGTAGCGACCACCACCGGCTGTGCTGGCAACAGCACGTCACCACCGAACCCCAAGCCACCGACCGGTGCTCCGCGCCAGGCCAAGGGGCAGCTGCCGATGGGCGCGGCGATGGCCGCGGGGATGAAGCCGAAGACCGTGTCCGCGGTGAAGGAGAAAGCTGGCAAGCCGGCCGTCGGAATGAAGAGCACGGTGTCCGCATCGGGCTCGTTCAGCCTGACGCTCGAGGTCGGCGTCCGCTACATGTTCGTCATCACGCTCGACAGCGGAACGGTGATGTCGCTGTCGGCATCGGACACGACCTCGGCTGTCCATGCGTGGCTGCCGATCGGAAACCCACTCGATGGCGACGTCGCGCTCGACTTTGGCAGCGTGACGATCGTCAACAACGTGTTCATCTCGAACACGGTCCTGCTCGACATGGACTGGGACGAGGACGGCATCGCCGATTTTGCCGATGACGACGATGACAACGACGGCACCGCCGATCTCGACGACCACGACATCGACGGGGACGGCCTCGACGACGACTACCTCGATGCCGACAGCGATGGACTACCCGACCTCTCTGACCCCGACGACGACGACGACGGCCTCTCCGATTCCGCGGATCAGGACGACGACGGCGATGGCATTCCCGACGACCAGGAGCAGCAGGAGGACGAGGTCTGCGACGACGGCATCGACAACGATGACGACGGCTTCGCCGACGAAGACGACTCGGACTGCCCGTCGGAAGAGCCAGAGATCTGCGACGACGGCATCGACAACGATGACGACGGCCTCGTCGACGAAGACGACTCGGACTGCCCGTCGGTAGAGCTGGAGATCTGCGACGACGGCGTCGACAACGATGACGACGGGTTGGTCGATGAAGAAGATCCCGATTGCGCAGCATGACGCTCGCTCGCTTCGGGGAGCGGGGATCAGAGGACGAGCCATGACGTGTGCCGCTGACGCGTGATATGACTGGCGCGTGGACGAGCTGGGCGTCGCGTTCGTGTCTCGGCTTCCCGCGGAGCTGCGAACTACCGCCGGCTCAGACCTCGACGCCGAGCTCGCCTGGTTGGTCGCGCGGGCGCGGGACGAGGCGCCGGGAGTCGAGCTCGATCCGGTCGCGTTCGTCGCCCACGTCGCGGAGCGCGTCACGTTTGACGCGCATGGCCGGCCGCTGTTGAGATCGCTGCACGCCGGCGATCTCTGGATCGCGTTCGGCTGCGTATCCGAACATCCGCTCGCGATCACGGCGTTCGAGACGCGCTACGTGCCCGAGATCAGGAACGCGTTGCGTCGTTCGTTCGATCCGGGCCTCGCAGAGGATGCAGAGCTTCGGCTCATGAACAAGCTGCTCCTCGTCGCCGCGGACGACGGCCCGCGACTCGCTTCGTACGCGGGGCGCGGAGGGCTCGTGCCGTGGTTGCGCGCCGCCGCGGTGCGCAGCGCGATCGATCTGATGCGTGCGCGCCGAGAGTTCCCCGCGGATGCGAATACCCTCGACGAGGTCGGCGGCGCGATCGATCCCCTGCTCGCATCGTTGAAGCAGCGCTATCGAGAGGAGTTCCGGGTCGCCTTCGGCGAAGCCGCTGCGCAGCTGACGGATCGCGAACGCACGCTGTTGCGGTATCGGTTTCTCGATGACCTCTCGATCGACGAGATCGGCGTCTTGTATCGCGTACACCGCGCCACGGTCGCGCGCTGGATCGCCGCGATTCGCGAGGGCCTGTTCGAGGGCACGCGAACCCGCCTCGTGACGCACCTCGCGATCTCGGAGAGTGAGGTCGACAGCGTGCTCCGATTGATCGACAGCCAGCTCGATATCTCGATCGAGACGATCATGCGTTGATTCGCGTGCCCGCCCGGACGATCAGCGAACCGGCGTCCGAGTAGCGAACCCAGCCGGCAACGCGGCCGCCTGCTTCACCCAGATCCCCAGCTGCGCCTCGTCGAGCTCGTCTTCGTGGATGTCGACGTAGCGCGTGTGCTTGTCCTTGCTGGCGCCGGGCGGGACCGGTCGCAGCGACGTGCCGCGGAAGAAGGCCACCTTGACGTAGTGCGTGAAGGCGTGGAGCCCCAGGAAGAACCCCTGGCCCTCGATGCCGTACAACGGCGAGTTCCACTTCACGGCCTTGCGCACGTTGGGCACGCTCCGCACGATGAGCGCGTCGAGGCGCTCCCCGACGTCGCGCTTCCAGCCCGGCATCGCAGCGATGTACGCCTTCACCGGGGCGTCGCCGTCTGCCATCGCGATCTGCGGGTTGCCCCCCGAGAGGAGGACGACGGCGACCTGCTCGCGTCTTCGCACCTTGATCGGCTTGCCCTCACTCGCACCTGGCTTGGCCTTCGCGCCTGGCCTCGGCGGAGACTTGGACTTGATGTCCGACTTGCGTGGCTTGCTTGCGCGCGACCTGCCCTTGGCCTTCGGCCTCGCCTTGCTCGCGGTCATCGCGGTCATCGCGGTCTATCGTTTCTTCGACGGTGGGCCATTCTCGGCCACCGCGGCCTTGATGAGCGCCTTGAACGCGCCCGCGTCGACCGTCTCCCCTTCGTGGATGTCGATCGCCCTTCGGGTGTTGCCTTCCAGGCTGGAATTGAACAGGCGCGATGGGTCCGGGAGTTTGGCCCCCCGGGCGAACGTGTGCTTCACGACCTTCGTGTACGTCTCCCCGGTGCAGACAATCCCGTGGTGCGACCAGACCGGAGTGCCCCTCCACTTCCACTCCTCGGTCATCTCGGGGTCGGCTTCCAGGATCAGCGCCCGCATGCGGGCCAGCGTCTCCCCGCGCCATCCCCCCAGGTCGCGGATCCGCTGGTCGATGAGCCGGGAAGCGTCGTCGCCGTCCGCCTTCGCGCCTGCCTTCGGCGGGGACTTGGACTTGGTGGCCGACGTGTGTGGCTTGCTTGCGCGCGACGTGCCCTTGGCCTTCGGCTTCGCCTTGCCAGGTTTGCGCACGGGACTCGGCGGCGCCTTCATGACGATGGCGGCTCCACGTAGAGGTTTATGATCTTGTGTCTCATCACGGTCCCTCTTGGGGTTGTCACATTGGCGGGCCGTGGCCCGTCAGTCAACTGACGAAACCCGCGGGGAACCGGCGCTCTCGCGGCGGAACCGCGCTCCGCGGCTGGCCACCCGGGCGCGCCCTGGCCTCCACGGTGGGCTCTCGCAATCATCGTGTCGTATTGTGCTGAGTGTTCGTATCGACTAAAGGTACGGAAATGAAGTCTGCAGTCTCGGCATTGATGATCGGTTTCTGGCTCACGGCATGTGGTGCGGCGAGCACGACGCCGAGCGGCCCACCGACAGCGAGCTTGAAACCGGCCGGCACGGGCTGGTACTGCGTCGTCACCGATGGCGGCAAGTGCTTTCGCGAGCAGGACCGCTGCGCGAAGCGCGGGCCCTGCACCCCACAGCCGATCGCGTGGTGCGTCTCGTGGAAGGAGAACGGCGATCAGGAGTCGTGGTGCTATCGCAACTCCGAGGAATGCGAGGGGGGAGCTCGCGTGCGAGCGAAGCAACCGAAGTCCTACAGCAACGTGTCCACCTGCGGTGAATGGGACTGACGACGCCCTCTGTGCCGAGCCGTAGGCGGTGTCGGCCAGCAAGGATAGGATCGCTCGACGATGACGCCCGTCGCGATCTACGCTCGCTACTCGACCGAGGCGCAGGAACCGTCCAGACCGGCGCGTGGCCGTGCCAGATCTCTTCCCGTTCACGATCCCGTGCCAGATCAAGGGCGATGAGATCGTGAGCCTCGCGCTCGTCCTGGCTACTGGACGCGACGACGTGAGGGCTGAACGTGTCGGCCTTCAAGCCCGACCATCAAACCGCCTGAGCCCTGAGCAGGAGCCGGGTTCTTTTCAGGTGAAGATGATCTGCGCACCCTCGGCCATGTCGTAGAAGTCGCCGGCCGTGATCACGTCCCGGACCTGCGGGAGGAGATCCTCCTTCGTGCGCTTGAACATCTGCATCGCGAGCTCGCACGCGTAGAGCTCAGCACCCGCCTCCTCGAGCATCCCCAGCATCTCGCGG
>JAGSPR010000599.1 GCA_018262455.1 Deltaproteobacteria bacterium | reverse complement strand
CTCGAGTCCAAGGCGGTCAAGAGCGAGCCCAAGAAGCTCGAGCCGACGATCGCCCAACCCAAGGCGCTCGAGCCCCCCGTCGCCGACCCCAAGAAGCTCGATCCCAAGAAGCCCGAGCCCAAGAAGCAGGAAGTCACCGAGCCCAAGAAGAGGCTCGAGTCGACGAGCGCCGTGGCCGATCCACCCAAGGTCGATCCCAAAGCCGATTCCAAGCGAATCAAGCGGGATCCAAAGAAGGACCACACGCCGACGCCGACGAGGGTGGCCACCGGCGGCGACGCCGACGCGTCCAAGTCGAAGGCAGACGGCCTGTATCGCCAGAAGAAGTTCAACGACGCCGCGGGCGCGCTGCGGAGCAGTGCCAAGTCGTTGTCGGGCTCGGAGGCCTCGTCGCTGCTCTCGCTCGCGGCGACGTACGAGCAGTTCGGCCACAAGTACAACGTCGGCATGGCGGGCACCACCCCACCCAGCCAGGCCTGGGACCTGCTCAAGAGCGCCCAGAGCTTCGATATCGGCGGCGCCTACAAGGACGAGATCCAGACCAAGCTCCAGCAGATCGCCACCAAGGCCGCGCTCGCGTTCGTCGGAGCCAAGAACTACAACCGCGCGGTCGAGGCCGTGCGCATCGCCGAGACCACCGGCTCGTCGTCGAGCACGAAGATCGTCCGCGACGCCCTCGATTCGTATGCTGGCGAGCTCTACGTGACCGCGTCGAAGGAGATGGGCACGAGCCCCGACGCGGCCCGGAGCAAGCTCAAGCAGATCAAGGGACTGGTCGACGCGAAGAGCCCCTGGTACCAGAAGGCGACGAAGCTGCTCAACGGCTCGAGCTGAGTCCGTCGAGCTCGACGATCACGCCTTCGAGCTGTGTCCGACGAGCTCGACGATCACCTTCTCGAGCTTCTCGAACTCGAACGGCTTGTCGACATAGGCATCCGCGCCGTAGAGCTGCGCCGTGATCTCGTTCACCTGCTTGCCGATCGCGGTGACCATGATGATCTTGATGCCCTGGGTCAGCGGATCCTGCTTGAGGGTCCGCACGACCTCCCACCCGGACTTGCCGGGCATCATCACGTCGAGCAACACGAGATCGGGACGCTCGCGCTTGACGAGCTCGATCGCGCGGTTGCCATCGCCCGCCGACGAGACCTTGTAGCCGCGGTGACCCAGCCGCGTGCTGAGCATCGCCACGATCTCGGGATCGTCATCGACTATGAGGATGTTCGGCCCCCCCGATCGCTCCTTGCTCATGAACACCACGCTATGCCGCTACGCTCGTCGGCGTCAAGCCGTGCTAACAAGGCCCGTGCGCCGGTGGATCTGGATCGCGATCGTCGCCGTGATCGCGATCGCCGCCCTGGTGATGATCGGTGATGTTCGGCAACTCGGTCACCGACTTGGCGGATTTCACTGGACCGCCTTCCTGGGAGCGCTCGGGCTGTCGCTCGCGAACTACGCGGTCCGGTTCGTGCGCTGGCAGATCTACCTGCGCCATCAGCAGGTAGCCGTCCCGGCGGGGTCGAGCGCGCTCGTCTTCGGCTCCGGGCTGTCGCTCGCGATCACGCCGGCGAAGCTGGGCGAGCTGATCAAGAGCTACTTGCTGCGCGAGCTCCACGGCATCCCCGCCACGCAGACGGCCCCGATCGTCGTCGCCGAGCGAGTCACCGATCTCGTCGCGCTGCTGCTGCTCGCGGTGGGCGGCGTCGCGGTCTACGGCATGCAGACCACGCTCGTCGTCATCGCCGCGGCGCTCGTCGCATTCGGGTTCCTGCTGCTCGCCTGGCCTCGCCCCGCCCGCGCACTGATCGACCTCGTGACCCGGCCGCGGTTCACCCGTCGGTTCCGGACACCCCTCCAGGACATGTACGGCGGGCTCGCCTCGCTGTGCCGCCCGAGGCTGCTCGGCGTGGCCACCGCGCTCGCGATCCTGTCCTGGGCCTGTGAGTGCGTCGGGTTCGCGATGATCGTGAATGCGTTTCCTGGGGCGCATGTCGAGCTCGGGCTCGCGATGGTGATCTATGCCTCGACGACGATCGCCGGGGCGCTGTCCTTCCTGCCCGGTGGGCTCGGCGTCACCGAGGGCGCGATGACGATCTTGCTCGTCCAGGGCGCTTCCCAGCTCGACCAGGCCACGGCCCTGGATGCGACGCTCCTCACGAGGCTCGCCACGTTGTGGTTCGGAGTGGCGCTGGGACTCGGGTTCCTGACGGTCGCACGCGCGCGGATCGCACGGCAGAGGGCCTCCAACTCCCCGGCTCCATCGCGAGCGTCCAGCAGCTGAATCGCTATACTGCCGCCATGTCGGTAGGCGTGGATTTCGATTTCGCGCGATGGATCGCGGCTCGCCGCGGCTCGATCGAACAACAGGCACGCGAAGGCTCTGCCTACGCCTTCACCGGCGAGCGCAAGTTTCGCAAGAACCTCAACATCGCGCGCCCGGTCACGATGGCGCTCGAGGCGACCACGCGGCTGTGGAAGGATGTCGCCCGGAGCGAGCTCCTCGGTACCGCGGTCAAGGTCTCCGACCAGCAGTTCCCGCGGGTCTGGGAAGCCGCGAAGGCAGCGGGAGCTGCGCTGCGCGTTCGCGTTCCGGTGATCTTCGCGGCGCCGAGCCCGTCGATCAAGGTCCGCGTACTCGGGACCGATGACGCGCCGCACCTGATCGTGAATCTCGAGCTCGCCGAGCGGCTCGACGATAACGATCTGGTCGCCGCGATCGGCCACGAGCTCGGCCACGTCCAGAACGGCCACATCTTGTACGCGACGGCACTGCATTATCTGACCAGCTCCGCCGCGTTCTTCGTCCGCTGGATGGTCCAACCCGCGATCATGACCCTGCAGGCGTGGTCGCGGCGGGCCGAGGTCACCTGTGATCGCGCCGCGCTGCTCGCGGTCAAGGACCTCGACAAGACCCTCACCGCGCTCGTCAAGCTGGAGCTCGGCCTCGACAAGGCATCGGCGTTCAGCGCCGAGGAGTACCTGAGATCGCTGCCCGACTCGGCGAAGAAGGGCGGCATCGGTCGCTACGGCGAGCTGTTCCGGTCGCATCCCTACGTGCCCAAGCGGGTTGCCGCGCTGCGACTGTTCGCGGACTCGGCGCTGTACGCGCAGGTGATCGGGCAAGACCCGACCGGAAAACCGAGCCTGCCGGATATCGACAAGCAGGTCAGCGACCTGATCTCGGTGTTCTGATCTCATCTTTGCCCGCGGAGCAACCTTCATGATCCTTCTCGATCATCACAAGTCGGCCAAACACGAGATCATCTCGCGGTTCCAGCAGCTCGCGGCGGTCGCCGAGGCCGTCGGGATGGTGACGCTCTCGCGGGACATCCGTGCCACCCGGATCCCGAAGCTCGAGGCCGAGCGGTTTCACCTCGTCATCCTGGGCGAGTTCAACCACGGCAAGTCGACGTTCGTGAACGCGTTGCTCGGCGCCGACATCCTGC
>JAGSPR010000278.1 GCA_018262455.1 Deltaproteobacteria bacterium | reverse complement strand
GTATGAGATTGCTAAAGAGGTCGGGATCCCCAACAAGGACCTCATCGCCAAGATCCGTGCGCTCGGTCTCGAGGTGAACAACCACATGTCTTCACTCGACGCGGATGACGTCGCGCGCATCAAGCGGTCGCTCGAAAAGGAGAAAGCCTCCGTCGCAGCACCTCAGCAGACCCAGAAGCTGTCTTCCGGCACGGTGCTTCGGCGCCGGTCCAGCGGAGACAAAGCGGCTGATTCCGCTCCCGAGGAACGCTCCGTGGAGCGCGCGCCCATCGAGCCTCCCGCGCCGGCTCCTACCACCCGTCGACGCGCCGTCGCCGACGAGTCGCCCGCCGCGATCCATGCCGAGCCGGCAGCGCAGCCGCGCACCGCGCCCGCTGCGCCGCGCCCGGTCGAGCCGGTCGTCCGCCCGACTCCGGCGGTCATCGTCAAGCCGGCACCGGCTCCGGTCGAGTCGCCGCCAGCCCCGATGCCGGTTCCGGTCGTTGCGCAAGCTCCGGACCTCGCGCCCCCATCGCGCGAGACCCGCGAGCCCGCGCCGGTCACTCCCCCGGTGGTCACACCGCGCGTCGAGGTCCAGGCCTCGAAGCCCGAGACCAACGGCACGTCCGCCGAGGCCGTAGCCCGGCCATCCGTCGAGTCCCGCTCCGTGGTCGTCCCATCTGCACCAGTAGCTCCGCCCGTGGTCGAACAGCCTGTCGTCGCTGCAGCCGCCAACGCACAGCCCGCTCGCTCGCGCGTGATCCTCACCGGTCCGCAGGTCGTCTCCCGCGGTGGTGATACGGCCCAGCGCTCTGCAGGTGCCGCCACGGCCGAGCGTGTGATCCAGCACGCGCAGCGTCCCCCGGTGGCGCCCGAGCCGCCGCCCTCGACGCCGCTGCCGCCACGCGTTCGCCAGTCGACGGGGACCAATGGCCCCGAGGTCACGTATGTCCGTCCTCGGACCCCGACCGCCGAAGAGGTCGCCGGTGGTGCACGGAGTCGGTTCGAGCTCGAGCTCGAGCGTGCGCGTGCACGCACGGCCGAGCGACCACCTTCCGAGACTCCCGAAGAGCCGGTCGTGGCCGCGCCGGAGCCGGCTCCGACCGCGCCGCGCGATCCGTCCAGGCCTGCCGTTGGCACCGTGATCTCGCTGCCGCCGCGGATCAAGATCACCGAGCGCACCCCGATGACCGGTCGTCCGGCACCGGGTCCGCAGCCGGTCAACCCGATCCGTGGTCGGTTCGCGCAGCAGCAGCAGCGCGGTGGCCCGCGTGGTCCGGGTGGTCGCCCGGGTTCGAGCGATTTCGGCCGCAAGAAGCTGCCGCTCGGCAAGAAGGGCAAGTCGACGACGTTGACCACGCCCGCCGAGCACAAGCGCGTGATCCGCATCGAGGACACCGTGATGATCGGTGACCTCGCCCGCGGCATGGGCGTGAAGTCCCCCGAGGTGCTGAAGAAGCTCTGGGGCATGGGGATGACGGGCGTCAACATCAACGCGTCGATCGACTTCGAGACCGCGCAGCTGCTGGCGAGCGAGTTCGCCTACGAGGTCCAGAACGTCGCCTTCAAGGAAGACGACATCTTCGCCCACAAGACCGACGAGTCCGAGGGCGTCGAGACCCGTGCACCGGTCGTGACCGTCATGGGCCACGTCGATCACGGCAAGACGTCGCTACTCGATGCGATCCGCAAGACCAAGGTCGCTGCGGGCGAGTCGGGCGGGATCACGCAGCACGTCGCCGCGTACAAGGTCGCCTCGCCGGGCCACGGGGACATCGTGTTCCTCGACACCCCGGGTCACGAGGCGTTCACCGAGATGCGCGCTCGTGGCGCTCAGGCCACCGACATCGTCGTGCTCGTCGTCGCGGCCAATGACGGCGTGATGCCGCAGACCGTCGAGGCGCTGTCGCACGCCAAGGATGCGAAGGTCACGATCATCGTCGCGGTGAACAAGTGCGATATGCCGGATGCGGCACCCGATCGCGTTCGCCAGCAACTCGCCGATCACGGCCTCATCCCCGAGGAGTGGGGTGGCGATACGATCTACGTCAACGTCTCGGCGCTCAAGGGCGAGAACATCGACAAGCTGCTCGAGTCGATCGCGCTGTCGGCCGAGATGCTCAACCTGCGTGCGACGTCCGACAAGCCGGCGTCTGGTCTCGTGATCGAGGCGCGCCTCGATCGCAACCGTGGCCCGATGGCGACCGTCCTCATCCAGGAAGGCACGCTGCGCGTCGGTGACATGCTCGTCGCCGGCCGCACGTTCGGTAAGGTCCGGGCGATGCTCGATGATCGCGGGCAGTCGCTCGAATCGGCAGGTCCGTCGACGCCGATCGAGGTCCTGGGCCTCGATGGGGTGCCGGATGCGGGCGATCAGGTGAACGCGGCCGAGGACGACAAGGTCGCCAAGCAGGTCGTCGAACACCGCCGCCAGCAGGAGCGCAAGCGGGAGCTGTCCTCGAAGGGCCGCGTCTCGCTCGAGAACCTGATGGAGCGCAACTCCGCAGGTGCGATCAAGGAGCTGAAGATCGTCCTCAAGGCGGACGTCCAGGGCTCCGCCGAGGCGCTCAAGGCTTCGCTCACGAAGCTCTCCACCGACAAGGTGAGAGTCGTCGTGATCGCGACCGGTGTCGGTGGCATCACCGAGAGCGACGTCAACCTCGCGAAGGCGGGTAATGCCGTGATCGTTGGCTTCCACGTCCGGCCCGCCGGCAAGAGCAGCAAGCTCGCCGAGCAGGAGAACGTCGAGATCCGGCTCTACGACATCATCTATGACGCCCTGGACGAAGTGAAGGGCGCCATGGCCGGTCTGCTCGCGCCGATCAAGCGCGAGGTCGCGATGGGCAAGCTCCAGGTTCGAGAGACGTTCTCGATCCCCAAGATGGGCGTCGTCGCGGGCTGCATGGTCACCGACGGCAAGGTCACCCGCAAGGCTCACCTCCGCATCATCCGAGATGCGGTGCAGGTCTACGAGGGCAAGATCGGGAGCCTCCGGCGCTTCAAGGACGATGTCAGCGAGGTCGGAAACGGCTACGAGTGCGGCGTGATGATCGCCGGCTGGAACGAGCTGAAGGTGGGCGACACGATCGAGGCCTACGAGGTCATCGAAGAGGCCGCCAAGCTCTGATCTCGCGTCACTGGTAGCGGTTCATGTACGTCGGGATCGCCAAGCTGACTGTCGTCATCCCGGACAGCCATTCGCTCAAAGAGAAGCGGATGGTGATCCGGCGGGTCAAGGACCGGGTCCGCGAGCGGCTGGGCGTCGTCCTCAACGAGGTCGGCGAGCTCGAGAGCTGGCAACGTGCCGAGCTCGGGTGCGCCGTCGTGAGCGGGGAGCGCCAGAAGGCGCTCGAGCTGGTCGACGAGGTGGTCAGGGTCGTGCAATCGGCCTCCGGCGGGCAGCTGGTCGGGGTCGCGAGGGACGCCTGGACCTATGACGTCGCCCCGGCCCCGATCTCGCTGGTCGACGACCGGACCGGCTCGGGTGACAAGGCGATCGCCAGCGACGACTGGGTCCCGGACGCCTGGCGTGACGATCGCGAACCCGAATAGCTCGTACTTGGCACGCGAAGAGTGCACGCGGTAGGGTCTGCAGAATGGAGACGCCGTCGTGAGTCAGCGCAAGGCGCGCGTCGAGCATGCGTTGCGGGATGTTCTGACCCAGCTGATCGCGAGCGAGGTCAAGGATCCCCGGGTCCGAGCAGCCACGCTGATCACGGTCGCGAAGGTGGAGCTCAACGTCGATCTTGCGGTCGCCAACGTCTACGTCTCGATCATCGGCGACGATGCGACCGCAGATGGCGTGATCGTCGGGCTCAACAAGGCCGCTGGCTTCCTCCGCGGACCGGTCGGCCGCCAGCTCTCGCTCCAGCACGCACCCGAGCTGCGGTTCATCCAGGACGTGTCGATCGATGTCAGCGCGAAGCTCGCCGCGATCGTGCGCGAGGACGAGGAGAAGGCGAAGGCAGCCGGCCGCACGGCGGGCTCGAGCGAGCCCCCCGAGCGCCCCCCCGAGGGGACCAAGTCATGAACGAGGGCCCCAGCCGAGTCACGGTTTCTCGGGATCGGGCTCCCACCGAACCGCCCAGCGAGGCGCTCGCAAAGGCCTGCGACGTGCTGCGCGCGGCCGATCGGATCCTGCTGACGAGTCACCGCCGCCCGGACGGCGATGGCACGGGCTCGATGGCGGGCCTGGCCTCGATGCTGCGCGCGATCGGCAAGACCGCGGTGATCTACTCGGTCGATCCGATCGCTCGCCGTTACCGGTGGCTACCACTCGCATCTTCGACGGTCCACACGATCTCGTTCGATGAGCGGTTTGACTGCACGGTGGTCGTCGATTGCGCCGACTTCACGCTGCTCGGTGACTCGTTGCCACCACCCGAGGTCTGTGGCCGGCTGATCACGCTCGACCACCACGCGAGCGGCAGTCCGTTCGGCGACATCGCGGTGTGGGATCCAACCGCGGCGGCCGTCGGCGTGCTCGTGTTCCGGATCGCCCTTCGCGAGGGCTGGGTCATCACACCCGAAGCGGCCGTCCCGCTCTACGTCTCGCTGATCAGCGACACGGGTGGGTTCCGCCACGCGAACACCAACGCAGAGGCCCTGCACGTCGGGTCCGAGCTCATCGCACGCGGCGTGGTGCCGTCGACCATCGCCGCCTCGCTCGAAGAGCGGCCGAGCCCCGGCAAGCTGCGATTGCTCGGTTCGGTGCTGTCCACGCTCGAGCTCCAGTGCGCTGGGCGGGCGGGCGTGCTGAGCGTCACCACCGACATGGTCGAAGGCGCGCGCGCGTCGTGGGAAGACATCGAGGGGATGGTGAACTGGGCCCGCAACGTCGACGGCGTCCAGGTTGGCGTGCTGCTGACCACCGCGAAAGGTGGCGGCGTGCGGGTCTCGATGCGGTCGCGCAGCGACAAGGTCGATGTCGGCAAGGTTTGCATGTCGCTGGGCGGCGGCGGCCACCCGGGGGCGGGGGGCTGTCACGTCCACGGCGACCTCGTGACGACGAAGGAGAAGGTCGTGCGCGCGCTCGATGCTGCGTTCAACCGCAGCCGCCCCGTGACGCAGCCGACTTCTTGACCCGGGGGGTAGTGATACCATCCCGCGCCATGAAGCTCTGGGTCGTCGCCATGCTCGGGTTGTGTGCTGCCTGCGGGGATGGCCGGACGGCCACGCCACCGCAAGATGCTCCTGCCATCGATGCCGAGCTCGTCGATGTCGGGCCCGACGCCAACCCGCTGGCCTCGCTCGATGGCACCGGGCTGTGCGCGGACGCCGCGTGCACGCAGATCAACTCCACCGCGCTCGAGTACGAGCCGCGGTTCGCGCTGTGGTCCGACGGCGCCACCAAGCGGCGCTGGATCGAGCTTCCGGCGGGCACCAAGATCGACACCACCGACATGAACCGCTGGGTGTTCCCGGTGGGCACGAAGCTGTGGAAGGAGTTCACCCGCGACGGCATCCGCGTCGAGACCCGCTTCATCACGAAGCTGCTCGCCGACGACGATGCCCCGGGCGCGTGGTTCTTCGTCGCATATGCGTGGAACGCGACGCAGGATGCCGCCGTCGCGGTGAGCACGGGCCAGCAGAACGTCAATGGCACCACGCACGACATCCCGTCGCGGGCAAACTGCAAGGAGTGCCACGACAGCCTGCGGCCGAGCCGCGTGCTCGGGTTCCAGGCGATCCAGCTCGACGCAGCAGCGCCGAGCGGGAAGCTCGATCTCGACGATCTGATCGCGATGAACCTGCTGACCGCCGCTCCTGCCGGCGCGGCCTCCCCGCACTTCGCGCTCCCCGGCACCGCGGTCGAGCAGGCCGCGCTCGGCTACATGCATGGCAACTGCGGCCACTGCCACAACGCGACCTCTCCCGTGCACGACACGACCCCGATCGAAACCCTGCTCGACACGACGAAGCTGGCGACCGTCGCGACGACGCCGTCGTTCGTCTCCATGGTCGACCAGACCGCCGCGGTCCCGTTCAACGACGAGAATGGCGTCCTGCGCGACAAGATCATCATCTCCGGGGATCCGGATAACTCGGGCCTGATCGTGCGGATGAACACGTCGATCGGGATCCGCCACATGCCGAAGCTCGGGTCCGAGGTCGTCGATCCCGACGGCCAGACCGCGTTGCGCGCCTGGATCACCGGGCTCTGATCCCGGCCTGCCGTATCCTGGTGTCTGTGCACGGTATCCTCGTCATCGACAAGCCGCGCGGCCTCTCGTCGGCGGCGGCGGTGGAGCACGTCAAGCGCGCGCTCGGTGTCGACCGCGCAGGTCACGGCGGCACGCTCGATCCGCTCGCGACCGGCGTGCTCGCGATCTGCCTCAACGCGGGCACCAAGATCGCGCAGTACCTGCAGGCCGATGACAAGGCCTACGAGGCGACCGGCGTGCTCGGCATCGAGACCGACACGCTCGACCAGACCGGCCGCGTCACCGCCGAGCGAGAGGTCGTGGTGACCGAGGCTGCGCTCCGCGAGCTGCTCGCGCTCCGCACGGGCGAGCAGGATCAGATCCCGCCGATGTACTCGGCGATCAAGCAGGGCGGGGTGCGGCTCTATCACCGCGCGCGCAATGGCGAGGACGTCGACCGCCCGGCACGTCAGATCCGCATCGATCGGCTCGAGTTGCTCGCGTTCGAGCCGCCGCGGTTCCGGATCGCGATCGCCTGCAGCAAGGGCACCTACGTTCGCTCGATCCTCGCGGACCTCGGCACCGCGCTCGGCTGTGGCGCGCACCTCGCCGAGCTCCGGCGGACGCGGAGCGGTCGGCTCTCGATCGCCCAGGCGGTGCCGGTCGACGCGGTGGGCGGGCTCGATGTTTCGGGCCTCATCCCGCTGGCGCAGGCGACGGGCCTGCCCTCGGTGGTCGCCGCCGCCGACCTGGTCGGGCCCATCCGGTCTGGCTTGCAGCTCGCGACCGAGGCCTTTCCGCCCCATGAACATCAATTGTTTCAGATAGTTGATGAGCAGGGCAGGCTGGTCGCGATCGCGCACCCGGGCGCCGGTCGGGTGATTTACGACCGCGTGTTTCGCGCCGACGCCACGTCTTGACGAGGGGGCGCGTTTACCCCAATCTGCGCTCGACCACGGCATTCGTTCCCCGGGGGATGTTCCTCCGAGCAACGCGGCCGTCGGCGACTGGAGTTACCGTGACCACATCGATTTCCCCCGCCCGCAAAGCTGAGACCATCGCCAAGTTCGCTCGCGCGCCCGGCGACACCGGCTCCCCCGAGGTTCAGGTCGCGCTGCTCACCGAGCGCGTCACCCACCTCACCGAGCACCTGAAGAACAACCACAAGGATCACCACAGCCGTCGTGGTCTCCTGTTGATGGTCGGCCAGCGCCGCGCGCTGCTCGACTACCTCAAGCGCAAGAGCGTCGATCGCTACCGCAAGCTGATCGAGACGCTCGGCCTGCGTCGCTGAGCGCCGCGTGCGGCGAGTCGTTCGCCTCGGCCTGCTGCTCGCGGTCTGCGCGTGCGGCCACAAGGACTCGCCGGATCAATCCAGGCCGGCTGGCTCGAACGCCAGCGCTGGCAAGCCCATGGCCGACGCCGACGTGGTCAAGGGCAGCCTCAGCGTGGACGGCAAGTCGCTCGCCCTGATGGGCTGCGTGGCCGGTCACGTCGACCACGTGTTCGCCGAGGTGGTGACCGTCTCCGGCAAGCTGCGATTCGAGGACCAGGCGCTGTACTGGAACCCCGATCCTGCCGCCGGGGTGCGCGGCGATCGGCTCGACTGCGAGAAACTCGATCGCAGCTGGGGTGGCGGCAACCGGCTCGATGGAACCTCGTACTTTCGCGGCACCCTGGCATTTCGCTGCAAGCTCGGCAGCGCGCCGGTCATCGGTGAGCTCACGATCGACTGCGGCAACATCACGCCGTCGGAGCGAGCCCAGCTCGACGGCAACCGCAAGGAACTGCTCGACAAGCAAGGGGTGGGTAGTGGATCTGCGGGGGCCGGCAGCGACCGGTAACGTATTGGCTTTCCACCAGGGCTGTGCAATAAAGCCCCCGAATCACAAGTCAATAAACCGTCACTGTAGCGTCGTCGAACTGAATGAGATCGCGCTGGTTTGATCGTTCCGTCGAGTCACTCGGACACACCGGGTGGTTGGACAGAGGGACCAGGCCGCGGAGCTCCAAAGCGGCGACGTGATTCTCAAGAAGGAACACGTATGCCTTACGTTCGTGAGACCGCCATGGTTGGCGGCAAAGAGATCATCGTCGAGACCGGGAAGTGGGCCAAGCAGGCCGGTGGCTCGGTCGTCATTCGTTGCGGCGACAGCATGGTGCTCGTCACCGCCGCGGGGTCGAGCCTGCCGCGTGACATCGACTTCATGCCGCTGACCTGCGAGTACCGCGAGAACTTCTACTCGTCGGGCAAGATCCCCGGCAGCTTCTTCCGCCGCGAGGGTCGTACGACCAACGAGGAGATCCTGATCTGTCGCCTGATGGATCGCCCGGTCCGCCCGTTGTTCCCCAAGGGCTGGTTCATCGACACCCAGATCATCGCGAGCGTGGTGTCGTTCGACAAGGAGAACCCGACCGACGTGCTCGCGATGACGGGCGCCTCCGCGGCGCTCCACGTGTCCGACCTCGTGTGGGGCGGGCCGCTCGCCGGCGTCCGTATCGGCCGGATCGATGGCGAGTTCGTCGCCAACCCGACGTTCGCCGAGCGCGAGAAGTCGGACATGGACATCATCGTCGCGGCCAGCAAGGACGCGATCATGATGGTCGAGGGCGAGATGCACGAGCTGCAGGAGGACGTCGTCATCGACGCGCTGCTGTTCGCCCACGCCGCCGTCCAGCCGCTGATCGCGCTCCAGGAGCGTCTGCGCGCCGCCAATGGCAAGGAGAAGCGCCCGTTCACGCCTCCGGTCACCGACGAGGCCCTGCTCGCGAAGGTCAAGGAGCTGGTCTGGGATCGCCTCGACAAGGCGATGACCGTCAAGGACAAGAAGGAGCGCCGCGAGGCGATCTCGGCGACGCACACCGAGGCACGCACGCAGCTCACCGCCGAGGGACAGCCCTGGGTCGGCAAGCCGAAGGACGTCGACGGCGCGTTCGCGAAGATCCAGAAGAAGCTCGCGCGCGGCAAGACGCTGTCGACCCGCCGCCGGATCGACGGTCGTCACCCCGAC
>JAGSPR010000069.1 GCA_018262455.1 Deltaproteobacteria bacterium | reverse complement strand
CGCAAGATCGGCCAGGTCGTCGGCGGGGCCCTCCTCGTCACCGCACCACGGGATGATCCGCGGCTGTTCGTGATCGAGCAGCGAGGCGCGATCCGGATCTTCGACACCGAGCGCCTCCTGCCGGATCCGTTCCTCGACCTCAGCGACGACGCCGCGGGCCCGGTGATCGCGGGCGGCGAGAACGGGCTACTCGGGCTCGCGTTCCATCCGCAGTACGCGACCAACGGCCTGTTCTTTGTCACCTACACCGCGCGCAACACGGGCGACGCGGCGAACCCGCAGCGCGACGTGCTCGTCCGGTGTTCGGTCAGCCCGGGCGATCGCGACAAGGCCGATCCGACGTCGTGCGTCGACGTGCTCTCGATCCCCGACTTCGCCGCGAATCACAACGGCGGCATGATCGAGTTCGGCAAGGACGGCTACCTGTACTGGGCGACTGGCGACGGCGGCCAGGCCAACGATCCGCAGCGCAACGGCCAGACCGTGGTCAGCGGCACGCCGATGGCGAACTCGAACGCCCTGCTCGCGAAGATGCTGCGGCTCGATGTCGACCACAAGAGCCCCGGCAAGGAGTACGGCATCCCCGCCGACAACCCGTTCGTGACCGGCGGCGGCGCGCCGGAGATCTTCATCCGCGGCCTGCGCAACGCCTGGCGGTGGACGTTCGACCGCGAGACCGGCGACATGTGGATCGCCGACGTCGGCCAGGGCACGATCGAGGAGCTCACGGTGCTCCGCGCCGGTGAGCAGAACGGCAAGAACCTCGGGTGGAGCAAGTTCGAGGGCAACAACTGCTTCGATCCGCCCTGCACCAACGCGGACTTCACGTTCCCGCAGGACACGCGTACGCACGCCGATGGCTGGGTCTCGATCACCGGCGGCCAGGTCTACCGCGGCAGCTGCTTCCCCGACCTCGTCGGCACGTACTTCTACACCGACTACGGCAAGGGCGGGCTCGCCTCGGCGAAGCTCCAGGCCGATGGCACGCTGGTGGTGGCCGATCTGCCCGGCACATTCCCCAGGAACGTCGCGAGCATTCACGAGGACGCCCGGGGCGAGCTGTACGCCACCGACACCGCAGGCAACGTTTACCAGCTGCAGGCAGGTCCGTGACCCGCGGCGTCGAGACGCCACCGTCGCAACCCGATAGCTGAAGAGATCCGCTCCACTACCCCGGATGGAGTATGTTCCGCCGATGCGTCACGTGGCTCTTGCGCTCTTGCTGTTTGCCGCCTGCGGCAAGGACTCCAATACGAAGGTAGATGGCGGCCCGCTGAAGGACGCGACCATCGATTCGCCCGTCGATGCGGGGCCGCTCGCCGCCTGCGCGAACCCGGTCAGCGGCACGACGATCAAGCTGCGCAAGATCGGCACCGTGACCGGTGGTGCGATGCTCGCGACCTCGCCCCCCAACGACCCGCGGTTGTTCGTGGTCGAGCAAGGCGGCGCAATCCGGATCTTCGAGAACGAGACGCTGCTCGGCCCGGCCTTCATCGACCTCAGCGATAACGTGGGCGGGCCCGTCCTCGCCGGTGGCGAGCAAGGGCTGCTCGGGCTCGCGTTTCACCCGCAGTACGCGACCAACGGGACGTTCTTCGTCTACTACACGCGGCGGCAGTCCGGAGACACCACCAACCCGACGCGTGATGTGGTCGCGCGCTGCCAGCGCAGCGTCGCCGATCCGAACAAGGCCGACCCGACGTGCGTCGAGGTGCTCGCGATTCCAGACTTCGCGTCCAATCACAACGGCGGCATGATCGAGTTCGGCAAGGACGGCTTCCTCTACATCGGCACCGGGGATGGCGGCCAGGCCAACGATCCGAACAACAACGGCCAGGCCCTCACCGATGGCTCGCCGAACGCCAACACCCATGCGCTGCTCGGCAAGCTGCTGCGGATCGATGTCGACAACAAGCTGGCGGGCCAGGAGTACGGCATCCCCAGCGACAACCCGTTCGCGGCCGGCGGCGGGCTGCCGGAGATCTTCGCGATCGGCCTGCGCAACCCGTGGCGGTGGTCGTTCGATCGGCTCACCGGAGACATGTGGATCGGCGATGTCGGCCAGGAGGACATCGAGGAGGTCGACGTGATCAAAGCCGGCGAGCTCAAGGGCAAGAACTTCGGCTGGTCGACCTGTGAAGGCTCGAAGAACTTCAAGCCCGCTGGCGCCCAGTGCACGATCGCGCAGTTCGCGCCGCAGGACGAGCGCACCCACACCTCACCGCCGAATGGAGATGGCTGGAACGCCATCATCGGCGGCCAGGTCTATCGCGGCACCTGCTACCCCGACATCGTCGGCACCTACTTCTACACGGACAACGGTCGCGGCGGCCTCGCCAAGGCGACGCTCAACGGCGACGGATCGCTCACCAAGGCGAACCTCCCGGGATCGTTTCCCGCGAGCCCCGCGAGCCTGCACGAGGATGCGCGCGGCGAGCTCTATCTGACCGACACAGCCGGCAACGTCCACCATCTCGAGGCGAGTCCCTGAAGTCCTCGCACATCTCGCTCGCCACCGGGCTGCGCTACCACCTGCTCGAATGGGACGGGCCCGGCGACACGACCTTCGTCCTCGTCCACGGCTTCACCGACTTCGCGTTCGGGTGGTGCGAGGTCGCGCCGCTGCTCGCCGTGCATGGCCACGTCCTCGCGTGCGACCTCCGCGGCCATGGCGACAGCGACTGGATCGGGGCCGGCGGCTACTACCACTTCCTCGACTACGTCGCCGATCTCGATGATGTGATCCGGCAGCGCGCTCGCACGCGCGTCGTGCTCGTCGGTCATTCGATGGGCGGCAGCATCGCCGGCTACTACGCTGGCGTCCGTCCCGAGCGCCTCGCCGGCCTCGTGCTTCTCGAAGGCCTCGGCCCGCCCGATCAAGCGATCACCGATGGCCCGAGCCGGACCGCCCACTGGATCGACAGCTGGCGAACGGGGCGTGACAAGCAGCGAGTGATGCCCGACCTCGATGACGCCGTTCGCCGGCTGCGCCGCAACGACGACCTCCTCGATCCCGCCCTCGCCCGCCGCCTCGCCGAGGCGGGCACGCGGTCCGTCGAAGGCGGCCTCGTCTGGAAACACGATCCACTGCACACCACGATGGGCCCGTACGCCTACCGGCTCGAGACCGCCCGCCGCTACTGGGAGCGCGTCACCTGCCCCGTGCTCTGCGTCGATGGCGCCCGCTCACGCATGAACCTCTCCGAGCCCGAGCGTGCCTCGCGCCGCGCCTCGTTCGCCAACGTCCGCCACATCGTCCTCGCCGAGGCCGGCCACACCCTCCAGCGCCACCAGCCCGCCGCCCTCGCCGCGGCGATCCAGGACGCTCTACACTCTCACCACTCTCTCCCCGACCCCGGCGCGTAAGTTCGCGAGATCTTGGGAACGTTCCCAGGACGCTCTACACTCTCACAACTTTCGACGCAACCCGGGGCGCATCGGGCCGATGTCCGCGCGATGACCATCGCTCGCATCACTGCCGCTTCCGTCGTCTATCACGTCACCACCAGGTTCGTAGATCGCGAGTGGTTCATCCAGGACCTCGAAGAGCGCGAACGCTATCTCCAGCTGCTCGGCCGCGCGGTCGCGACCTCGGACTGGCTGTGTCTCGCCTATGCGCTGATGAGCAATCACATCCATCTCGCGCTGGTGGCCGGCGAGTCCACGCTCGACTCATGGATCCGCAGGGTGCACTCACCATTCGCCACGTGGATGAATGCTCGCCATCACCGGCTCGGCCCGCTGTTCGCGCATCGCCCGAAGTCGCCCGCGATCCAGGCGCACGATGAAGGGCGCGTCATCGCGTACATCCACAACAACCCCGTGCAGGCGGGCGTCGTCCGTCACGCGCGCGACAGCGACTGGACGAGTCATCGGGCGTACCTCGGGCTTGCCCCCGCGCCGTCGTGGCTCTCGTGCGACCAGGGCCTCGCGCGCAGCGGGTTCCCGGGCCGGCGCGACGCATTCGATGCGTGGGTCGATGTTCACAAGGAGCACGCCATCCCGGAGCTCGAGCTCGAGCCTATCCGTTCCGCGAGCCGGCGGCGCGGCGCGATCGAGCTGGCCACGCCAACAGCCGGCGAGCATCCCATGGTGCCGTTGGTACGCAGGCCGTTTGGTCACATCCGGGTGGATCCGCGCGAGCTGGTCGGCGTGGTGGCCTCGGTGCTGGGACTGAACGCGCTCGTGATGTGCTCGAGGCGGCTCGCGCCGAGGGCGCTCGATGGCAGGCGATTGACCGTGCATGTCGGGAAAGCGATGGGCCTGACCGGGTCCGACGTCGCCGCGGTGCTCGGGATCAGCCAGCAAGCCGTGTCGAAGATGGCGAGCTCCGCGCTCGAACCGAGGTTGACGCAGGCCCGCGACTTCGTGCTCGAGCGACTCGGCGTGAGAGTGGTGAGAGTGTAGAGCGTCCTGTAATCACGCGTGCAGTTACGCGAGTTTGCGGAGCGGGGTCCGGGAGAGAGTGGTGAGAGTGTAGAGCGTCCTAGATTAGGGGGGCGCCGGTGGCGGCGGCAGCTTGGTCGCGCGTGATGCCAGGGGCGAGGTCGACGACGCGGAAGGCATGGCCGGACGGCTCGAAGACTCCGAGCTCGGTGATGACGAGCGAGACGGTGCGGGTGGCGGTGAGGGGGTAGTCGCAGCGCGCGACGAGCTTGTGCTCGCCCTTCTTGGTGGTGTGCTGCATCATCGCGATCACGCGGCGGCAGCCGGAGGCGAGATCCATCGCGCCACCGATGCCCATGACCTTGCCGCCGGGCACGGCCCAGTTCGCGAGGTCGCCACCCGCGGAGACTTGCATCGCGCCAAGGATGGCGAGGTCGACGTGGCCGCCGCGGATCATCGCGAACGAGTAGGCTGAGTCGAAGGTCGAGCCACCGGGCAAGACCGTGACGGTCTGCTTGCCGGCATTGATGAGGTTGGGATCCTCGTCGCCTTCGTAGGGGAACGGCCCCATGCCGAGCAGGCCGTTCTCGGAGTGCAGCCACGCGTGCCCCTGGGGCAGGTAATCGGCGACCTGGGTAGGGAGGCCGATGCCGAGGTTGACGATCGAGCCAGCGGGAATCTCGCGCGCGGCGCGGCGAGCCATGTCTTCGGTGGAGTATGGCATGGGCTCCTAGGAGGCTCGCGCCTGCGAGACGAAGGCGGGCTGCGTCGCGAGGGCGGTCGCGAACGGCGTGAAGTCATCGATGACGAACTTGTGCTCGACGCCTCCGTCCGTGCGCAGGCGCAGGAGGTTCGGATTGCGCCCGAAGGTGTCACGGTTGTGCGAGGTGATCGCGCGCAGCGGGAGCTCGAGCCGATGGGGCCTGGCGAGGAGCCAGAGCAGCAGGCCGACCAGCGGCGCGAGCCAGAACACCCAGAACACGACGGGCTGGAACACGAGCCGCTCGCTGGTGAGCCAGAGCCGGCCGGAGGTGATGCTGATGCCGCGGAGCGAACCGGACGGCCGCATGATCACGTGCTGCTCGGAAGGCGCGAGGGCGAAGGGAGCTTTGGGGGTGGACATAGGGAACCTCAGCGCGCTCGCACGGTGCGGTACTCGAAGGCGTTCTCGTGCTCGGGCACGTGGACGATGCGATGGACGAAGATGCCCGGCAAGTGGACGTCGTCGGGATCGATGGCGCCGTTGTCGACGAGCTGGTCGCACTCGACGATCGCGAGGCGCGCGGCGCTTGCCATCACCGGGTTGAAGTTGCGCGCGGTGCGCCAGAACCGCAGGTTGCCGAACCGGTCGGAGATGTGGGCGCGCACGAGCGCCACATCGCCGGCCAGCGCGCGCTCCATCACATAGCGGCGACCGTCGATCTCCTTGGTCTCCTTGCCCTCCTCGACGACGGTACCGACGCCGGTCGGCGTGTAGAAGGCCGGGATGCCGGCTCCCGCCGCACGCATCCGCTCGGCGAGCGTGCCCTGCGGCGTGATCTCGACCTCCACCTCGCCGGACGCCATGCGCGTGTGGAGGTCCTCGTTCCCGCCGATGTAGCTGCAGATGACTTTCTTGATGATGCCGGCGCGCAACCACTGGGCGAGGCCCTTGCCGAGGTTGCCGGCGTTGTTGGACACCAGCGTGAGGTCCCGGACCCCGCGCTCGATCACGCCCTTGATCAGCGCCTCCGGGTTGCCCGACAGCCCGAAGCCCCCGACGAGGATGGTCATGCCATCGCGTAGCGGCGTCAGCGCATCGCTGACCGACGGGACGACCTTGTCGCCGTGCCGCCCGATCACGCGGCCCCTCCGAACGCCACGACCGCGGCATCTGCGAAGCCGCGCATGCCGTGCACGAGCTCGTCCTCGGTGATGCAGAGCGGCGGCGCGAAGATCGCGGTCCCGCGCTTCGGATCGACATGCAGCGAGAGCTTGCGCCTCCCGAGCTCCGCGCCGAGCCGGCCCCACGCCTCGGCCGGAGCCTCGACCTCCAGCGCGCCGAGCAGCCCGAGCGATCGCACGTACGAGCGCTCGCGGACGCGCGAGGAGGCGGCCTCGAGCTCGCGCCTGAGCACGGGGCCGAGCTTCGCGGCGTTGTCATAGAGCTTGTCGTCTTCGTAGAGCTTCATGGTCTCTAGCGCAGCCGCGCACGCGAGCGGGTGCGCGTAGTAGGTGAGCCCGCACGCGAGCACGTGATCCTCGAAGAAGCGGGCGACGCGCTCGTGGACGATCACGGCCCCGATCGTCGCGTAGCCGGACGCGAGGCCCTTCGCGCAGGTGATGAGGTCGGGCACCACGTCCCAGTGCTGGAACCCGAACGGCTTGCCGGTGCGGCCGAAGCCCGTGAGCACCTCGTCGGCGACGAGCAGCGCACCCTCGGCATCGCACGCCGTGCGCACGATCGGCCAGTACTCGGGCGGCGGCACCAGGACCCCGTTCGCGCCCGGCACCGGCTCGAGGAAGACCGCGGCCACCGAGCGCGGGCCTTCGAGCTCCATCGTCGCCCCGATGTTGGTGGCGCACTCGCGCTTGCAGGTCTCGACGCGCTGTCCGAACGGGCAGCGATCGCAGTAACAGTCCTGCACGTGGACCACCCCCGGGATGCCGGGCTCGAGCGCTGGACGGCGCCAGTCACCGGTGAGCGACAGCGCGCCGAACGAGGCACCGTGATAGCTGCGGTACCGGCTGACGAGCTTCGTGCGCCCCGTGAACTGGCGCGCCATCTTGATCGCGTTCTCGTTGGCCTCGGCGCCTCCGAGCGTGAAGAACACCTTGGTGAACTGGGGCCCGGCCATCGCGAGCAAGCGCTCGGCGAGCTCGGTCTTCGCGGGGAACACCGCGTTTGGGGCCGACAGGCACAGCTCGTCGGCCTGCCGCTTGATCGCTTCGACGATCCGCTTCTGGCCGTGGCCCGCGTTGACCTGGTAGCTGAGCGCGCCGAGATCGAGCCAGCGTGCTCCGTCGGCCGTGGTGAACCACGCGCCCTCGCCGCCCGTCAGCTCGAATGGCTTGGCGCCGCTCTGCGCGGTCCACGTGAAGAAGAATGGATATTCCATGGTCACCTCGCACCCGGTTCGCTGCCGAAGATCCCGTCAAGCCCGTGCCACGCGCGGAGCTCACCCGGCTCTGCGTCGCTGTCGACCAGGCGTTTCTGCCACCAGCTCGTGTCGTGCCAGCGGCCGAGCTTCCAGCCGGCGCGATCGATCACGCCGTAACGGCGAAACCCCAGCCGCTCGTGCAGCCGCTCGCTCGCCGGGTTCGGGATCGTGATGCCGGCCAGCGCGCTGTGAAAGCCCTGGGCGACGAGCACGTCGAGCAGCGCGGTGTAGAGCCGCGTCCCGAGGCCCGCGCCGCGCGCCTCGGATGCGAGGGCAACCCCGGTCTCCACGTTCCACCGCTCGCCTTCCGCGCTCCCCCACTCGCGTGCAACCGCCCACCCGAGCAGGCGCTGGTCGTCGTCGACTGCCACGATCCAAGGATGGGTCGGCTGTGCGATCCGGGCCGCGACGGTGTCCGCGGATTGCGGCGTCGAGATGAAGTTGATCGCGGTCGTGCGCACGGCCGGCGCGAGGATGGCGTGGATCGCCGCGGCATCGTCGGGGCGAGCAAACCGGAGCGCGGTCACAGGCGCCACTTCTCGGCGGCAACGTTGTGGATGAAGCCTTGCTGGGCCCACAGCTCGCCGGTGTCGAGGTTCGCCGCGATCGCGCCGCAGGTCGCCGCGCCATGCGGAGACTCGGGCGTCGCCAGGTTCGTGCAGATGCTCCGCGGCCAACCTTCGTCGCTGCCGAGCCGCTTCCACGCGTCCTCGAGATTCGCCACCGGGGCGCGCACGAGGTCGGCCTCGAGCCACTTCATGCGATCATAGGTCGTGCTGGTGACCGGCACCTTCGAGCGGGCGGCGACGTCCGCATCGAGCGCGTGGTTGGTATGGCAATACGCGCGGCCGTCCGCGAAGACCTGCTTGCGCCGCGTGCCCGACGCCTCGAGTGCAAACGCGTGATCGCGGTCGGCGACGAAGTAATGATGGCCCGAGCCGATCGGGCTCGCGGCGATGACGTCGCGTGCCGCGGTTGCCGTGGTCTGGTGCAGCGCGCGCCGCACCACCGCCGGCCACACCACGCCAAGCGTGGCATCGGTCGAGAACAGGTTATTGATCGCGACCCCGACGCGCGCGCCATTCATCCCGGCCATACCGAGACAGCCCGTGACCGTCAGCAACGTCGACGCGGGACCGTCGTCGGATGCCGGCACGCGCAGCACCATCACGTACGGAATCGCCGTCGCGTGCATGTCCCACGTCTGCGCGAAGATGCGCCCGGTCGGCGACTCGGACCACAGCACGCTGCAGCCGTCTCCACCGAGGCCCTCCGCGCCCTGCCCCGCCCGCGCCCCGTGGGGATCGTCGTGCGTCGGAGCCGGCTGCCAGCTCGCTGGATCCGGATCGAGGTCGCGCAGATCGGTGTAGTGGTTCGCGACCACGATCTCCTCGGCCGACACGCGCGCGCCCTCGGCGATCCCGAGCAGCTCCTCGTAGAGCCCGCGGTGATAGCGCTCGAGCACGGGCAGGTGCGCTCGCGCGGCGGTCATCACCTGCTCCGCCGTCTTGAAGCCGCCGACCTTCGTGCACAGGAACACGCGGATCGCGGCGAGTGCCTTCACCTCGCCGGCGAAGCTCTCGCCGTGGATCCGGCCCCACTCGCGCGGGGACTTCCCGGCCGGCAGCTCCAGCGTCCTCATGACCATGCTCCCATCGCGTCCATGTCAGAGCTCACGAAGGGCCGCGGCGACGGCCTGGGCGGCGGGCTCGATCTGGTCGAGCGCCGGGATGATGCCGAGCTTGCCGGCGGGGAACCGCCGCACGGCGATGCCGCGATCGGCGAGAGCTTCCGCGATCGTGGCGGCCCGGGGACCCGCATCGATGACGCGGTAGGCACCGAGTCCGGCCGAAGGGACGGTCGCGAGGGCGTGATCGAGGGCCGTCGAGGCGGCGGCGATGTCGAGGTGGCGGGCGGCTCGTAGCTGATGGTGCTGGCGGATCAGCGAGAGCTCGTCGCCGTCCCACGTCGAGACCAACGTGAGCGGCGCGCCGATGAACCACTTCGGCGCGCAGTGCAGATACCCGGTCTGCCCGCCGCCCCACCAGAGCAGGACATCGGGGACCAGGCCGACCGCGGTGGACAGGAACGGCCCCTTGCCGGTGCGGTAGGTGTGCGTCGTGGTCTCGACCGCGATCAGCGGGATCTCGAGCTCGGTGCGCAACGCGGCGAGCGCCGTCATGAAGTCCGCCGGCAGGACGGCGCCGGTGCGCTCCTGAACGAGCTCGTAGACAAAGCCCAGGATCTTGTCCTTGCCGCCGGCAGCCTCGACGGCATCGCGCAACGCTTCGATCGTCGCGGCGGTCCCCGCGGTCGCCGGATGCGGCACTCGCGGCCACGCGAAGTGCCCAGGTCCGCCCTGATGGACCTGTGGATCGGAGAGCGAGCGAGCGCTCGCCGCGGTGTGGCCGTAGTAGCCGCCGGCGAGACCGATCGCGACCTGCGCGGTCTTGCGCGTGCAGCGGATCAGCCGGAGCGCCTTGTCGACGCACTCGTCACGGCTCGACGTCAGATACAGGTGCGGGAGCTCGGGGACGAGCGCACCGAGCCATTCGAGCGCACGCACCGTCGCGGGCGTGACGTAGTTCATCAGGGTCAGCTTGTTGACGGCTGCGCCGAACAGTAGCCCGTTGTCCTCGAGGGCGCGGAGCGACGGCGGGCCACTCGCGAACGGGCTCGTGAGGCCCGACGCGAGATCGAACGCGACATGATCATCATCGGCGCGGCGCTGGGCGCGGCGGCGCAGCACGTCTTGCTTGACGATCGGGTCGGGGACGATCGGGCCGAGCGGGATCCTGTAGTAGATCGCCTGCCCCTCGGGGTCCTCGTACTGGCCGGTGAGGATGGAGACCACGTGGGCGCCGAACACGCGGTTGAGGTGAGTCATCTGCGCGGTGCGACCGACGCGGTTCCGTCCAGTGACATAGCGATAGCGCGGCGTCCCGTCGGGCTTGGTGCGCCTCAGCGCATCGCGGAGCTGGGCCTCCTTGAGCTTGCGGCCGATGCCGGAGCTCTGGAACGTCGGCGCGACCGTGATCGAGACCGAGTAGAGCGTGTTGTGCTTGCCGAGCATCGGGTCGTCGTCGGGCCCCTCGACGTCGGAGCTGTGCTCGAGCGGCGTGCCGATCGCGAACGCGAGGAGCTGCGCCTGGCCCCCTGCGGACGAGGTCTCGGCGACGAGCAGCGAGCCTTCCTCGTCCTCGATCGCGGCGCGGATCTCCGCGGGCGGCGTGCGACGTGCCGGCTCGTACACCTGGTACTCGATGTCGAGGATCGCGGGGAGGTGATGCATCGCCTCGTGGTGCGGCACCAGGCGGTAGCGGATGTCGGCCGCGGGCTGGGCGAGCGGCGGAGCCGCCGGGGCATCTTCCCACTCCGGCGGCTTCTTGCCCGGGTGCGCATCGAGCCACGACAGCGAGCGGCGAACCGACTCGAACAGCAGATCGATCTCGCGTACCAGGAAGCTGTCGCTCAGGCGGTAGCGCGCGGTGCGCGTGCCGGCGCCGAACACGATCGCCCCGCGCCAGAACCGCTGACCGAGGAACGCGTCGAGCAAGGCGGGCGTGGGCAGATCGAACGCGAACGCGTAGCCGGCGGCGCGTGGGTGCTGGACGAGGTGGGGGTACGCGCGCGCGAGCTGCGCGAGCCGAGGCTCGACGAGCTTCTCGAGCCGCTCGGCGTTGTGGCTGGTCGACACCATGTCGGCGTGGATCCGGCCACGCACGAGCGAGGCGTTGTGCGCGCTCGCCGGCTCTGGGTCGGCGAAGCGCGACATCACGACGCCGACCTGGGCGCGCTTGGCGAACGTGACGGCGTCAGGATAGTCGGGCTGGCCGCGCTGGTTGAGCAGCCGGAACTTCGAGTGCCACGCGAACGGGCCGCCGAGTCCGAACCCCACCTGGACCTCGTCGAACACGAGGAAGGTGTGATGGAACCGCGTGAGCAGCCGAAGCGCGCGGAAGAACCTCTCGGTGGCGTAGCGATCACCACCCTCACTCTGCATCGGCTCGATGATCGTGCAGAAGTAGTCCCCGCCCGCGAGCGCCCCGTGCACCGCGGCGAGCGAGGCGACCTCGGCGGCAAGCAAGGGGTCGTCCTTCGCATCGCCGAAGCGTTCGTGAAGCTCGGCGATGGCACCGGTCGCGGCCGCGGCGTAGAACCCGCTCGGCGCCGGCGGCTCCTCGTCCTCGTTCGGTGCGGTCCACACCGGGAACGGCGCGAACTGGCACTGGTAGCCATCGAGCTCGAACGGGGCACGCTTGCTCGGCGAGTGCGTCGCATGCAGCGACAGCAGCGTCCGGCCGTGGAAGCTCCCCTCGAATGCGAGGACCTTCGTGGCGGCAGCCCGGGCACAGTTGATCCTGCACAGCGCCATCGCCTTCTCGTTCGCCTCGGAACCCGACGCGACGAACGTGACGTGCGGCAGCCCCGGCACGAGCTGACGCAAGGTCGACGCGTACTCGGCAGCCGCCCACGTCTCGCCCAGCGAGCTGTCCTCGTTGAGCACGATCGTGTCGCCGAACTCACCCTCGGTGTACGCCCGGACGACCGGATCCTCGGCGAACCCACCGACCACGGTCGCGGTCTGGCTCATGCCGTCGATCACGGCGAGGGGTTCGGCGTCGATCGACACCATCCACGGCCCCGCAGAACGCAGGTGATCGAACACCGGTGGCTTCTTCTCCTTCGGCACGCGGTCACCGGCATAGAGCCGCGCGAGCAACGCGGCGCTCTCGGGCAGCTTGCCGCCGAGCGGACGCGACGGGTGCATCGGCCTGGGAAGATCGATCAGGTGACGAGCGGCCTCGGCCGCTTCTTCGGTCGCGTGCTGCGTCTCGAGCCGATCGAGATCGTAGGGCGGAAGATGACTCGCCAGGTGCGCGTGCGGTGTCACCGCGCCGAGCGGGTTCTCGAGGATCGCGACCGGGAAGGTCACGTTGCGATGCGCCCACGCACCGGCCGGGCGGTAGTTGCCCGAGCGCCCGACGCCGCCGAATGGCAGCCTCGGGCTGGCGAGGTTCGTCGAGCGGTTGCGGTTGAGGATCCCGGAGCGAGCGCGCGCGAAGAAGTGCTCGAAGCGCGCCTGGTTGGCGGTGAACACGGCGTTGGCGAAGCCGAACGGGCTCGCGTCGAGGACCGCGAGGGCTTCGTCATCGGAGTCGATCACCTCGACGCACAGGTCGGGCCCGAACACCTCGAGGTCCGTGTAGCCCTGCACGTGATGCACCCCGTCGGGGAGCCGGTGTAACGACGCGGTGCGGTAGTAGCCACCGGCGAGCTTGGCGCCGGGGACGACCGGTTCGGCGCCCGCCTTGCGAGCGACCGCGAGTGCGCCCTCGAGCTTGGCGAGCGCCCCGGCGGTGGCGAGCGGACCCGCAAAGACGCTCGCGTCCTCGGGGTTTCCGAACCGCAGCTCGCGCACGCACCTGGCGAGCGCGGCGATGAAGCGGTCGGCGATCTTGCGATGCACGAGCACGCGTTCGGTGCCGGTGCAGCGCTGGCCGGCGGAGAGATAGCCACCGACACAGACCTCGTGGACAGCCTGGCGGATCGAGCAGTCGTCGAGCACCACGCAGACATTCTTCCCGCCCATCTCGAGCGCCAGCAGCAGCTCCGGCCGATCGAGCCCCGCTTCGAGGATCCGGCGCCCCACCGCCCAGCTGCCGGTGAAGCACAACCCGCGCAGCGTCTGCTCGACCATCGCCGCACCGACCTCGCCGGTGCCAACGACGAGGTTGAACACGCCCGCGGGGAGTTGCGCGGCCTGCGCCGCTTCGGCGTAGCGCTGGCCGGACAGCGGCGTGATGTCGCTGGGCTTGACGACGACCGTGTTGCCGGCGAGCAACGCGGGCACGACATGCGCGTGACACAGGTGAAGCGGGAAGTTGAACGGCCCGATCACGCCGACGACACCGAGCGCCGCGAAGCGCAGGTGCTCGCCCGGCGCGACCTCGCCCGGCTTGAGGTCGGCAGCCATCGCGGCCTTCACGAGGTCGAACCGGTTGAGCAGCGTCTGGATCTCGGCCCGGGCCTCGCTGCGGATCTTGCCGGTCTCGATCACGATCGCATCGGCGAGTACGTCCGCGCGCGCCGCGAGCTGGGTCTTGAAGCGCTCGAGGTGCGTCGCGCGATCCGCGGCACTGAGCGCGGCCCAGCCGGGCTGTGCGGCGGCTGCAGCCGCAGCGGCCTCGCGCACGGCGCCGATCGTGTAGCCGGTCTCGAACACCACCGCACCGTCAGCGGCGGGGTTCCTGGAGACCAGCGCGGTACCGGACGGCGCGACGAACGCCCCCCCGATGAAGTTGCCGAGCGCTTGCACCGGCGAAGTACACCGCCCCGATCCAGCAGGGTCAAGTCCACGTGCTGTGGTGCGATGCGCCAGAGGTGTACTGGTGCCCGATCCCCCGGTTCCGACTGAAGAAACTGTGGTAATTAGCGCAGGTAGACTATGCCCTCGCTGGTGTTCCTGGCCGGCCCGATCGCCGGGCGTCGGTACAAGCTGGCCGATGGCGAGTACGTCATCGGGCGACGTTCGGACTGCCAGATCTTCGTTCCCGACATGCGCGTGTCGCGTCAACACGCGCGCCTGTGGAAGAACGGCGAAGGCTGGATGCTCGAGGACCTCGGCTCGAACAACGGCACGTTCATCAACGGCGTGCGGCTGCAACAGTCCACCGGGCTCAAGAACGACGACGAGATCTTGATCGCCAACAACCGGATCCGGGTCGAGGCCCGCGAGCCCGTCGCCGAGGCGCGGCATCCCGAGGGGAATGCGGTCACGATCGTCGACGTCGGCGCGAGCTCGCTGATCCGCAGCCGCATGGACTCCGACTCGGGATCGAGTCACCGGCCCGTCGTGTCGAGCGGCCTCATCAGCGTCGCCGACCAGCGCGCGATCCGGCTCATCGAGCGCAAGCTCGACGCACTCACCCAGATCCTCCACGCCACGGCCTCGAGCGACACCGCCGAGGCGCTGCTACAGAAAGTCGTCGACGCGCTGCTCGATCTGTTTCCGCAGGCCGAAGACGTCGGGGTCCTCGTCGAGGACGAGCGTACCGGCGAGCTTCGCGTCCAGTGCCAGAAGCACCGCAAGCAGCCGTTCGGCGGCGACCTCCGCGTCCCCGGCACCATCATCCAGCATGTCGTCAGCGACCGCCGCGGCGTGTTGCTGAACGAGAGCAACAACGAGAACGACGAGGGTGTCGGCACCCGGATGGGAGCGCCGCTCATCTACCACGGTGCCCACTACGGCGTGGTCTACGTCGAGAGCAAGTCCACCGGCTTCCGCCAGGAGGACGTCGATCTCCTGCAGGCGATCGCGACGCAGGCCGGACTCGCCATCCACGCGACCCGGGTCGCCGGCCAGCTGGTTCGCCGCGAGAAGCTCGAGCGCGACCTCCGCGTCGCCCGCCAGATCCAGCGCAGCCTGCTGCCCGCGAATGTCCCGCAGGTCGTCGGGCTCGACTTCGCCGTGCACTACGAGCCCGCCTACCAGATCGGCGGCGATTTCTACGACTTCATCTGGCACGATCCGTCACACCTCGGGCTCGCCGTCGGCGACGTGGCTGGCAAGGCGATCAGCGCCGCGCTCTACATGGCACGCCTGACCTCCGAGCTCCGCTCGCGCGCCGCGATCGCCCGCACCCCTGCCCGGCTCCTCCGTCGCGTCAACCAGGAGATCGTGGGGCTGGGTGACGATGGCATGTTCGCCACCCTCGTCTACTGCATCTACGATCTCGAGAACCGCAGCCTCGTGTTCACCAACGCCGGCCATTGCGTCCCATTGCTCCGCCGCGGCGACCGCGTGTTTCCGTTGCAGGCCGAGCGTGCCCACACCCCGCCGCTTGGCGTCACGCCCGATCTCGAGGCGGGTGAAGCCCGCGTCCAGCTCCACTCCGGCGACATGCTCATCATGGTGTCCGACGGCATCCTCGAGGCGCGCGATGCCCGCGGCAACGAATACGGCCTGTCGCGGCTGTCGCGGCGGATCCGCACCGCGCGCGGCTCCACCGAGGACGTCATCAAGGCCATCCTCGCCGACATCGACAGCCACTCCCACGACGAGAGCCAGGGTCAGGGCGATGACATGACCATCGTCGCGATGGCCATCGACCAGCGCCGCGCCAAGCGCAAGACCACCACCCTGCCCGGTGTCCTGCCGACCGACGCCGAGCTCACCGGCCGGCTCTCCACCGAGGGCGTCACCGAGACCGTCACCGGCAACAACCTCATCGACCCCAAGGCCCTCGACGACGACGACTAGGACGCTTCGCGAGGAGTTGCGCCAACTTCGGAGGGGCATCCGCTGCGATCGTGGACACCGCGTCCCGGCAGGGGCGAGGCCGAACCGCTTCGCCGACGGAAGATTCCTCTGGCTCGGCGGTCACCTGTGGTGATAGCGGCCCTTGCCAAGCCCGTGGCAGTCGTGCCATAAGACCGGTCCTTCGGAGATAAAGCCATGGCGAAAAAGGGTAAATCGGGCCGCGAGCTCATCCGCCTCGTGTCGACGGCAGACACGGGCTTTTTCTATACGACCTCGAAGAATCGCAAGCGCACCCCGGACAAGCTCGTGCTGAAGAAGTACGACCCGGTCGTTCGCAAGCACGTCGAGTTCAAAGAGTCGAAGATCTAAGGAGACGTGCCCTATGTCGCGCGAGTGTCAGGTTACCGGAAAGAAGCCGCTCGTCGGCTCTAACGTCAGTCACTCGAACCGGCACACCAAGCGTCGGTTCGAGGTCAACCTCCAGAACAAGCGGTTCTGGATCGAGGACGAGAAGCGCTGGGTCACCCTCAAGGTGTCCGCGCGCGGCATGCGCCGCATCGACAAGCTCGGGCTGCCGGCGGTGCTCGCCGAGCTGCGCGCCCGCGGCGAGAAGTTCTGATCTTCTTGCTGTGAGAGCGCTCGGCATCCTCGCGCTGTTCGCGCTTGCAGGGTGCCCGGGAAGACCGAACCGACCGATTCCACCGGCTGGCTCGTTCACCTTCGAGGTCGGTGGTGGTTCGCTGCGCGGCGTTGCCGGCGATGGCCACCTGACGTTCGCCGCGATCGTCCCGACCGCAGGGAACGATCGCAGCGCGATCCAGGCGCGACGGGACGCCACCCTCGCCTGGCAGGTCGAGCTCGCAGGGACCGCCGGCCCGCTCGCGCACGCCGGATCGCTGGTGCTTGCCACGCTGGGCGGCACGCGTACGGTCGCCGACGTACCGGTGCGCGGTGGACCGGGGGCGGTGGTGGTCGCGCTCGATGCAACGACGGGAACCCCCCGCTGGAAGCTCGCCCTCGACTCGAGCGAGTGGTCGCTGATCACGTGCATCGCGGCGGTCGGAGGCGATGTTCTGGTTGGCGGATCGTTCAGCGGGACGTTGCGCGCAGCCAGGCGGGTCGTGTCGAGTGCCGGCAAGAGCGATGGCTTCGTCGCACGCATCACCTCGACCGGCGAGGTCGCCTGGCTCGTGCGCGCCGGCGGCGCGGGCGCGGATGCGGTGCAAGGCGTCGCGGCTGCCGCTGACCGCATCGCGATCGCCGGGACCTTCTCGGTCGGTGCCGAGCTGCTCGGCGAGCCGCTCGGCGCGGTCGACGAGCGGTCGCCCTATGCGGATGTGTTCGTCGCCGAGCTCGACGCCAGGGGCGGCCGCACGTGGAGCTCGACGTTCGGCGGCAAGCTCGACGATGGCGTCGCGGGGGTCGCGATCGACGGCAAGGGAAGGATCGCCGTCGCCGCGACCGTGCGAGATACCGTCCACGTCGGTGGCAGGGATGTCGTCGCGCAGGGCCCCGCGGATGGGGTGGTGGCGTTCTGGTCCGCGGACGGCTCGGTCGGACCGGCAGTGCTGCTTGGAGGGACCGAATTCGACGGGCTGCGCGCGATCGCCGCCTCGGGAGATCACGTCATCGTCGGTGGATTCTTCGCCGGGACGGTGATGCTCGGGCCGGCGCAGCAGAAGGCCGACGGCGGCGACGACGCCTTCCTCGTGGCACTCGACGGCGCCACCATCGCGCAGACCTGGCCGGTGACCGGCACGGGCCGGGAGGAGATCTCCGCCCTCTCGTCGGTGCCCGGCGGCTTCATCGCCGCGGTCGCGCACACCGCCGCAGCGCGGGTGGACGGCATGCCGCTCCCTGCCCCGCAGGATCCGATGACAGGTGCGGCGCTGATCGTCCGCGCGGACCGCTAGACCTCGACGAGCATCCGCTCGGGTGCTTCGAGCCGATCCTTGACGGCGACCAGGAACGACACGGCCTCGCGACCGTCGACGACCCGGTGATCGTAGCTGAGCGCCACGTACATCATCGGCCGGACCTTGACCTCGTCGTCGATCACGACGGCACGCTTGACGATGTTGTGCATCCCGAGGATGCCGGTCTGCGGGAAGTTGAGCAGCGGAGTCGACATCATCGAGCCGTAGATGCCGCCGTTGGTGATGGTGAACGTGCCGCCCGTGAGATCGGCCAGGCCGAGCTTGCCGCTGCGCGCGCGGTTCGCGAGCTCGAGGATGCCCTGCTCGACCCCGGCGAACGTCAGGGCGTCGACGTCCCGCAGGACCGGTACGACCAGCCCCTTCGGCGCAGAGACCGCGATGCCGAAGTCGTAGTGCTTCTTGTAGACGATGTTGCCGCCGATCACCTCGGCGTTGACGCCGGGGAACAGCTTGCAGGCGGCCGCGCACGCCTTGACGAAGAACGACATGAAGCCGAGCTTCACGCCGTGCGCCTTGTCGAAGCTGTCCTTGTACTTCGCGCGCAGCTCCATGATCTGCGTCATGTCGACCTCGTTGAACGTGGTCAGCGAGGCGGACTCGTGCTGGGCCTGGACGAGCCGCTCCGCGACCCGCTTGCGGAGCGGTGACATCGGCACGACCTCGTCACGCGGATCGACCTGGGCCAGCCGATCATCGGCGGACGGACCGCTCGACGGACCGCTCAGGGCGACGGCCTGCGGACGGCCAGGGAGCGAGCCGGCCTCGCGCGCATGGACCCGCTGGGAGGGCGTGAGCTTCAAGATCGAATCCTTGTCGATCGCGGGGCCGTTGCCGACGACGTAGCCGGGGGTCGGACGAGACTGCCGCGCGCTCGCCGGCCTCACGGGCTGGGCCGGCGCAGGCACGGGAGCAGGAGCGGGAGCAGGAGCAGCGGCCGGCTTGGCCTGCGCCGGCGAAGTTGCTGCCTTGCCAGCGTCGACCGCGCCGATCACCTCGCCGACCTTCACGGTCGCGCCCACCGCGACCTGCTGGGTGGCGAGCGCGCCGGAGACCGGGGACGGGAGCTGGACCGTGATCTTGTCGGTCTCGAGCTCGGCGACCGGTTCATCGACCGCGACCGCGTCACCGACCTGCTTGAGCCAGCGAGAGACAACAGCCTCGGAGATCGACTCGCCGAGCTGAGGTACGACCAGATCCGCCATCCGCGAATGCTACCACCCCCACCTCGCGGCGCAGGCAACGAGTCAGCGAGGATCGAACGCCGTCTTGAGGATCTGCTTCTGCTCGATGACGTGAGCCTTGTGCGAGCCGGTCGCCGGGCTGGCGCTCTCGGCCCGCGCGATGACCTCGTACCGGATGGGCTTGCCCTTGATCATCGCCTCGAGCCGTGGGGTCACGAACGAGCCCGCCCCCATGTTGGACGGCTCGTCCTGAACCCAGAACAGCTCGGCGAGCCTTCCGTACGGCGCGAACGACGCCTGGACCAGGTGCGCCCACCACGGATACAGCTTCTCGATCCGCACGATCGCGACACTCGGATCAGCGCGGCGCGCTCGCTCGTCGGCGAGCTCGTAGTAGATCTTGCCCGTGCACAGGAGGACCCGGGTGACCTTCTCGGGCTCCGCGAGCTCGTCGTGGAGGACGCGATGGAAGCGTCCTGTCGCAAGCTCGTCGAGAGTCGACGTGGCAGCCGGGAGTCGGAGCAGGCTCTTCGGCGTCATGATGATGAGCGGCTTGCGCAGTGGTCGCAGGACCTGGGCCCGCAGCAAGTGGAACATCTGGGCCGGCGTCGTCGGCTGCGCGACCTGGATGTTGTGCTCGCCGCAGCTCTGGAGGTAGCGCTCGAGGCGCGCGCTCGAGTGCTCCGGACCTTGGCCCTCGTAGCCGTGCGGCAGGAGCAGCACGAGCCCGGACAGCCGCTTCCACTTGTCCTCGGACGACGTGATGAACTGATCGATCATCACCTGGGCACCGTTGGCGAAGTCGCCGAACTGCGCCTCCCACAGCACGAGCGCGTCGGGGTAGTCGAGCGAGTAGCCCCACTCGAACCCCATCACCCCGGCCTCCGAGAGCGGCGAGTCGTAGATCCGGCACAGCCCCTGATCCGGCTGCAGGCCGCCGAGCGTGAGGTGCTCGCGACCGGTCAGGACGTCGGCGACGATCGCGTGGCGGTGGCTGAACGTGCCGCGCGCACAGTCCTGGCCGCTCATCCGCACGTTGACCCCCTGGTAGAGCAACGAGCCATACGCCAGCAGCTCGCCCATGCCCCAGTCGAGTGGGCGCTCACCCCTGCCCATCTGCGCCCGCTGCTCGAGCAGGCGCAGGATCTTGGGGTGGGCGGTGAAGCCGGCGGGCAACTCGGTCAGCGAGTCCGCGATGTTCTCGAGCAACACGCGGGGCACGCGGGTGTCGGCGTCCTCGGGCATCTCGCTGATGCCGCCGTGATAGCCGCGCCACATCGCGGTCATCGAGGGCGCGTCGGGGCGCTGCTTCGCCGCCTTCGCCGCTTCGAGCTCGGTCTCGAGCTCCTTGACGCGGCGCTGCGTCATGGCGGTGACCTCCTCGGGCGAGACGACTTGCTGCTCGACGAGCAGGTGCGAGTACACCTCGACTGGCGACGGCTTCTTCCGGATGGCCTCGTACATGATCGGCTGGGTGAAGCTCGGCTCGTCGTTCTCGTTGTGGCCGTACTTGCGGAAGCAGTACATGTCGATGATGACGTCCGAGCCGAACTGCGCCCGGTACTCGCACGCGATCTCCACGACGCGCGCGAGCGCATCGAGATCCTCGCCGTTGACGTGCCAGATCGGGCATTCGATCATCTTGGCGAAGTCGGTGCAGTACGCAGTCGACCGTTGCTCGGCCGGCGAGGCGGTGAAGCCGACCTGGTTATTGACGATCACGTGCACCGTGCCGCCGGTGCGATAGCCCGGGAGCGCCGAGAGTTGCAGGGTCTCGGGGATGAGGCCCTGGCCGGCGAACGCGGCGTCGCCGTGTACCAGCACGCCCATGACGCGGCGATGCTCGTAGTCGCCGTGCCGGATCTGCTTGGCGCGGACGCGGCCGACCAC
>JAGSPR010000598.1 GCA_018262455.1 Deltaproteobacteria bacterium | reverse complement strand
CATCCCGTCACCAAGGTGCTCAAGCTCGACGCCGAGCGTTACGAGAAGTGGCTCAAGGTCGGCGCCCAGCCCAGCGGCACGCTTGCCTCGATCATTCGTCGTACCGCGCGTATCGCAGCCAAGGCTGCCTGATCGTGCCCAACGGCAACGACGACCGCCCTGATAGCGGTCCCGAAAATGGCCCCGATCTCGCCGAGCTGATCCGCTACATGGCGGTCAACCTCGTCGAGAAGCCGGATGAGGTTCGCGTCGAGCTCGTCGAAGAGCGCTCGGCGAACGTCTACGAGCTCGAGGTGGCCGAGGCGGATCTGGGCAAGGTGATCGGACGCGGCGGCAAGACCGCGCGGGCCGTGCGCACCATCGTCCAGGCCGTGGCTCCCAGGTCGCGCAAGCGGATTCTGGTCGAGATCCTCGAATAGTCTGTTCGAAATGACCGGCGAGCGAGTCAAGGAGCGGCTCGAGATCGGCGGCGTCGCGCGGGCCCACGGGATCCGCGGCGAGGTCGCGATCGTCACCCACGATCCCGATTCGGTCGCGCTCGAGACGATCAAGACGATCTACATCGCGGGCGTCGAGTACCACATCCTCGAGGCGCGCAGCGCCGACAAGGGCTGGCTGGTCCGGCTCGAAGGGATCCCCACGCGCACCGAGGCCGAGGGGCTGCGAGGCAAGCCTGTCGAGGTCGATCGCGCCGCGCTCGGGCTCGTCGAGGGCGAGGTGCTGCTCGATGACCTCGTGGGTTGCAAGGTCGTGTTGCCGGATGGCTCGCCGTGGGGGACGATCGTCGAGATCGAGGGCGGCTTTCAGGATCTGCTCGTGATCCACGACGGCGAGCTCGAGCGGTTGCTGCCGCTGGTCGACGAGTTCGTCAAGACCATCGATACGGCCGCCGGGATCGTCACGGTCGACCCACCGGAGGGGCTGCCGACCTCGCCGGTCGTGCGGCGATGAAGTTCACCGTCGTCACGATCCTGCCCGAGATCATCGATCAAACGCTGGGAGGACCCCCGCAAGGGGGACCCCTCGCCCATGGTGGTTTCGGTCCTCAGGACGCGGACCGAAACCGATCGACTGGCTCGGGGCCCGCGGGCGCGGCCGGTGTCGTCGGTCGGGCTCGCGAGGCCGGCACGATCACCGTCGCCACGATCAACCCACGCGACTTCACCACGGACCGTCACCGGTCGGTCGATGACACGCCGTACGGCGGTGGCCCCGGCATGGTGATGAAGCCCGAGCCGTTACTCGCGGCGATCGCCGCGTGCGGGCCGGCACACCGCATCCTGCTCAGCCCGGCCGGCACGCCGCTGACCCAGGCGCGCGTCCGCGAGCTGGCGAAGCTGCCGCACCTGGTGCTCGTGTGCGGGCGGTACGAGGGCATCGACCAACGGGTGATCGACCTGGCGATCGACGAGGAGCTGTCGATCGGCGACTACGTGCTGTCGGGCGGCGAGCTCGGCGCGCTGGTCGTCATCGACGCGGTGGCGCGGCTGGTGCCCGGGGTGCTGGGCGAGGCGACCTCTGCCGACGACGAATCGCACTCCGCGGGCCTGCTCGAGTACCCGCAATACACGCGCCCCCCGAAGCTCCCGGCGAGCTCCGAAGCCGGCGAGGACCACGAGGTCCCGGGCGTGCTGCTGTCGGGGAATCACGCGGCGATCGCGGCGTGGCGCAGGCGTCAGAGCATCGAGCGCACGGCGCGACGGCGGCCCGATCTGTTCGCGCGCTTCGTGCCCTCGGCGGCAGATCGCAAGCTGATCTCGCCACTCCAGGCGCGCACGCACCTGGCGCTGGTCCATCATCCGGTGGTCGATCGGACGGGCAAGGTGGTGACCTCGGCGCTCACCAACTTCGACATCCATGATCTCGCGCGCTCGACGCTGACGTACGGGCTCGCCGCCTATCACATCGTCACGCCGGTGACCTCGCAGCGTGAGAAGGCGCAGCACATCGCGAGCCTGTGGCTCGAAACCCGAGCCGAATCGACCGAATCGGCCGCGCGCAAGCCGCCGGTCTCGGGGAGCCGCGCCAGCGCGCTCGCGCTGGTGCGTACCGCGGACTCGATCGAGACAGTGCTCGCCGAGCTCACCGCGGAGTATGGAATGCCCCCGATCGTGGTCGCGACCTCGGCTCGCGCCGAATCATTTCCACACGCGGCGCGCCGGACCCCCGAGCAATTGCGGGCCGAAGCGACGCTCGATCCCGCCCCGCTCCTCGTCATGCTGGGGACTGGGTGGGGGCTGGCGGACGCGCTGATTCCATCGGTGTCTCGCGTGCTTGCACCGATCGAAGGCGCCTCCGACTGGAACCATTTGTCGGTTCGCAGCGCCGCCGCCATCCTGCTTGACCGGCTGTTCGGGCGTTCGCCATAAAGCCTTGGAAATATGAATCCACCCAATGACTTGACGGGTGCGGTCGATCTCTGGCAGAACCCTGCGTCCAACCGGCTTTACCCGGGGGCAGCACACCATGAGCGCGCAGCGGATTCTTCAATCGATCGAGAAATCACAACATCGTACGGCGAGCTTGCCCGAGTTTCGCGCCGGCGATTCGATCAAGGTGTGGGCGAAGATCCGTGAGGGCGAGAAGACACGCCTTCAGGCCTTCGAAGGGGTGTGCATCCGTCGGGTGTCGAAGGGATCGCGGTCCACGTTCACGGTCCGCAAGATCTCCTACGGCGTCGGCGTCGAGCGCATCTTCCCCGACAACTCGCCGAACATCGACAAGATCGAGGTGGTCGCGCGTGGTCGCGTCCACCAGTCGCGCCTCTACTACTTGCGCGACCTGTCAGGCAAGGCAGCTCGTATCAAGGAGCGCGAGGGTCGGGACGAGGTCGAGCCGACCGAGGCCGACGAGGCTCCGGTGGAGGCCGCTCCGGTGGAAGCCGCTGCGCCGACTCCCCAGCGCGTCCGCAAGCCCCGCAAGCCCGACAAGAAGGCCGAGAAGAAGAAAGAGAAGAAGAACTAGCGGTGCCGAAGGCGGGTGACCGAAGGGTCACGGCGCCAACGGAACTGACTCGTTCTTGTTCTCGCTTCGTTCGGTAGCACGCGTCGGCGACAGGGAGGGCGGCCGACGGTGAGGGTCGCAGATGGCACAGAACACCGTAAAGATCGGTGCGTCGGCAGAGCATGCCGCGACGCGCCTCTTGCTCGAACACGGTTACCGCATCGTCGAGCGCAACTTCCGCTGCAAAGCAGGAGAGCTCGACTTGGTCGCACGAGATGGCACGGTCCTCGTATTCGTCGAGGTCCGCAGCCGAGCCAACGCTGACCATGGACATGCGGTCGAGATGGTCGGCTCGCGCAAGCAGCGCCAGGTGGCGCGCGTCGCGGCGCTCTACCTCGCGCTACGCCAGCCGGCCTACGAGGAGATCCGCTTCGACGTCGTCGCGATCACTGGCCATGAGGCGATGCTGATCCAGGACGCCTGGCGGCTCTGAGCCGCGATGAGCCGCGAT
>JAGSPR010000277.1 GCA_018262455.1 Deltaproteobacteria bacterium | reverse complement strand
CGGATCGGCGTCATCGCGTGGATGCGATCGAGGATCCCGGCGAGCTCGGACCGCTTGCCGTCGGCCTCTGCCGCGTCGACGGTCGCCCGCGTCGCGCTCTTCAGCGCCGCAGCATCGGGGAAGTAGTAGACCCCGATCAACGCCTCGAGCGGCCCCGGGAGGTTCGGCACCTTGTCGCGCAAGCGCTCGATCGTTCCCGTCGGGTCGGTCTCCGCGACGCACCATCGATACGAATCGTCGACCGACTGCGTGAGCACGAACGGCTCGCGCCGCGTGGACAGATCGTCGGGGCTCGCGAACTGGAAGTGCGTATCTCCGAGCACCACGAGGGCCTCGCGCGTGGTCACGCGCTCGGCGAGCTCCATGACGGTCCGGCCGACACCGCCGTCTCGCGAGGGCGTGATGAACGTGATCTCGCAGTCCTGGCCGAACGCGCAGTCGACGAAGTCCTCGACGAACATGCCCTTGCGCGCGGTCGCGATCACGAACTTCCGCAGGCCCAGCGAGCGGAGATACGAGAGCGTCCAGTGGATCACCGGCCGACCACCCACCGGGATCATGGCCGGACACGCGATGTTCGACAGCGCGAGCAGTCCCTCGGGCACGCGCCCCGCGGCGGGGATCAGCACGGTGATGTCGGACACGGTGGTCATGACTTCGCTTGCAGCAGGACACAGCTCGTCGTGAACGGCTTGAACAACCAGCGGAGGCGATCGCGCTGGGCTCGCCCGATGTCGCCGCGCGGACGCAGCGCCCCGATCAGGGTCTTCAGGCCCTTCGTGATCCCGGCGCGTCCCTGCGACGCCAGCTCGGCGGAGTAGCTCGTGTCCGCGACCACCTCTCCGCGCACGAGCTCGAAGCCGGTAAACATCGCCGCGAGCTCGTCGGGGCGGGGGCGAAAGCCGGTGTCGATGGGATCGGCATGGAATGGATACGACCGGGGAACCGTGATGATCGCGATGCCCGGAGGCTCTACGAACGACCCGATCACGCGCGCGAACGCGCCGGGATCGAGCACGTGCTCGAGCAGGTTGCTGCTCAGGACGGCGCGCGGCTTGCGAGCGCGGAGGCGCGCCTGGATCGCGGGGTCCATCATGTCGCCGTGGATGTCGACACCGCGCGCCTGCTTGAGGTCGGCGTGGATCACCTCGACGCCTCGCTCGCGCAGCGGCGCGAACAGCAAGCGATCGATGTGCGGCTGATTGATCTCCCGGAACTCCGCGGTCGAGGACCCGATGTTCAGGAGAGGCGAGATCCGATCGTTCGGCAGGCTCGCGAGCTGATCCGCGATCCAGCGTGCTTCTGTGACCCTCATGCGTTGGCTCCCGGATACCGCGCTTCGAAGTCGGCGAGATCCTCGGGCGTCCCGAGCACCCAGACCTCGTCGGCTTCGTCGATCCGCACGTCGGCGCCGGCGGCGATCAACCGATTGTAGACGGGGGCAACGTAGAACTCGTCGCGCTCGCGTTCGTTCGCCGCGATCATCGCGTCGGCGTGCCGCACGAACTCGGCGCCATGCGCGAAGTAGTACAGGCCGGTCGTCGCCCACTCGGAGATCCGTCGCTTCTCCGCCGTCTCGACCACGCGCCCCGACGCGTCGACGCGCGCGAAGCTCCACTTGTCGCCGGGCGCCCGGAACACGCTGAGGATGCCGGCCACCTCGGGCGAGAGGGATCGCAGCTTCGTCGCGAGCTGGGTCTTGCAGTAGGTATCGGCGTTGTAGATGACGAGTGGTTCATCGTTGTCGATCCACGCACGCGCCTCGAGCACGGTGCAGGCCTGTCCCTGGGTCACGTGATCGAGCGAGATGATCACGGGATCGAGGGCAGCGTAACGGCTGCGGATGTCATCGGCGAGCGCGCGATCGCGCAGGTGCTCGGCGAGGCAGATGAAGATCACGCGCTTCGCGAGTGCCAGTGGAAGGCTGTCCATCGCCCACGCGTACATCGGTCGTCCGCGAACATCGATCAGCGGCTTGGGGACCGTATAGCCCGCGCTCGTGAAGCGGCCGCCCCTCCCGGCCATGGGCATGACGATGTTCATAGAGCCTTGAGTTAGTGGCCGACACCCTGTACCACGTCCAAGACCGAGTGTGATTGCGTAACGATTCCTTCGCCCCCGGCGGTATGCCACCGGAACAACAAGACAAATCCCCGTCCGCCGAACAGGTCGGAACCCGGACCCGGCGCGGGATTTCGTGGAATTTCGGGGGCGCCGTCGTGACCAACGGCATGCGCGTCGTGGTCCTCGCGGTGCTCGGCCGCGTGCTGTCCTCGCACGACTTCGGCATCGTGGCGGCGGCGGTGCTCGTCAACGTCGTGGTGTTCGGGATCCGCGACATCGGGCTCGGTCCCGCACTCGTTCAGCGCAAGGATCTCGCCCCCGAGCACCTCACGACGGTGTTCGCGATGTCGACGTACATCGGGGCATTCCTGTCCGCCGCGCTGTTCATCACCGCACCGCTGATCGGCGAGCTGTGGGGGATCCTCGACTCGGTCAACGTGATCCGCGCCCTCGCGTTGCTGTTCGCGATCCGCAGCGTCGCGACGACCTCGCGGATGATGTGCCAGCGCGAGATGAACTTTCGCGCGATCGCGATCATCGACGCCGCATCGTTCACGATCGGCTCGATCGTCGCCATGGTGACGGCGATCTACGGCGCCGGCCCGTGGGCCCTGGTCGCCGGCTACACCGTCGAAGAGGTCCTCTCGACAGGGCTCTATCTCCGGTTGCGACCGCCGCGCGTCTCGCTCCGCATCGAGCGCAGCCGCCTGAAGGAGCTGCTTTCGTTCGGCGGCTGGCAGACGATCGGTCAGATCTTCGCGATCGGTGCGACCTACGGCGACAACTTCATCGTCGGTGGAGCGCTCGGCGCGCGCGACCTCGGCTACTACACGCGGGCCTACGATCTGATCCGGTTTCCGTCGCTGATCTTCGACGCGATCGTCGGAAACGTGTTGTTTCCGGCGTTCTCGCGCCTGCAGGACGATCCCGAGCGGCTCGCGATGTCGTTTCGCCGCGTGATGTTCGCCAGTGCACTGCTGCTGCTACCCGCGAGCGCGGCCGTGATCATCGTGGCCCCCGAGGCGATCCGCGTCCTGATGGGGACCCAGTGGGGCGAGGCCGTGCTGCCGTTCCAGATCCTCGCGACAACGATCTTCTTGCGCACCAGTCAGAAGGGCGCGGCGATCGTGACGCAGGCGGCAGGCGGGGTCCGCGGCATCGCCGTCGCGATGGCCGTCTACACCGTGTTCGTGATCGGCGGCGGTGCGATCTCGATCCAGTGGGGCATCGTCGGCATCGCCACGTCGACTGCGATCGCGATCACGGTCGTCAGCGTGCATACCTCGATGCTCGCGCTGCGTGCCTCGAAGCTCCGGAGTGGCTCGTGGCTCGCGGCGCACGGGCCCGGCCTGGTCCTCGCAGCCATCGTGGTGGTGGTCGCCTGGCCGCTCGCGCAAGCGTTGCGCCACGCGGAGCTCCCCGCCTGGCTGATCCTCGTGATCGTGGGCGTGTCCGCGGTAACCGTCTGCCTCGGCGTGCTGTGGATCTGGCTGCGGCGCGCGAACGGCGACTTCGAGTGGCTACGTTCGGAAGTCGTTCGGCTCCGGCCGCCCCCACCGCCTCCCTGACATCTCACGATGACGGGGCGTAAAGCCTCGCGATCTCGGCCGGTTACGCTCCAGAAAACGGGATGAGATCGCGCGCCCGTATGTTAAGGTCCGCGCCCTCCGACGTGAACGCCCGCCCTCCCCTGGCTCACTAATCCCGAGCATCCGATGCGCCATTTCCGCAGAGCCGCCCAGATCACGCTCGACCTCGCCGTCCTGTCGATCGCGTACTGGCTCGCGTATCTGATCCGCTTCGAGTTCCAGATCCCCGATTCGTGGCTGACGCACGTGATCGTCGGCTGGCCCTATGTCCTCGTCGTGGAGCTCGCAGCGCTCATGATCGTGGGCGTGCCGCGGTTCTCGTGGCGCTACGTCAGCATCCGCGAGACCGTCCGGATCGCGATCGCGACCGGGATCTCGTCGTTGGTCCTCGTCGTGGTGCGGCTCGGGCTCAGCGGCTCGGTCGACCTGTTCCTGCTTCCGTTCGGCGTCCTGCTCGCGAATTGCTTCCTCGGCTTCGTCGGCCTCGTCGGGATGCGCGCCACGCGCCGGGTCTACGTCGAGATGCAATCGAGGAAGCAGCGGACCGGCGAGCGCGAGCTCACCCGCGTCCTCCTGATCGGCGCGGGACAGGCCGGCGTCATCGTGGCACGAGAGCTCGCGGCGCGACCGGATCTCGGCCTGCAGGCCGTGGGCTTCCTCGACGATGACGTCCGCAAGCACGGGCTCGAGATCGGCGGACTCACCGTGCTCGGCACGACCGCGGACCTCGGAAGGATCGCGGAGCGCAAGCACGCGACGCGGGCGTTGATCACGATCGCCGCGTCGGGAACCGATATCCGCCGCATCGTCCACCTGTGCCGCGACGTCGGGCTCGAGGCGAAGATCATCCCGGGAGTTCACGAGATCGTCGGAGACCGCGTCAACCTCTCGCGGATCCGGCAAGTCGCGATCGAGGACTTGCTGGGACGTGCGCCCGTGCAGCTCGATGATCTGCAGATCGGCGAATCGATCCGCGACGCCGTCGTGATGGTCACGGGCGCCGGCGGTAGCATCGGATCCGAGCTCAGCCGTCAGGTCTGCCGCTTCCATCCCAAGAAGCTCCTTCTCGTCGAGCGCTTCGAGAATGCGCTGTTCGAGATCCATCGCGAGCTGATCGCGACGTTCCCCGAGCTCACGATCGTCCCGCAGATCGCGGATGTCACCGACTCGCATCGGATGGAGCACGTCTTCGCAGTGCACCGACCGGCGTGCGTGTTCCACGCGGCCGCGCACAAGCACGTGCCGCTGATGGAGGAGAACCCCGGCGAGGCGATCAAGAACAACGTCGGCGGCACCAAGGCGATGGCGGACCTCGCCAATCGCTTCCAGGTCGAGCGGTTCGTCATGATCTCCACCGACAAGGCCGTCAATCCGACGTCGGTCATGGGGGCGACGAAGCGCGTCGCCGAGATCTACGTCCAGGCACTCGCACAGCACAGCGCGACGCGCTTCCTCACGGTGCGGTTCGGCAACGTCCTCGGATCGAATGGCTCCGTGATCCCGATCTTCAAGGAGCAGATCTCGCGCGGTGGTCCGATCAAGGTCACGCACCCCGACATGCGCCGCTACTTCATGACGATCCCGGAGGCGACACAGCTCGTGCTTCAGGCCGGCGCGATGGGCCAGGGCGGAGAGATCTTCATCCTCGACATGGGCGAGCCGGTGCGGATCGTCGACCTCGCACGCGATCTGATCTCGCTCTCGGGCTTTCGCTCGGACGAGATCGCCATCGAGTTCACGGGCATGCGGCCGGGCGAGAAGCTGTTCGAGGAGCTCTCGACCGACGGGGAGCACGCGGACAAGACCAAGCACCCCAAGATCTTCATCGGCAGGATCCCGGCGAGCGTGCTCGCCGACGCGGAGCGCAGGCTCCTCGACCTGCTGACCCTGAGCAACACGAACGATGGAGATCAGATCCGCCGCGCACTCCGGGTCGTGGTCCCCGAGTACGGCGGAGAGAGCCTGCTGGCGCCCGCGCCCGTGGTCACCCCGCCCGAGGAGTCCACGAGCGCGCAGCCGGAGTTCCCGAAGGTGCGGAAAGACGCATCCGGAGCGCAACCCGTCATCGCGGCCTCCTGATGTCGCGGATCTATCTCTCGCCGCCTGATCTGACGGGCAACGAGATCGGTCGCATTGGCGACGCGATCGCGTCCGGGTGGATCGCGCCGCTCGGCCCCGAGGTCGACGCGTTCGAGGCCGACGTTCGAGCTCGCGTCGACATGCCGTTCGCCGTCGCGCTCTCGAGCGGGACCGCCGCACTCCACCTCGCGCTGCTGGTCAATGACGTCGGCCCTGGCGACGAGGTCTGGACGTCGACGCTGACCTTCGCGGCGACGGCGAACGCGATCGTCTATACCGGCGCGACGCCGGTGTTCATCGACAGTGATGCCGCGAGCTGGAACCTCGATGCCGCGCTGCTCGCCGAGGAGCTCGATGCGGCCGCGCGCCGCGGGCGGCTGCCGAAGGCAGTGATCGCGGTCGATCTCTACGGGCAATGCGCGGACATGGGCCCGATCGCCGCGGCATGCCGACGGCACGCCGTCGTCCTGATCGAGGATGCCGCCGAGGCCCTCGGCGCGACGTATGGTGGCCGGCCGGCCGGCTCGCTCGGCGATCTCTCGATCCTGTCCTTCAACGGGAACAAGATCATCACGACCTCCGGCGGAGGCATGCTCCTCGGCAAGAACGAGAAGCAGATCCTGCGCGCGCGACACCTCGCGACGCAGGCGCGCGAACCCGCACGGCACTACGAGCACGCGACGATCGGATACAACTATCGCCTCTCGAACCTGCTCGCCGCGATGGGGCGCGCGCAGCTCGCCGACCTCGATCGCCGGGTCGAGGTTCGACGGGCGATCAATCGCCGCTATCGCGAGGCGCTCGCCGGGCTGCCGGGCTGGCAGTTCATGCCGGAGGCCGGGTTCGGTCGATCGACCTTCTGGCTCAGCTGCGCGACGATCGACACCGCGCAGTTCGGCGAAGCGCGGGATGGCGTGATCGATCGCCTCGCCGCCGCGGACATCGAAGCGCGGCCCGTGTGGAAGCCTCTCCACCTCCAGCCGGTGTTCGCCGGGACCCGGATCCTCGGCGGCGCGGTCGCGGAGGGCCTGTTTCGCGACGGCATCTGCCTGCCGAGTGGCTCGAACCTCCTCGAGCGTGACCAGGCGCGCATCATCGAGATCATCCGGCGGCGATAGACATGCGCCTCGTCCACATCACGACCGTCCCGGAGTCCCTTGGCTTCCTCAAGGGCCAGGTCGCGATCATGAAGGCGAACGGGTTCGAGATCACGGCGATCTCGTCTCCGGGCTCGGAGCTCGCCGAGTTCGGCACGCAGCAGGGTGTCGAGGTCGTGGCCGTCCCGATGTCGCGAAAGATCACGCCGCTCGACGACCTGCGCGCGCTGTGGACGCTCGTCGGGCATCTACGTCGGCTCCGGCCGATGATCGTGCACGCGCACACGCCGAAGGCCGGTCTCCTCGGCTCGCTCGCGGGGCTGATCGCGGGCACGCCGGTGCGGATCTATCACCTCCGGGGGCTGCCGCTCGAGACCGCGACCGGGTGGCGCCGCACGATGCTGCGCTGGACCGAGCGCGTGACCTGCGCGGCCGCACATCGCGTGATCAGCGTGAGCCACTCGTTGCGCGAGCTCGCGGTGCGCGAGCGACTGTGCTCGGAGAGCAAGATCACCGTCCTCGCCGGCGGTAGCGGCCAGGGTGTCGATGCGGACGGTCGCTTCGATCCGGCGCGTGTCTCCCCCGAGGTCCGCGCTGCGAAGCGTCGGGCGTACCAGATCCCTGACGACGCGTTCGTGATCGGCTTCTTCGGCCGCCTCGTTCGCGACAAGGGCATCCTCGAGCTCCTCGACGCGTGGCGACAGCTCTCGGCCGCGCACCCGAACATCCATCTCCTGATCGCCGGCGGCGCCGAGGAGCGTGATGCGCTGCCCGACCAGGCCCTCGCGGCGTTGCGCGAGGATCCGCGGATCCACTGGATCGGATGGGACTGGGAGACGCCGCCACTGTTCGCCGCGGTCGATGTCGTCGTCGTGCCGACGTATCGGGAGGGGTTCCCGAACGTTCCGCTCGAGGCTGCCGCCATGCGCAAGCCGGTCGTCGGCACGCGCGTCACGGGGTGCATCGATGCGATCGAGGACGGGACGACCGGGCTGCTCGTTCCCGCCCGGGACGCCTCCGCGCTGGCGGCGGCGATCGAGCGCTACATCGAGGATCCGCGCCTGGCCGAGCGGCACGGAGCTGCTGGCAGGGACCGCGTGCGCTCCTCGTTTCGTCGTGAGCTGATCTGGGACGCGCTGCACGCCACCTATCGCGAGCTCATCCGCCAAGCGCACGCCCGCGCGAGCGCGGTCACCCGGATCCTGGACGTCGTCGGTGCGGGGACGATCCTCGCGACGGCCGCTGTGCCGCTCGCCGCGCTGTCCGCCGCGGTGGCGATCAACATGGGACGGCCGATCCTGTTCTCGCACGAGCGACCGGGCCTCGGTGAACGACCCTTCCGCATGTACAAGTTCCGGACGATGACCGATCGGCGCGGTCCCGGCGGGGAGTTGCTGCCGGATCGAGATCGCATCACGCCTCTCGGGGCATTCATGCGGCGGACGAGCCTCGACGAGCTGCCGGAGCTGTTCAACGTGCTGCGCGGCGAGATGAGCCTCGTCGGCCCGCGTCCACTCCTGATGCGCTATCTCCCATTCTACTCGCCTGCCGAGCGCCACCGCCATGACGTGCGTCCCGGGGTCACCGGATGGGCACAGCTTCACGGCCGGAACCAGGTGACCTGGGATCGACGGCTCGCCCTCGATGTCTGGTACGTCGAGCATCGCTCGGTCCGGCTGTATCTCGAGATCTTGCTCTCGACGCTCGCCCTGGTCGTGCGGCGCGAGGGCGTGGTGGTCGATCCGACGTCGATCATGCGCGATCTCGATCAGGAGCGCCGGGCTAGCCCGGCGACTCGACCCGCATGACGATCCGCGCGGCCGAGCCAGGGGATGCGGCGGCGATCGTCGCGATCATCCGAGCCCCGTTCGACCCAGCGGTGATCGAGACGTTCATCTACGGGTGCTCGGGGATCGATCGCTACATCGCCGCGACCATCGAGGCGCGCGACACGACTCCCGATACCCGCTTCTTCGTCGCCGGCGAGCCCGTGAGTGGTGCGATCGAGATGCGCATCCTCCCGGACTGCCTGTTCCTCAACTACATCGCGGTCGATGGCTCGGCCCGCGGGCAGCACGTGGGCACACGGCTCCTCCGGCACGCGATCGACCAGCTGGCGCATCCGACTCACGCGCGACTCTCCCTCGACGTCCTCGACAGCAATCACGGCGCACGCGACTGGTACGCCAAGCTCGGGATGGAGCGGGTGTCCCGCGCGAGCTGGTACACGGGGGCGCTGCCGCACGGGTCGTCGAGCCCGGCGACGATCGGCGGCTTGCCACAGGCGCGGGTGTGCCAGCGGGAGTTTGGATTCTCCCG
>JAGSPR010000597.1 GCA_018262455.1 Deltaproteobacteria bacterium | reverse complement strand
GAGCGCGTTGCCCGGGATCAACCGCTGGCCCGCGATCACGAGGCCCGCATAGGCATTCTTCGCGATGTCGGCCGGGTCGTAGTCGAAGCACACCCACGCCGGCGTCATCGCGTCGGTGTTGATGTCGTCGAGGAGCTCGTCGGCCGACAGCTCGCCCATGTGGAGCGTCAGCGTGCCCGCGAGCTGGTCGCGGATCTTGTCCGGATCCTTCGTCAGGTAGAGGACCCGTTTGCCTGGACTGAGCGCGAAGCTACGACCCGACATCGCGGGAACCGTACCACGCCCCGCGTGAACTACGGGATGACGCCCGAGATGACGGGGCTGGGCTCGTACGACGTACCGTCGCCGACCTGGCCGAACGGATTCTCGCCCCAGCAGTAGACCTTGCCGTCGGTCATCGAGATCCCGCACGTGTGGTCATCACCGCCCGCGATCGCTGTCCACTGGTGCGGCCAGGCCAGCGGCGTGAACGCTCCGCCCGGAGTCGCACCGCCCGGGAACTGGCCGAGCTCGAAGTTCGAGTTGGTGCCCCAGCAGATCATGCGCTGGGTCGCGTCGAGCGCGCAGGTCTGATCGGCAGTCGCGAACATGCTCGGCGACGACGCGCTGACGGTGCGCCAGTTCGACCCGACGTCGCGGAATGCGGAGGCCGCGTCACATGTGAAGTTCGATCCCGTGCCGACCTGCGGCAGCGATGGAGTGCCCATGCAGGACACCGTGGGGACCCCACTCGCCAGGCGATGGATGCACGTGTGCTCGCCACCTGCCTGTGCCGCGGAGATCATCGGCGGCGCAGCGAAGGTCAGCCCGGAGAAGATCTGGAACGGCAGGTTGTTCCCATCGGCGGCCACGAGGCCCGCGGCGCACCGCTTGTCGATCGACGCGATCGCGGCAAGGTGGGGCGTGGCTCCGTCGAGCACCACGCCGACCGCGAAGCCGGATCCGACCGCGATCGAGTGCCACGGCCAGTTGATGTCCAGTCGATCGTACATCTGGGGCAACACCCCCCCGACGTCCCCGGGTCGCTCTCCCCAGCAGATCAGGTTGCCGTTGTCGATCCCGCAGCTCATCCGGCTCCCGGCGCTGAGGGCCGTCCAGTTGGTGCCGGTGACCTGGTTGCGCCTCGTGATGGCGGTGTTGACGCCGAGCTGCCGCTCGTCGTTCCGGCCCCAGCACTCGAGCTTCGTGGCGTCGGACGTGATGCCGCACGTGTGGCTCTCGCCGGCGGTCAGCTGGGTGAACGTCGCCATCGATGCGCGGACCGGGACCGAGCTCAGCACCCCGGTCGACGTGCCGAGCTGCTGCTCGTCGTTGAGCCCCCAGCAATAGGGGACGCCGTCGACCAGCGCGCACGTGTGATTGTCCCCCGCGACGAGCTGCGTGACGGTCCCGGCCGGCAGCTGGGCCTCGGTCGGGCGGTACTTGCGCGAGAACTCCCCGTTACCGAGCTGGCCCTTCGAGTTCGAGCCCCAGCACTTCATCGCCATGCCGTCGCTGCTGAGCGCGCATGTGAAGCTGTAGTTCGCCGCGAGCTGCGCGACCTGCATCCCGACCTCGATCTTCGGGCCCATCGTCCGATCGCTCCTGAACGCGCCGCTGCCGAGCGCGCCGAGGTAGTCGTCGCCGTGGCAGTAGACGTCGCCGTTCTTGACCGCGCAGGTATGGAGGCCGCCGACCGCGACGGTGGTCCACCCGGGCCCCTCATCGACGACCAGCGGTGGGTGGCCCGTGTCGGAGGCAATGGCGTCGCCGAGCTGGCCCTGGTTCACGCTCCCCCAGCACACGAGCTTGCCCGTGGTCGTGGTCCCGCACGTCGCCTCATGACCGGCGGACAGCGAGGTGAACGTGTCGGTGCTCGCGATCGGTGAGGCCTGGGCGAACGTGAGGTCAGTGGTGTCACCGCGTCCGGTCTGACGTTGCTCGGCCTCGCCCCAGCAATGGACGACGCCATCCTCGGCGAGCGCGCACGCGTGATCATCGGCGATCGCGATCTCAGTGAACGTGGCCCCCGTGGCCCCGAGCCGCTGTGGCGTCGCGAGGCCTTCCACCAACTGGAACGTGAGATCCCCCCAGCAGAAGGCCTCGTGCGCCGTCGTGATCGCGCACGTCGAGAACCCACCGGCGAACACCCGCTCGGCAGGGTTGGCGCTCGGGAGCGCGACCGCCGTGATCGAGATGCTGGGGCTCCGGGGGAGCTGCGGAGCGGCCTGTCGGTAGAAGCTCTCGCCCCAGCAGTACACGGCGCCGTCGCGGATGCCGCACGTGTGCTGCACCCCTGCGGCGACGTTGGTCCATCCAGTCGTGGACTCTGCCAGCCCGGGGGTTCCGTTGAAGTCCGTCACGTCGGGGCGCATGCCGAGCTGACCGTGATCGTTGTTCCCCCAGCAGATCACCTGACCTGCTGTGATCCGGCATGCATGCCCGTCGCCAGCCGCGATCCGCGCGGGCGCGGCGGGATCGATCGGCGGACCGTCGACGGCAGCGTCGCCACCGCCGCCCGTGAACGTCGGCTTCGAGAAGCAGGCCGCGACCAGCGCGCAGATCAGGGCAAGCGAGCGGATGCGCATCGGATCAGAAGGGCAGCTTCGCGGAGCCGGTACCGGGCTTGGTCGCTGCGGAGCCAGGTCCGGGCTTCGTGGTGGTGGTGGTCGTCGTGGTCGGTGTGGTCGTGGCCGGCTTGGTCGTGGCCGGTTTGGTCGTGGCCGGCTTGGTCGTGACCGGCTTGGTCGTGACCAGCTTGTTCGGCTTGTTCGGCTTCGTCGGCCTGGTGACGGTGACCGGATCCTCGACGGGCTTGGTGTCGACGACGGCGGGCCTGGTGTCGACAGCGGCGGGCCCGGTGTCGACGACGGCGGGCTTGGGATCAGCGGGCTTGGTGTTGACGACGGCGGGCTTGGTGTCGACGACGGGGTCCTTGTCCTGGACCTTGTCCTTGGCTGTGTCGCCGCCGCTGACGAGCGCCGCGCCGGCGATCACGGCCACCGCGAACACACCCGTCGCCGCGGCGATCAGCGGCCACCGCTTCCTGGTCGGCGCGAACCCGGCGAGCGACGAGGTCCCGGGCTGCGACGTCGCGGGGACTGGAGACGCCGACGGCGCGAGCATGGTCTCGCCGGCGACGATGCGCTCGACCTCGGTCACGCTGCGCGCGCGGGGTTCCCGGTTCTTGCCCGCGGGGATGCGATCGCTCGCGACCGACGGCGGCACCGGCGTCTCGAGGTGCTCGAACAGCTTCGAGTCTGCGGGGAACGGCCCGAGGCTCGGATTGGTGTCGCTCGGCCATGCCACGCCGTGCACCGGGGTGTTGGTGGACAGCGACATCTCGAGCGCCTGCAGCGCCTCGGCCGCGGTCTGGTAGCGCCGGCGCGGATCCTTCTCGAGGAGCTTGCCGACGACCATCGCGAGGCGGTGCGGCACGCCGGTCATCGGCGGCGCGGCCTCGTCGGAGCCGTGCATGGCGAG
>JAGSPR010000596.1 GCA_018262455.1 Deltaproteobacteria bacterium | reverse complement strand
CGTTGTCGATGTCGACCAGCGTGCGGTCGACGCGATCGGAGCCCTGCGGCGCGCGAGTCGGCAGCTCCGGCGCGGCGTGGTTGAGGATGGCCGAGATCGTGCGCGCGCGGCCCGCCGGCGCCATCGGATCGCCATCGAGCGAGATGCCGGTCTCGCTGATCGTGGGGGGCGAGGTGACCGGAGCCGCATCCGGAGCGAGCCCGTAGATCGACCGGATCATCTTGTCGAGGTGGATCTCCGGGGTCACGGCGAGCGTGACCTGCTGCTTGGTTGCGTGCTCGAGCGCAGCCGCCAGGATCGGCGTCGGGTCGCGCGCCACGACGACGAGCTTGTGGTCGCGCGCGCGGCCGAGTGGCAGCACGACCCAGCGCTGGACGAGCTCGCGCGGGATCTGGTCCTGGCAGTCGGGATCTCGCCGCTCGAGGTGGCGCTGCAGGGCCGCTGGATAACCGAGCTGCTCGGACAGCGCCATCGCGCCGTCATCGGGATCGAGCTGGGCGCGGCCGACCAGCACCGAGACCAGCCGCTGTTTCGACGCGCCCGGATGCAGCTTGAGGGTCTGGGTCAGCAACCACGCATCCACGGTTTCCTGCATGAGCAGGATTTCGCCGATGTGTCGCTTCTGGCTCACCCCCCCTAGATAGCCCACGAATCGGCTGTCTGGCCAGCGATCTCGGAGGCCGGGTCCGGAGGAGCGTCTGACGGCCTACGGGACGCGAATCCCGAGGCTTGCAACGAGCTTACCGTTCCATGCGCCGGTCTCCCGCGTCGCGTCATAGGTCACGGTCGAGGACCGCGCGCCGGGCACCAGCGGCGCTCCGCCGTTCCGGCTGCGGCGCGCCCACGCTCCGAGGTCCCAGCGGGTCCATGCGGTCGCGCCGGGCGCGAGCTCGAGGTGGACCGCAACCGACTTGTCGCGCGAGTCATCGAAGTGCAGCGTGCGCTTGCCGTCGAGCGTGACCGTGAGCCAGTCGCTCTGGGTCTCGTGGGTCTTGATGTACCCGGCGACGCAGTGCGCACGCGGATCGACGTTGTGCACGCCGACCTCGAGCACGCCGCCGTCCTGATGGACGAGGAGCTCGAGCCCGCTGTGCGAGGCCGGCGACTCGGTGCACGGCTTCTCGATCGGCGCGACGATCGTCAGCCGGGTCTTGGCGACGAGCGTCGGGCACAACCCACCGCAGCCGTGAGTCCCGGTATCCCAGCGGACGTCGACCTCGTACGTGCCGGGCGCGAGCGGGCCGCCGTTGCCCTCACGCACCGCCCAGAACGCGAGGTCGATCGACTTCGTGAGCACCCCACCGGGCGGCGAGGGGAGAGGCGATCGCCGGGCTCGCGGTGGCCAACAGCAGGAGAGCGACGAGACAGCTGCGCATGGCTGGATGCTAACGCGTGACGATCGCGAACGGTTTACCTGCGCGAGCTCGACCTGGGTCGAGCCAGCGGCGTTTCGTCGTTGGCTTCGGTGGGGTTGTGGACTATGTCCGTGACGGACGAATGACGACGGCATGTCCCACCGACGACGTGCTCGGCGCCCACGTGCAACGGGTGCTCGGGCAGGCCGAGACGGCCCAGGTCTCGTCGCACCTCGATGGCTGTGCGGCGTGCCGGCAGGTGGTGATCGCGGCGGTGCGTGGCGGCGTCGCAGCAGAACCGTCGACCGCGATCGCCGTTGGCACCCCGCCGCTGGATGCACCGGGCGCGCCGGTGCAGAGCCCGGCGCTCGGCTCGCGGATCGGACGTTACGAGCTCCGCGAGCTCCTGGGCGCCGGTGGCATGGGGCGCGTCTACGCGGCCCACGACAGCGAGCTCGATCGCACGATCGCGCTCAAGATCGTGCGGCCCGAGCTCGCGGGCCTGGTCCGCGTGCTCGCCGAGCGCCTCGTGCGCGAGTCGCGGATGATGGCGAAGCTCGCGCACCCTTCGGTGATCGCGGTCTATGACGTCGGGCGGACCGGCGACGCGGTGTTCATCGCGATGGAGCTGATCCGGGGCCAGACGCTCGGCACCTGGGTGCGCCGCGCGAAGCCAAGCTGGCGCGAGCTGGTGAGCGTGCTCGAGCGCGCCGGGCAGGGACTCGCGGCGGCGCACGCGGCCGGCATCATCCATCGCGACTTCAAGCCGGACAACGTGCTGGTCGAGCCGGATCCGAGCGGGATCGGCGTGCGCCGCGTCGTGGTGACCGATTTCGGCGTCGCGCGGATCGTCACCGACGCACCCGACGCGCAGGGCTTCCTGCGCGGTCGTCCCGGCGATCCGCAGCTCACCTCCCCGGGCACCATGATCGGGACGCCGGCGTACATGGCGCCCGAGCAGCTCGATGGCCGCACGATCGACGTGCGGGCCGACCTGTTCGCGTTCGCGGTCTCGGCGTGGGAGCTGTTGTTCGGCCAGCGGCCATTCGCGGGGCGCGACGTCGAGGAGATCCGCGCGGCGATGGACCGGCCGCTGAAGCTCCCTGGCTCGCTCGGAGCGGTGCCCGCGCGGGTGGTCCGCGTGCTGGCAGGTGCGCTCGCGCTGGATCCTGCCGATCGATATCGCGACATGCGGGCCTTCCTCCAGCTGCTCGCTCGCACCCGGACGCGCCGGCGCACGGCCGTGGTCGGTGCGACGGTCGTGGCGGCGACCGCGCTCGTCGGGTTCGGCCTGGTGTCCGCGCGCGTGCTCGCCTCCCCGGCGGTGGATCCGTGTGAACGGGGGGGCGCGGCGCTCGACCACGTGTATGGCGCCGCCGCCGTGCAAGCGGTGCGGACCGCGCTTGACGCCGATCCGCTCGCAAGGACGGAGGTGATCGCGCGGCTCGATCGAGTGGCGGAGCGCTGGCGCGGCATCCATGGCGAGACCTGTCACGCCGAGGCCACGCCGCCGCAGGCCGCCGGGATCCAGGCGTGCCTCGACGCACGCCTGCTCGAGCTCGACGGTGTGATCGACGATCTGACGCGCGATGGCGCGCCGCATGCCGCCCTGATGGTGCGCCTCGTCGGTGACCCGGCCGGCTGCGCCACCCCGGCACCGGGGCTGGTGACGGCGCGCATCCCCGCCGACCCCGCGCTGCGGCGCCGGGTCACGGCGCTGCGCCATCGTGCGTTCGACGCCGAGGCCGCGCGCGATCGCGGCGACTACCAGGCCGCGGTGGCGGTGGCGACCGCGGTGACCGCGGAGGCCAAGCAGGTGTGGCTGCCGCTGCATGCCGAGACGCTCTATCTGCTCGGCACGTCGCAGAGCCAGGGTGGCGATGACGTGCAGGCGAGGGCGACGTTGCGCGAGGCCGTCGCGGTCGCCGAGCGCGAGCACCAGGACTACATCGCGGCGAACGGGTGGATCCAGCTGGCCCAGAGCGCCGTGTTCGACGACCCGAAGCGCGCGCTCGAGTACGCGACGTACGCCGATGCCGCCGTCGAGCGAATCGGCAGGCAGGCCAGCGTCGCCACGATGCTGGAGTACGTGCGCGGCATCGCCCTCGTCGAGTCGGATCGCGGCAAGGAAGGCGAGGCGGCGCTGCGCCGCGGCCTCGCGATGGCGAACCAGGGCGTCCCCGAGCTGCTGCCGCAGCTCATCCAGGGACTCGGCTACGTGCTCGAGGATCAGGCGCGCTACGGCGAGGCGGTCGCGATGTACCGCGACGCGCTGGTCGAGCTCGGAAACCAACCCGAGATCGCCCCTGCGACCGAGATGATGGTTCGCCAGCGGATCGCGACCTGTCTCGACATGCTCGGCAGCACCGCCGAGGCCGAGGTCGAGGCGCGGCGTGCGGTCACGCTCGCTGACCGGGTGCCGGACGACCATAACCTCGACCACGAGCTCGCCCACGCCCAGCTCGCGCAGGTGCTCGGCCATGCCGGCAAGCTCGACGAGGCCCTCGCGGAGGCGACGCGCGTGACCGAGCACATCGGCAAGCTCGTGGGCGAGCGAGCCACGCGGTATGGCGAGGCGCTGCGGCTCGAGGGAACGATCTTGAATCAGCAGCAGAAGTTCTCCGCCGCCGATGCCAAGCTCGCGCGCGCCTGCGAGATCATGGCGTTCGAGGTCGGCGAGGGCTCGTCAGCGCTCGCGGAGTGCTGGCTCACGCGCGTCGACGCGCTCGAGGGCCTCGGCCAGGGCGCGGCCGCGCTCGCGCTGCTCGACAAGCTGTTGCCGATCCTCGTCACGACCTACGGCGAGACCCACCCGCAGGTCGCGAATGGCTACGTGACGCGCGGCGCGTTGCTGTCCGAGCTCGGGCAGCACGCCCGGGCCCTGCCGGACCTCGAGCGGGCCCTCGCGCTGTTCGAGCACGAGGCCCTCGATCCCGGTCACCTCGCCGGTGCGGAGTGGGCGCTCGGGCGTGCGCTGTGGAGGAGCGATCGACCGCGGGCGCGTCGCTTGATCGAGCAAGCCGTCCATCGCTTCGACCAGGCGAGCGCGTTCTGGCGCCTCACGCAACGAGAGGCAACGGCGTGGCTGGCCGAACACCGGCCGTGATCGCGGTCGGCTCTGTGGAGCCGTAAGCGTAAGCGTAAGCGTAGGCGTAGGCGAATCTGAGCGACTGATCCGCTTGCGCTTACGCTTGCGCTTACGCCTACGCTTACGCTTACGCGCCGGATCAGCACTGATGAACCTCGGTGCTAGACCTCTATGTCCGCGGGGAGTAGCTGCGCCAGGCTGACGTCGAGCTGGCTCTGGACGAGCGCGGTCACGCGATCGAGCTCGGTCGGTGACAGCTGCAGCCGCTCGGCGAGTTGACCGCGCGTGTGCTCGAACACCTCATCGCACGCGCGCTGGATCCAGCGGGCCG
>JAGSPR010000595.1 GCA_018262455.1 Deltaproteobacteria bacterium | reverse complement strand
AGCCCGTTGTTGAACGTGCCATCGGACGTGGTCGTCACATGGAACCGTTCGCCGGTGGTCGTCTCCTCGAACTCGAGCTCGCCTCCCCCGACGAGCGGGCTGCCCGCCGCAGTCACCCGGCCGGTGACCATCACCCGCGGGACGTCGAACACGCCCGACCAGGAACCACAGTCCGAGCTGCATGCAAGTCCGGCAGCGTGAAACCCGGAGTCACACTGACATTGCGGCTGCCCGCCAGACTCCGTACAGAGGCCGTGGCCTGAGCACGTCACGTCTGAGCAAGGCCCGGTCGTGCCATCCATGACACAGGTCAGCCCCTCCGGGTGGTAACCGTTCTCGCACACGCATGTTGCGGCTCCGCCGACGTCGGAGCAAACGCCATGGTTGGAGCACTCGACGTCGGCACATGGCCCGGTCGTTCCATCCGGGACGCAGCTCAGTCCCTCCGGATGGTGACCAGCATCGCATTCGCATGCTGGTTCTCCACCCGCGAGAATGCACGCGCCGTGCATCGAGCACGGCTGGCCTTCGCAGACGTCGACGTCAAACGAGGCGGTTGGTCCGGTGCACGAGGTCAACGAGGTCAACGAGGTCAACAAGACCGCCCCGCCGACCAGGAGCACCGATCCACCACCGATCATGAGCCGTGCGAGAGAGCTTCGAAGAGGCATCTGATCTTGCGCGTATCACGGCGGTCGATTCGTTGCATTGGCAAAACCATTGGCTGGGTGAACAGAAGCCAATTCCGAGCACGGTCGATTCTCCACGACGACGCAGCGCAACGAGCGGTGGTGGCGGTGGCGCCCGCAACCATCTACTTGCGAGGCGGCGGGCATGGCGAGTCGATCAGCGCGCGCACGACCTCCTCGAGCTTGACCGAGCTGTCGATCAGCATGCGCCGCAACGCGGACGATTCGACGTTGTTGTGGGCCTCGAGCTGGACGAGCTTGGCGTGCAGCACGATCGCCTGCTCGCGGTAGCGCGCGAGCTCGACCCGCAGGATGTCGAGTCGCGCGGTGATCCGGGGAGGGCGTGGGAGGGGCGCCTTGGGCAGCGCCCGGGCGAGCTCGCGTCGCTTCTGCTCGACATGTACCTGCGGGGCCAGCGCGCTCGGCGGCAGCCCGACGCCAGGTGATCGCGTGCGTGACGCGTTCGATCCCATCGGGGAGTGGTGGTCCTTGCCGGTGGGTTCCGCCAAGCCGACTCGCTGACTCCGAGTTGCGTGGTGCGACGCGGCTGCCTCGGACGCAGGCCAGATCGGCAAACACTGCACCGATCGGGCACGGTGCAGATGTGGGTCTCGATCTCACCTCCGCGCGGATCAGCGAGCGTGCGGCTCGGCGAGCAACGCCATGAGGTCGCGCGTCGTCAGCCGGGCCGCGACGTCACTGCCTTCGAGAATCCCGGCGACGAGCGCGCGCTTGTCGTGATGCATCGCGACGATCTGCTCCTCGATCGTGCCGCGCGCGATCAGCCGGTACACCGTGACCGGCTTGGTCTGGCCGATCCGGTGGGCGCGGTCGGTGGCCTGATCCTCGACCGCGGGGTTCCACCATGGATCGAGATGGATCACGTAGTCGGCGGCGGTGAGGTTGATGCCGGTGCCGCCGGCCTTGAGCGAGATCAGGAACACGTCGCCCTCCCCGGCCTGGAACCGCTGGATCAGCGTCTGGCGCGCGCCCGCCGGGGTCGACCCATCGAGGTAGAGCGACGCGAAGCCGGCCTGGTCGAGCGCGGCGCGCACGAGCGCGAGGTGAGAGGTGAACTGGCTGAACACGAGCGCGCGGTGGCCCTCGCTGCGCAGCTCTTCGAGCAGCTCGAGCACGCGGGCCAGCTTCGACGACGGGACCGCGGACGTCGCGTCGTAGAGCTTGGGGTGGGACGCGAGCAGGCGCAGCCGGGTGAGCGCGGCGAGGACCTGGAATCGTCGCTGTTCGTCCTTCACGCCCTTGCGGCCGAGCTCGGCGACCGCCGCGAGCCGCGCGTCCTCGTAGAGTGCCAGCTCCTGCTCGGACAGCGCGACCGGGACCAGGATCTCGGTGCGCGAAGGCAGCTCGCGCGCGACCTCCTGCTTGGTGCGCCGGAGCAGGAAGGGCCGTAGCACGCGCGACAGCGCCGCCCGCGCCTCGGGATCCTTGGTCCGCTCGATCGGCACCGCGAACCGCTCGCGAAACTGCTCCCAGCTGCCGAGCAGGCCCGGGAACACGATCGCGAACAGGCTCCACAGCTCGCCGAGGTGGTTCTCGAATGGCGTGCCCGACAGCGCGACGCGAAACCCCGCGTCGAGGCTGCGCGCGGCCTTGGCGCGCCGCGTGGTGGGGTTCTTGAGCGCCTGGGCCTCGTCGAGCACGAGGGTCGCGAACGGCGTGGCCGCGAGCGCGGCGGCGTCGCGCACGAGCAGGCCATAGCTGACGATCAGGACGTCCTTCCTGGTCAGCTTGCCGAGTGCCGTCACGCGGTCGGCCTGCTCGGTGTAGAGCACCGGGCGGAGCGAGGGCGCGAAGCGCCGCAGCTCCTCGATCCAGTTGAACGTGACCGACGTGGGCGCGAGCACGAGCGCCGGTCCGAGGCGCGCGCGATCGAGCAGCAGGGCGATCGCCTGGATCGTCTTGCCCAGGCCCATGTCATCGGCGAGGCAGGCCCCGGCGCCCCAGGCCGCGACGCGGGTGAGCCAGGCGTGGCCCTCGACCTGGTAGTCGCGCAGCGTGGCCTCGAGCGTCGCCGGTGGTCGAGGGCGCAGCTTGCCCGACGACGCGAGCCGCTCGGTCAGCAGATCCCACGCGGGCTCGGTCTCGACCTGCGCGCCGGCCAGGGTCAGCGCCCGGATCGCGGGGACCGCGCCCGGCGACAGCTCGAGCTGCTTCTTGCCGACGAACGTCTGGTCCGACACCGCGAGCAGCCGCTCGCGCAGCGTCTGCGACAGCTCGACCCAGCGGTGGGCGTCGACCCGCACGAACCGCTGCTGGCGGCGCGCCGCATCGAGCAGCACCGCCAGCTCCAGCCGCCCGGCTTCGATCTTGAGGTCGCCGGTGATCCCGAACCAGTCCCGCTTGCGCTCGACGTGGACGCGCAGCGCGTCCGGCCCGACGGTTCCGGACACCACCGGTCGCGCATCGACCCACTCGGCCTCGAGGCCATCCGGCGGCGTCTGCAGGGCCGAGACCAGCTGCAGCGCGGCATCGCGATCGGCGATCCGGAAGCACTGCGGCGGGCCCTCCTCCGCGCCGTCGATCGGCAGCGTCATGAGCGCCGCGCGGGCCCGCGCCAGCTCGGAGCCGAGGTCACGCCGGACGTAGCCCCGCTGATCGCCCCCACCGGGCCCACCGGGCGCGCGCGCGAGCAGCACGTCGCGGGGTCCCGCGCCCGGCGCGAACAGCGGCGCACCCGGTCCCGGCCGCACGAACAGCTCGAGCTCGAGCGTCACGTCGGGGAGCAGGCGCAGCCGGACGACGGTGACCGCGTCGGAC
>JAGSPR010000276.1 GCA_018262455.1 Deltaproteobacteria bacterium | reverse complement strand
GAAGGTGAAGGCACTGGTTGCACAGTTCGCGCCGACGCTGGGTGGCAAACCCTGACCTGACCGGTCCTCGAACGTCGCGGATCGTCAAAGATTGTCGGCCGGCGTCCACCGATCCTTCCGGTCGGGGATCGATGAAACACGGTTGAATTCGGGGCATGGCGCACCCTCGGCCAAGGTGTTATACGTCCCGCGGTCCTCGTCGTGAGGAACTCTGATCGCGTCCGGCCCTTTCGGGCCCCAGTCTGTCGGCCCTCGCGGCCCCAAGGAGATTATCAATGGTCCGCAATCGTGGTTGGCTCGTTGCAGGGTTGCTCTCGGTCGGCCTCATCGGCCTCGCGTCGTGCAAGAAGGAAGACAAGGCTCCGGCGGCCTCTGGCTCGGGTGACACCAAGGTCGATCCGAAGGCGACGGCGGAGAAGCCGGCCCCGCCCGCGGGCGTGCCGTCGACGTCGAAGGTCTCGCCCACCGCGACTGGCGACGATCTGTCGCTGTTGCCGGTCGATTCCGAGGTCGTCATGGGGCTCAACTTCTCCCAGCTCCAGCAGAGCCAGCTGTTCAAGCAGTTCGTCGAGCCCCTGATGATGAAGGGCGACTTCCAGACCAAGCTCAACGAGTTCAAGACGCAGTGCGGCTTCGATCCGCTCCAGGCGGTCAAGACCGTCTCGATCGGCATGAAGGGCATCGGCGCTACCAAGCCGGACGGCGTCATCGTGGTCCACGGCGCCGAGAAGGCGAAGGTGATGGACTGCTTCGAGAAGATGAAGGCCGAGGCGAAGAAGGATGCCGAGGTCACGCGTGATGGCGACATCATCATCATCAAGTCCAACAAGGGCGGCGACACGGTCGCGTTCCAGTTCGTCAACGACACGACCGCGCTGATGGTGATGGGCGCGAACGCGACCAAGGACGGCATCAAGGCCGCCGCCGCGGGCACGTCGACCCTCAAATCCTCCGCCGCGTTCGTCGAGATGTACTCCAAGATCAACATTCAGGACTCGATGTGGCTCCTGATGAACGGCAACTCGAAGGCGTTCGACAAGGCCGCGGCGATGGGCTTCAAGCCCAAGGCCGTGTTCGGCTCGCTCAACGTCACCGACGGGCTGACGCTCGACCTCCGGATGCGCCTCGACTCGGCCGATCAGGCCACGCAGATCGCGCAGATGGGCAAGAGCCAGGCGGCAGGCGCTGCGAGCATGTTCGACAAGCTCGACATCGTGAGCGATGGCGCGGACGTCAAGGTCTCGATCGCGCTGTCGAACGCGAAGCTGCAGTCGCTGATCAAGCAGTTTGGCGGCCTGCTGGGCGGGATGGGCGGCATGGGCAGCATGGGTGGCCCGTAGCAAACCGTTGATCGCGCGTGCTTCCTCGCTCTACATCCAGACCAGCCCGTGTGCTGCTCGCGCTCCTCGCCGGGAGCGCGCTACTGGCGGCTGCTTGCGGCAAGAAGTCGGACGGGCCGAGCGGACCTCCTCCCGAGGTCACCGGTCTCGCCGCGGTGCCCTCGAACGCCGAGGTCATCATCGGCGCCGATGTCGGCAAGCTCGCCGACTCGCCGATCGTGGCGCGTGCGGTCGATCAGCTGCTACTCCGTGACCCGACGCTCGCCCAGAAGTGGGCGCAGGTCCGCGACGGCTGCAAGCTCGACATCGCCAGGCAGGTGAAGCACGTGATGCTGGCGCTCGGTCCGACGCCCCCGGGTGGTCGGGCGGGTACCGGGCCGGCCTTGATGGTGGCAACCGGCACGATCCCCGAGCATGATCTCGCCGACTGCATCGGCAAGCTCGTCGGCAAGGGGGGCGGCAGCGTCACGGGCCGCGACGTCGCGGGGCGCACCGTCTACGAGGTGAAGGATGGCGCGCGGGTCATGTACTTCTCGTTCGGACGCGCGGACACCGTGGTGCTCGGGACGACCGAGGCCTATGTCGTCGAGGCGATCGGTGCCGGCAAGAAGGCGATCGACCACCCCGAGCTGGCGGTGTGGCTCAAGCAAACCAACCAGAACGCCCCGATCTGGGGTGTGGGCCGGGTGGATGAGCGGGTCCGCAAAGGCCTCGTCGGCGTGCTCGGGGGCCTCAAGGCAGGTCCCTCGGCGTTTGTCGGTTCGATCGATCCCACCGAGGGTGCCAAGCTCGAGCTCGGCGCCATCATGGCGTCCCCCGAGGATGCCAAGCAGCTGGAATCGTACGTGAACGACCAGAAGAAGCTGCTGGGCATGGTTGCCCAGGCCAAGTCTCTCGGGACCGTGGTGAACAAGGTCGCGATCACCAGTTCCGGCAGCAACGTCCGGTTCCGCGTCGCCCTCGACATGGTCGACGTCAATCAACTGTTATCCATGCTTGACGGAGGGCAACCTCCCGCGCAGGATTCCCCGCCCTCGAATGGCTCTGCAGCGGCCGAGCCGCCCAAGCAGTAGCCAATCAGGCAAGTAGGTAAAAGAGTCATGGCGAGCAAGAAGAAGACTGATACCAAGAGCAAGGCTGCAAGGCCTCCGAAGTCGGCTGTGAAGGCCAAGGTTGCCAAGGTCGTGAAGGCCAAGGCCGCACCGGTCGCGCAGAAGGCGCGTCATCCGCGCGCCCGCGTTCTCGAGAACCACGGCTCCAAGGAAGCGCTCGCGAAGTCGCTCGCCGCGGTGATCGCGCGTTCGGACCAGGACACCGACGCGCTCGAGACCCAGCTGAAGACGGCGTCCAACGCCCAGCTGCTCCGGCTGTCGCGCGTCACCGCGACCGTGAAGCAGAAGTATGGCAACCGCGACAAGTTGATCGCGTCGATCGGCGCGTCCCACAAGAAGGCCAAGGACAAGGATTTCCTTGCCAAGCTCGACTCGTTCTCGCTGCCGCAGCTGCTCGATCTCGCGGCTTCGGCCGAGCGTCGCGCTCGGACCTGATTCATAGTTCGGCCGCGTGATGCGGCTGTGGATCGTCTGCGTTGTCACCCTCGGACTCACGAGGGTGGCGGCAGGTGATTCCGATGACGAGAGCGCGCTGCCGACACCGCCTGCAGCGCGTGGGACACCGCTTGTCCGGCCCGATGCCTCGTGGCGCTGGCAGCTCGTCACCGCGCCTCGCGTCGCGCGCCAGCTCGGCGCTCTCGCGGTCAGTGGCGTCGATGTCGCTGCACGCCGCAGGACGACACCGATCGCGGTGCTCGGGGATCCGGTGCCGGCGCCCCCGCAGTGGCCCTACGCGGTCACAGGAGAGCGCCCCACGATCGGGCTGGCCCCCGATGACCTCCGGATCGCTGCGGCGTTTGGGGTCACCACCTTCACGCTGGGCGCAGCCGACCAGGGCCTCGAGATGCTCGAGCTGCGGCTGCGCTACGAGGACGGGATCACCGCGTGGATCAACGGCATCGAGGTGGCTCGCCGGGCGCTACCACGCCACGGCGGCTCGAACGCGCTGAGCACCCGCCGGCACGGCCCCGAGTGGGAGACGTTCTACGTGCCGGTCGCCCCCGGCCTGCTGAGGGTTGGGCCCAACACGTTTGCGGTCGAGGTCCACCCGTCCGCGCGCCGCTTCGCACCCACCCTCGTCGCCGATGTCGTGGGACGGCGTGATCGCGGCATCCTGCGCGGACCGGTCCTCGCGGATGCCGATCAGACGACGGCAGTCATCGCGGTCGATACGGACCACGACGTCGAGGCAGTGCTCGAGTGGGGCGTCGGCGAGGCGAGGGATCACCGCCAGACGAGCCCGGCCGGTCGTCGTCATCGCTTCAAGCTCGTGGGCCTGCCGCCCGAAACGCGCATCGGTTATCGCGTGCACGCTGGCGCCTCGGTGTCGCCTCGTTACGCGTTCCATACGATGCCCGCGGCAGGTGCCGCGATCCGGATCGGCGTCTACGGCGACGTCCGCGGCGGCCATGCGATCCATGGCCGGCTCGTCCAGCGGATGCTCGGGGAAGGTCTCGACGCGGTCGCGGTCACCGGCGACATGGTGCTGCAGGGCTCCGACGAGGCCGACTGGCAACGGTTCTTCGCGATCGCGACCGAGCTGCTCTCGCAGATCCCGTACTACCCGGCGGTCGGTAACCACGACGTCGGCTGGGAGGGTGCGGACGTCGCGGGCCGGGCGGAGCAGATGTTCGCGTTGCCACCGGGGCCTCCCGATCGTCCCGTGGGCACATTCTGGTACAGCCGCGATCTCGCCGATGTCCACCTCGTGTTCCTCGACTCCAACGCGTACGAGCGAACCGAGCAAGAGACCTGGCTCGATCGAGACCTCGCAAGGGCGCGCAACAAGAAGGCCCGCGCGATCATCGTGTTCACCCACGACGGGCCCTACGCTCGTGGCTTCCACGGCGGCAACGCCATCGCGCGCGACCGCTACGCTCCGATCCTCGCGCGCCACCATGTCGACTTCGTGTTCTCCGGTCACGATCACCTCTACCAGCGCGGCGAGCTCGACGGCTTGCGGTACGTGGTCACCGGCGGCGGCGGTGCATCGCTCTATGGCATCCGCTGCGGGGTTGCCGGGCGACCGCGCTGCAAGGTCGACGATGGCATGCAGATGGTGGCCCGCGAGTACCACTACGTCGTGCTCACGATCGGGCGCGACCTCGAGCTGTGTGTGCGGCGACCGGATGGCACCCTGCTCGAGAAGTGTGTGCGCTATCCCCTGTCGCGGGTCTGACATCGCCCCCGGCGTGCGGCGTGGTACTCCAAGGAATGTCGCGACCCGGTCGGCGCCTCGCCGCGGTGCTCATCAGCGCGGCGCTCGCGGCCTGCTATCGCGATCCGGTCCCGGTCACACCGGTGCAGCCGGAGCCGCGCTCCCATCCCGATCGGGCGGCCCTCACGAGCTCCGATCCGCTCGGCTTCCTGCCCGTCGAGTCGGAGGTCGTGGCGGTCATCGAGACGCGGCAGCTGCGGGCCAGCGCCGTGTGGAAGCGCTTCGAGCCCGCGCTGATGGCGAAGGCAGGGCCGATGCTCGTCAAGTTCAAGGCCGCGTGCGGCTTCGATCCGCTCGCCGCGCTCCGCCGGATCTCGCTTGGCATCCACCACCTCGACGCGCCGAAGCCGACGGGTGTCGTCGTCCTCAAGGGGATCGATCGCACCTCCGCCATGGCCTGCATGGACCGCGCACGCGCGGCAGATCCGAGCCGCATCACCGTCGTCCGCAGCGATGCCGGCGGAGATGCCGTCCGCGAGATCGTCTCGATCCCCGGATCTGACGGTGACCCGCCGACGGTCTTCACGTTCGTCGACGCCGCGACCCTCGTGTTCCTGATCGGCCCCGCGGCCTCGCCGGCCGGCCTCGCCGATGTCGTCCGACGCGGCGTGCCGCTGCGGGAATCGCCCGCGTTCCTCGACCTGCTCGCCCATGTCGAGATCAACGATCCCCTGTGGTTCCTGTTCGGTGGGAGCTCGCAGGCGTTCGACAAGGCAGCGATGCTTGGCTTCAAGCCGCGGGCGATCACCTGCTCGCTGAGCCTCACGAACGGCCTGTCCGCGGTTGCGCGGATCCGGCTCGACGCGCCGGATCAGGCCACTCAGATCGCGATGATGGCGCAGGGCCAGCTCCAGGCGGTCGCGTCGATGGTCGACGAGATCGGGGTGTCTGCTGACGAGGCCGATGTGGTGGTGCGGCTCCGCATGACGCAGGAGCAGGTCGATTCGATCCTCGGCTTGTTCGGCGGGCTGCTCGGTCCCTGACCAGCGGAATCGCAAAGGCGCGGCCTGGCGTCACCGCGCGGCAGCCTCGACGGCAGCAACGGTTTCTGCGAGGTAGCGCTCGATCTGTTCGGCACGCGGGGTCTGACACTCGCCGCCGTGCGTCAGGGAGGATTCCCACTTCCAGTAGCCCGGTGGACGCTCGGGATCGGGTGTCTTGCGCTTCCAGTACCAGAGGCGCGCCTCGCGAACGCCGGGCGGATACGGCTCTGCGGCGCGGCCGTAGTCGTTCGTCCACAGATAGAACCGCGGGACGTAGCCCTGGTTCGCGCCCAGCGCGACGATGCGGCGGAGGACCGGCGGGTCGGTCGCGAGGAACGTTCGGAGCGCATCGAATGCCTTGCGTGCGCACGCGACGGCCTCGGGGCGCGCTGACTCGGCGTTGGGCGTCGTCTCGCCTGGACCTATCACGCCCTTCTCGGGATAGAAGCCCCACAGCACCGCCTCGGGATACTGGATCTCTGCGGTGCCGAAATAGGGCCAGTACTCGGCCCCTGCCAGGAGGTAGCCGTGGAGCGTGAACGTGTCCATCCGCTGAAGCTCGACGGGCTCGGGCGTGGGCCTCGCGATCGCGCTCGTCGAGCCCGAAGTAGAGGAGGGCAATGGCGCGGAGCCGCCGCACGCAACGGCGACCAGGACTCCGAGCGCACCGGGCACGCATGATCCGACGAAACGCATGCCGCGCTGATATCACGGCTGGGATTGTTCGTCTCCCCGGCCGGTCTTCGGGCCTACTTGATCACGAACGTCGCCGAGGTCGAGCCGACATTGCCGGCCGCATCGGCAACGCGCATCGCGAGGGTGTGCGTGCCACGCGCGAGGCCGGTCGGCAGATCGACCCGGAGGTCCTCGGTGAGGTCGTCGTAGAGCCCGTCGGATGTGGTGCCGAGCTGCCACGGCCCATCGTCGACCGAGAAGGCCATCTCGCTGATCGTGCTGATCGAGTCCGACGCCCGCGCGGTGGCCTTGGGATACGTGACGGACAGGTTGTTGATCGCCGGGCGCGAGTTGTCGATCGCGAACATCGTCGATGACGAGCTCGAGGTGAGCGCGCGGTCGGGCGAGTTGGCGGCTGCATCCGAGGCAGTCACGCGGACGCGGTACCAGCCGTCGGGATACGTCTCGGTGTTCCAGTCCCATGTGGTCGCGGTGAGCGGGGCCTTCCCGGTGGAGATCGGTCGCCAGTTGGCCTCGCCGTCGCGGCGCGCTTCGAGGCCATAGGTCGAGTCGTCGCTGTCCGGATTCTCGACCTTCCACTTGAGCTTGAGCACGGGGCTGCGCGGCTTGGCGGCGGAGTCTTTCAACGTCGGCAGGCTGTCCTTGGAGGCGAGCTCGACGGTGACATCCTGCACGACCGTGGCCTGGTTCTGGGGCACGTAGTAGCCGGTGACGCGGCGGACGCGGGCGGCGTCGTCTTCGAGCGCGACGCGCCACTGCAGGTAGCGGCCGGGCGGGCTGGCGATCTTGCCGCCCTCGCTGCCGCCCCCGAGCTTCGTGATCTGACCGGGTGACTGCCACTCGCTCCAGCCGACGCCGGGCTTCGCCGTGTTGCCACTGCGCGACTCGAGCTTGACCTTGCCCTGCGAGACCCAGGCGAGCTTGCCGAACCGCGACACGGCCTTGGCGTCGAGCACGTCCGAGACGTAGCGCGCCTGCGAGGCCCGCCCGGTGGCGCGGTAGGCCGCGGTGGCGTCGTCGGTCGTGAAGCCGACGAGGTTCTTGTCCAGCCAGAGCTGCGAGATGCTGCGCTCGTCGACATCGAACGCGGTGCCGACCGAGCCATCGGCATCGACCATGTAGACGCGGCCCTTGTCGGCGGCACCCGCATAGACAGCATCCTGAGCGATGACGATCGACGTGAAGTAGGTCTGCGTCAGCGCGTGGAGCTGGTCGAGCCTACCGTCCGAGCCGATCCGGAACAGCGCGCCTTTGCCCTTCCTGGCACCCTTGCGGCCGAGGTCGGTGACCGGCGGCGGATCCTTGTCGGCGCCGGGCTTCGTGCCTGCGTCGGGGAGCTTCGTGGGCTGGCCCTTCGGCGCGTTGGGCTTCTCGGCCAACTCGACCTGCGCCGGCGTCTTGCCGGTCGGGGCGGGCTGATCGGCGAGATCATTTGCGGCCACGACGACGCCGTCGCGATACGCGGCGATCGCCGACACCTCGTTGCCGGCGAAGTCGGCCATCGCGCGCGCCTTGCCATCCTTGGGGTCGTAGCGGAACACGAGGGCGCGCTCGCTGGTGCCCATCCACACCGAGCCGTCCGAGGTGACGGTGAGCGCCGTGATGCGCTTGTCGTCGGTGTCGAACACCTCCTTCGCGTTGCCGCCGGTGATCGCGTAGAGCTTGCCGGACGGGCCGGTGCCCGCGTAGACCGTGTTGCCCGATGCCGTGAGCGACCAGATGGTCTCGACGTCCTTGAGCGCGGGGCCGGGCGTTGCCTTCGCGCCGGCGACATCGATCTTGAACAACCGGTTGCCGGGCATGGCGCCCGCCCACACGACGCCGTCGGCGGTCTGCGCGAGCGAGACCACGGCGATCGCGCCGGGCAGCGAGACGAGCCGCTTGGACGAGTCCCCTTGGAGCCGGTAGATGGCACCGCCAGCGTCGGAACCGAGCAGGACGCTGCCGTCGGCGAGCTTGAGCGAGGACCACACGGCATCGCCTTCGAGGGCGGTTCGCTTGGTGTCCCACCCGGGTCGGAGCTCGCCGACCGAGGTGATGAATGCGCTCGATGCATCTCCGGCATCGAACTGCTGGTAGGTCTCGACCGTCCAGGTCGCGGTGACGACGGCGCCGGCGGGGCCGGCAGACAAGACGACGAGGTTGCCGACGATGAACGCGACGGCACCCAGACGAGAGGCTTTGATGTTCACGAATCCCCCAGGAACATAGGCAGCACGGGCAGGTCAGCGAGAAGCGCGGACGCGGACGAGCATCGTGGAACTACCCTCGACGACGCGCGCCGCAGGAACGACGGTACGCGCGATCGGCTTGTAGACCTGCGCGCGCTGGGTGTGAGTCTGCGGGTGGAGCTTGTCGAGTGCGCTCGCGGGCAGATCGCGTACCAGCTTGCCTTCGATGGCGACGCCCTCGTCCGCCGGGTACAGCGTCACCGCCCAGACATTCCCAGGCAACAGCTTGCGATAGGCGGTGAGCAGCGAGGGCAGGTCGACCGGCGGGGCCGCGTCGAGCTTTGCGCTGTCGCCCGCGGTGACCTCGAGCTGGACGATGCTTCCGGCGAGGTTGGCGGGCACGTCGACCGGAACGCGCTCGAGGATGTCCTTCCCGTCGTAGGTGGTCATCCTGACCTCGAGCAGGTTGCGCTGGCCGGGCAGCAGCTCGGCCGTCGGCACGCGGACTTCCTTGAGCTCGCCGAAGTTGGCCTCGAACCGGAGGTCGACCTTGATGTCCACGCGCTCGATCTTGACCGGCGCATACGGATTCATCAGCAGCGGCACCAGCAGACGCAGCCCACGCACCGACCCCATCACGCTGGCCGCGCCGTCGTT
>JAGSPR010000275.1 GCA_018262455.1 Deltaproteobacteria bacterium | reverse complement strand
GCCGCGATCGACTGGTTCGTCGAGCACGGCTACGACAAGGCGATGGGCGCGCGGCCGATGGCGCGGCTCGTCCAGTCGACGCTGAAAGCGCCGCTCGCGAACGAGCTCCTGTTCGGCAAGCTCGTCGACGGCGGGACGGCATTCATCGACGTCAAGGACGGCAAGATCGAGGTCCGCTGCGTGCCGCGCGTGGTCGAGCCAGCGGAGCCAGGGGACAACCGTCCCAGGAAGGTCGACGCCCCCGTGAGCTGACGCGAATTCGCCGGGCCCCGAGCGCACGGCCCGCGTCGGAGCCGTACCATCGGGGTGATGGCCGACGACTCGAACGACGATACGCTCCGTCACGCGCCCACGCAGCGAGGCCTCGGCCCGGACGAGGGCAGCGCGGAGACCGCGCTTGCGGGCCCGGCTCCGGACTCCCCGTCGCCATCGCGTCCCCCCACGGCGAAGCTCGCGACGCGAGGGATCGCGCAGGCCGGGATCCCGTCGCCGATCGAGGTCAGCACCCGCTACGCGATCGGCCAGGTGCTCGGGCAGGGCGGGATGGGCGAGGTGATGCTGGCGTACGACGAGCAGATCGGTCGCGAGGTCGCGGTCAAGCGGATCCGCTCCGAGCTGCCCTCGCAGGAGGAGCTGTCGCGGTTCGTGCGCGAGGCACGCGTCCAGGGCCGGCTCGAGCATCCCGCGGTGGTGCCGGTGCACGATCTCGCCTACGACGGCAAGGGCCGGCCGTTCTTCGTCATGAAGCGGCTGACCGGCACCGACATGCACGAGCTGCTCAGACAGCTGCGCACGGGCGACGAGGTCGACGAGCCAGCGTGCCGTCGCCGGTTGCTGCGCGCATTCGCGGACATCTGCCTCGCGGTCGAGTTCGCGCACAGCCGTGGGATCATCCATCGCGACCTCAAGCCCGCGAACGTGATGCTCGGCGACTTCGGCGAGGTCTACGTGCTCGACTGGGGCGTCGCGCGCACGGTCACCGATCCCGACGATGCCAGCGCGCCCTCGGGCGCCCAGCACGACCTCGCGCTCGAGACCGGCGAGACCCAGGTCGGGACGGTGCTCGGCACGCCTGCGTACATGGCTCCCGAGCAGCTGGTCGGCGAGCGGGCAGGGCCGGCGGCCGACATCTACGCGCTGGGCTGCATCCTGTTCGAGATCGCGGCCAACGAGCCGCTCCACGTCCGGTCGCGCTCGCTCGGCGCGGCGTTCCAGCCGATCGACCCCCGGCCATCGACCCGGCGACCGGATTCTCCGCCCGAGCTCGACGCGATCTGCGAGCGCGCGATCCAGCTCGATCCCGATGCCAGGTTCGAGAGCGCCCGCGCGCTCGGCGCGGCGGTGCAGGACTTCCTCGATGGCGATCGCGATCTCGCCGTGCGTAAGGAGCTCTCGCTGCTCCACCTCACCGAGGCGCGCGCCGCGCTCGAGCGTGGCCACGGCGAGCTCGACCGGCGCGCCGCGATGCAGGCTGCGGGACGCGCGCTCGCGCTCGATCCGACGGCGAGCGCGGCAGCCGACCTCGTGACCCACCTGATGCTGAAGCCACCGGAGGACGTCCCGGAGGAGGTCGATCGCCAGCTCGCGGCGATCGATACCGAGACCGCGCGCTCGCAAGCCCGGCTCGCGGCTGTCGCGGTGCTGGGCTATCTCGCGTTCGTGCCGTTCCTGCTGTGGACCGGCGTTCGCGATCTGACGCTGATCGCGATCTTCGCGACCCTCGCGATCACGAGCGGCGCGCAGGTGCTGCTGCTCACTCGCCGCCACCAGGTCACGTCTGGCCCGATCTACGTCAATGCGTGCATCAACGCGGTGCTGATCGGGATCGTGTGCCGCATGGTCGGCCCGTTCATCATCGCGCCGACGCTCGTGACGACGACGCTCATGGCGTACGCGTCGCATCCGCGGTTCGGCCGGATCAGCATCCTCGCGCTCATCCTGTCGTCGGCGGTCGTGGTGCCGTGGACCCTCGAGCTGCTGGGGGTCATCGAGCCGACGTATCACTTCGACGGTGGGGCGCTGGTGCTCGCGTCGTCGATCGTGAAGTTCTCGTCGGTGCCGACCCAGATCGCGTTCGCCCTGCTGCTCGTGAGCCTGGTGGGTGTGGTCGGCGCCCTGTCTCGCGCGATCGCGACGCGTCATCGGGACGCCATGCGCCGGCTCGAGATCCAGGCCTGGCATCTCCGCCAGATCCTGCCGGCGGCGAGTCGCTGAGCCGGGTCTCCTCCGGTCTTCTCCCGGCCGAGCGGCTATCATGGCGGCATGGTCGACGACGGCGAACCGACGAGCCCGATCCTCGCTGAGACGCTGGAAGGGGAGGGCAACGCGCAGCCCGCGGTCCTCGAGCCCACGTGCGATGGGACCGGCCGCCCGCTGATCGCCGCGCTTCGAGGGACCGTGGCGTTGCCGGTGCCGGGCTACGAGGTCGGGCGCTCGATCGGCCGCGGTGGGATGGGCGAGGTGTTCGCCGCCCACGACCAGCGAATCGGCCGCGAGGTCGCGCTCAAGCGGATGCGCGACACGACGCCTGACGCCGAGGCGCTCGCGCGCTTCCTGCGCGAGGCGCGGATCCAGGCCCGACTCGACCACCCCGCGATCGTCCCCGTGCACGAGCTGGGGATCGACGAATGCGGGCGCCCCTACTTCACGATGAAGCGGCTGACCGGCGTCACGCTGGCTCGCCTGCTCGCCGACGGCGCTCCCCTCCCGCGCATGCTGCGCGCGTTCGTCGAGGTCTGCCGCGCGATGGAGCTCGCGCACGCGCGCGGGGTCGTCCATCGCGATCTCAAGCCCTCGAACATCATGCTCGGCGATTATGGCGAGGTGTACGTGCTCGACTGGGGCGTGGCGCGGATGCTCTCCGAACAGCCGGACATCTCGACCGAGCCGGGGACTGCTGGATCGCACCAGGTTGGCTCCGAGGACTTCACCCAGTCCGGCGCCTTGCTCGGGACACCCGGCTACATGTCACCCGAGCAGATCCAGAACGCCCCCGCGGCACCGGCGGCAGATGTCTACGCGCTCGGTTGCATCCTGTTCGAGATCCTCGCCGCGGAAGCCCTCCACCAGCGCGGTGACCACGCGATCGGGCGAACCTTGAGTGCGCCGCAGGACTCGCCGGCACGCCGGTACCCGGACCGCACGTTCGCGCCCGAGCTGGACGGGGCGTGCTTCGAGGCGCTCGCGGAAGACCCGACGGCGCGGCCCACCGCACATCAGCTCGCCGAACGCGTGCAGGCGTATCTCGATGGAGATCGCGATGTCGAGCGCCGCCGTGAGCTCGCCGCTCGTGAGGTCGCATCGGCACGCGAGGTGCTCGCGCGCGCGGAGCCCGAGACTCGCGTCGTCGCGCTACGCTTGGCGGCGCGCGCCGTCGCACTCGATCCAGAGTCGATCGAGGCGACCCAGCTCGTCAGCTCGCTGCTGCTCGAGACCCCGCCGCAGATCCCCGCCGAGCTGGCTTCGAGTCTCGAGACGCACGAGCGCAGGATCAATCGCGATCGTGGCCGCAAGGCGACGTACGCCTACCTCTCGGTATTCGCGCTCCTCCCGCTCGTGCTCGTGCTCGAGATCATCAACTGGCCAGTCATCGTGGCGTTCTACAGCATCGTCACGCTCGGGGCGGTCACCTCGTGGCGTCACGCGCGGACCGGCGATCCCTCGGTGCCGGTGGTGTGCGCCGTCAACCTCGCGCTCGCGATCGTGTTCACGCGGATCGCGGGGCCGTTCGTCCTGACCCCGCTGTTCATCACCGCCGCGCTCGTCGCGATGACCACGATCCCGTGGCTCAACGCACGGCGGTGGGCCGTGGTCGGCTGGACCGCGGTGGCAGTGCTCGCGCCGATCGTGCTCGAGCGGGCCGGCGTGCTGCAAAAGACCTGGGAGATCTCGGACGACAGGTTGCTGGTTGTCTCCGATCTGGTCCGGACGCATGGCTGGATCGACGAGGTCGCACTGACGGTCGCCAGCCTGCTGTTCTCGCTCGTCATCGCGCTGCTCGCGCTGATGCTGAGCCGGCGGCGCCAGACCGCGCAGCGCGCGCTCTACTTCCACGCCTGGCACCTGAATCAGCTGATCCCGAGCTCGCAGCGCCCGCAGACCCAGCCGCGTTGACCGGAGGCCCGAGGTGAGCGCGGCGGCCCGGCCGCGCGAACCCGAGCGAGTGAGCGAGTGAATGATCAGTGGACGGTCGCCACGGCCTGGCTGGCGGTCGTCCCGGTATCGGTGAAGTTCGGGCTGAGGCTCGCGGTGCTCATCAAGGTGACGTTGCCGCTCCGCGTGTTGATGCGGATCCGGCCGACGCTGCCGCCGCCGGCGCCACCGCTGCCGCCGCCACCGCCCGGCGCGCCGTCGATCGTTCCGGCCCCCGCACCGCCGCCACCGCCCGCTCCGCCGCCCGCGGCAGGCGTCCGATCGAGGCGGCCGCCGTTGCCGCTGCTGCCGTTGTTCCGTCCGCCGCCGCCGCCGCCGTTGACCGCGAGGCTGCCTTCGACCGAGATGCTCGGGGCCTCGAGCAGGATGGTGCCCCCGGCACCCCCTCCACCGCCGCCGTCGTTGCCACCCCCGTTGCTCTGGCTCCCACCACACCCGCCCCCGTTGATCCCGGCGGGGGCAACGCCGAGCGTGATGCTCAGGTTCGAGACCAGCTGGACGGCACCGCCGCCGCCGCCGCCGCCGCCGTTGTCATTGTGGCCGCCACCGCCGCCGCCACCACCGACGAGGATGGTGATCTGGGGGTCGCCGAACGCCGTTCCACCGGCCTGGTTTCCCGTCCCAACCCCGCCGACGCCGCCATAGCCGCCGCCGCCGCCGGCATCGCCGCTGCCGTTCGAGCCGGCGCCCCCACCCTGGCCGCCGGCGCTGGAGTTGTTTTGCCCGCCGTCGAACCCGCCAGGCCCCGCGATCCTGCCGGACCCGGCCCGGCATGGCCCGCGCGCATCGATCAGCGCGTTGACCGCGATCGCTCCCTCGGCGACGAGGGCGAGCGGCGCAGCTCCGGTCACCAGGACGTCGCCGGTGATCGAGAGGCTGTTGAAGTGAAAGATGGCGACGTTGTTGTTCCCGCGAAGGAAGGTGAAGCCCGCGATCACGGGGGTGATCGTGCCGGCGTCCGTGTCGATGGTGTGACCCGAGAGCGTGACGTCACCGATCCCGACCGCCGACAGGTCCGCGAGCACGACCCCGCCACCGGATGGATCGAGCGTGCCACAGTGCGCGCCGCCGGCCGAGAGGCAGCCCCAAGTACAGCCGGTATCGACCGGGGTCGCCAGGTCACCGCTGCAGGTCCTGAGCGTGTCCGCGGTCGTGCACTCGGCCGACACGCCGGTGCACGCGCTCGCGTCGGGCAGCAAGGGCGCATCGATCTCGATCGGGCCGTCGCTGGTGTTCGAGTCATCTGGCGGCGCAAACTTGCACCCTGAGAACAGGGTGAAGACCACGGATCCGAGTGCGATGTAGCGTCCCATGTCAGGCCTGGAGCCGACCGTAACACCCCCACCCCGGCGATGCCGCATTCAAACGAAGTCGGCGTAACTGCTTCGGATGCCGGCAACGTCCCGGCAGCGGTGATACGGTCCGGTCATGGCGAACGTGGCCCCTCAAAAGAAGATGCGCTGGGATCGCGTCATCCTCGCGCTCCTCGTCCTGGTCGGCATCGGCGTCGGCATCTACGTGCTCGCGACGCGCTGAGGCCCGTCGCCGTCGCCGTCGCGTCGACGTCGCACCTAGTCAGGCGGCAAAGGATCGTCCTTGTCGCGGAACAGGCGCATGCGCACACGCTCGTGCTGGCGCGCCTTGTAGGCCTCGTGGCTCGACGCGCCGGACTCGTTGCGCTGCGCGGTGACCTTGTCGGCGATCTGGAACTCGGTCAGCACGAAGACGACATGCGACAGGTCGTTCGGGAGCTCGTTGCGCGGCAGCAGGCGATCGACGCGCAGCGGCAGGTCCGCCACGAAGTTGATGATGCGGTACTCGGGCCCCGAGAACTCGTTGATCGGCGTCGGTTCCCTGGGCGGGGCGCCGTCGATTCGCTCCTGGTGGCGACGCACGAGCTCCGCGAGATCGACGAGCTGGTTCAGCGACTCGCCGGGGACGACGTAGTTGAACGGGATCAGCTGGCGCGTCAGGGTCGCGAGCATCGGGACGAGGTCGGCCGGCTCGGGCACGATCAAGCGGAACCGGAGCTTGTCATAGATGTTCGCCGCCAGCGTCGAGCGCTTGGCGAGCAGCTTGGTGATCTGCGAATCCCGCGGCTTGCGGCTCCACTCCCACTCGGTGAGCGGCGCACCCGCGGCGCGCAGCTGCTCGACCACCTGCATGACCTTGAGCTCGATCTCGCGGAAGATGATCTCGTCGGAGACCGACATCTTCAGCAGGCCGGCGCGGCCGTTGATGTGCTGGATGATGTGCATCACCTTGAGCACGACGCACGCCCACTTCTGGTGCGGCCCGTGGCTCGACGCGACGAGGAACAGATCTCGCGCGGGCAGGTCGGCGGCGACCTCATCCGGGATCGCCATCGCGAACGCGCGCGACAGGTAGTCGACGGCATCCGCTCGGATGTCCTCGAGCCGTCCCATCTCGTCGTCCGATTCGGGGTTGAACTCGTTGAGCCGCAGGAACCGGTCGACCTCCGCATGCTCGGCGAACGACAGGCGGTGCCAGTCGATCACCGAGTCACCCCGTAGCAGCAAGCGAATTGCGTCTACGTCGGCGCGCGTGAGCTCGTTGGCGGAGGGCGGCCGCACGACACGCGGCAGGACGGTGCTGACCACCGTCCCAGTCTAAGCCCGCTTGCCAGGCCTTGTCAGTCGCAACGTCGCGGTGAAAAGCGAGACGACACCAAGCCCTGCAATGACATTACCGATGACAGCGATCATTACGTCCTCACTGCAACAACGCGGTGGTTCCCGCATCTGTTCCGCCGGCAAATGATCTCCCTCCCACGATCGCGAGTCTAATTTCTTCCGATCAGCGACCACTCCCGAGCACGCCGAGCCGACCCAGCTGGAGGGTCGCGGTCGTGGGGTCGCGGCTTGCCTCGATGTAGTACATGCGGAACGTATCGCTGCGTGGCTCGATGGCCGCGGGGCCGAGCTCGTCGAGGTGAGTCAGAAAAGCGTCGATCCGATCGACGACCGGCCCGTACGGCCAGACCCTCAGCGTCCCGGGATCGAGGAGATCCGCGGAGGCGAAGCCGATCGAGAAGTTGGGAGGGATCTCCTTGGGCATCCCGAAGCTCTCCCCCGGCGAGCTCTCCGTCCCGAAGCCCGCGAACCACAGGTGGACGGTGCTCGCACCGGCAGGGCCGGCCACGATGGCGTGGGGGCTCGCCAGCTCGGTGATCGGCGTCCAGAACGCCGTGCCGGGGGTGCCATCCCCGACCTCCGCGTCGCCCGGCGTCAGGACCACGCCCACATCGAGGAGCGGCTCGCCCAGCGTGCCGGTCGCGAGCCCGATCGCCCCGCCGCGCGTGTAGTAGACGAGGAGCTGGTCGGCCGCGAGCACGGCGGCCGGGGCATGGACATCGGGCCCGGCGAGCACGGTCACGGGGACGTCGAAGGTGACGCCGTCGGCGGAGGTCGCGACGGCGAGCTCGCCACCTCGTTCGAAGTACAGGTAGGTGACGCCGCGATCGGTGACCACGCTCGGGGCGCGGGCCTCTGCGACCACCGGTCCGGGTGGATCGACGGTGAACCGGACGCCGTCGCGCGACACCGCCCGCCAGATCGCGCGCTGATCGGGAGCCGCCGGCGGGGCGAGATCGAGGTAGAGGACGGTCTCGCCTCCGACCACGATCGGGTCGGGCTCGAGTACCTGCTGGGGAAGCCGCTGGAGATCGCAGCGCTCGCCTGCCAGGCACCCGGTGACGTCACTGCAGTCATCGCCGATGCAGACGTTCGCGTCGCAGACCTCGCCGTGCTGACAGTCGGTGCTGTCGACGCAGCGCTCGCGGCATACGCCACCGAGACAGGTTTCGCCGCTCGCGCATGTGCCGGGGTTGCACGCGAGATCGCAGCGGTGCTGGCTGAAGTTGCAGAACCTCGGCGCGGCGCAGTCCGAGGCCGTCGCGCAGAACGCGACCGTGCACCGCCCACACACACAGACCTCGCGCGAGTCGCACTCTGCGTCGGCGGCACACGCGACCGGCTCGGCGGTGGTCCGCATGCACAGCCCGCCCGGCGGTGATGCAGGCGGTCCGAAGGATTGCTCGCCGAGACAGACCTGGACCGTGCCGAGGTCGCGCCACGGCGCATTGCCGGTCGACGGGCCCGGCGAGCCTTCGGGTCCGGGCACGAGCCCGCAGCCGACGAGCATGATCACCGAGATCACGGCAGGGCCACGCATCAGAACCGCACCGTGGCGCTGGCGGAGGCCTGCAGGATGTCGCCGCCCGACGAGAACGCCCCGCCGGGCTGGAGTGCCTCGTCCTTGCGGACCAGCGCGTGGACGACGTGCTGCCAGGCGAGGGCGAGGTCGAGCTCGATCGGCTGGGTGAGGATCGCGCCGGGCTCGACGCGGATCCCGGCGCCGGCCGTCGCGAGCACCCGCGCGCCGTCGGCGAAGCTCGTGATCCCGGTCTGGGGTGGCACGGGGGAGGGCAGGTATCCGGCCCCGGTGCGGAGCCGGAGCGTCCCGCTGCGCCACTCGGCGCCGGCGCGTGGCGTGACGATGTCGTGGAACCTGGCCGGCGGCTGGATCGAGGACACCAGCGGGGGCTGGATGTCGAGGGCGAGCAGGACACGGAGGTCGGGCATGCCGGAGCCGAGCGCACTCCAGTGCTCCCAGGTGAGATCGGCGGTGACCGTGAGGTCCTCGCGGGGATGGAGCGCCGCGCCCACGCTGGCGCGCATCGGCGTGAAGTAGCTGACCGAGCGCAGGGCCACCGTGGCCGTGCCGGTGACGACGTCCGGGACGTCGATGTTCGCGACGATGTCGAGATCGAGGTCGAGCGACAGCTGGCCGCGGAACGCCGCCGCGAGCTCGAGCTTGCGCGACGGCGCCCAGCGCACCGAGGCGAGCGGCGCTTTCCGGGTCGGCATCGCGATGTCGAGCCGCGCATCGCCTTGCTTCTCGCCGCCGACGACGCCGACATCGAACCTCAGCTCGCGGGACCGTGCATCGGCCAGCACCGACACGCCGAACCCGAACGCCCAGTCTCCGAACGCGACCGCCACGACCG
>JAGSPR010000274.1 GCA_018262455.1 Deltaproteobacteria bacterium | reverse complement strand
CGCCCCCTGGCCGTTCATGACCGGAGCGCACGAGGTCGGATCGATCTGCACGAACGGCCGGAGCTCGTTGAAGAACGCCGGCTTCGCACCACCGACGATGATGATGTCGAAGTAGTTGCGCCACGACGGGTACGCCTTGCGCTCGCCGTCGAGCAAATAGCTCATCACGACGCTCGTGTAGTCGTAGAGCGAGTTCGTGAGCAGGAACAGCTTCTTGCCCGAGCTGCGGAACTTGTGGAGCGTCTCGCCGAGCAGCGGATCCTTGGGGATGTACGACGCCAGGTCCGCCTTGATCACGCTCTTCAGCGTGTCATCGCGGTGTGCCTCGTCGATCGCGGTCCGGATGTCACCGAACAGCTTCTCGTAGTCGACCGTCCCGGGCTGGCGTGCACTCCAGTCGACCAGCGTCGTGTACATGACGGCCTCGGGCAGCCCGAACAGCGTGTCGATCCACTCCCATCGATCGTTCGACAGGTTGATCTTCTCGTTGCGATAGGTCGTCTTGCGCTCGTCGTGCGTGAGCTCGCGAAAACCGTGATAGCAGCGCCCGACGTAGCTGTGGCGATCGAGCTTGAAGACGTTGCCGAGCTGGCGATCGACCATGACCCCACGGATCGCCCATCGCGGATCATAGTGGAGCGAGCGAATCTCCTCCGGATACCCGTGCTTCTCGATCAGCTTGCCGAGCGTGAGCTCGATCGAGAGCTGCTCCAGCCGGTCCTGGTGATACAGGGCCAGCGTGTAGTCCATGTCGAACCCGATCATCTCGATCGAGTCCATCCGCAGGTTCCGGTTGCAGAACACACGGTTCTTGCGCGCGACGTCGATCTCCGTCGTCGTGTCGCCGAGCAGCGTCCCGAGCTGCGGGTCCAGGTCGCCGATACCGACCATTCGATTCAGCTATCTTACACGCCAACCGGGGTGGCGCAGCTTTCTCGGTGCACATCGCGGCGCCCGGGCTCGCGCTACGCGATGCGTGAGTGGGATAACATGGGGTATGGCTGCGCTCCCCGCCCCCTGGAATCGGTCCACAGAGCCGTTCGCCGAGCTGATCTCCGCGGATGCCATCGCTGCGCGGGTCGCGGAGCTGGGTGCCCAGATCACCCGTGACTACGCGAATCGCGCACCCACAGCCGATGTCGTGGTCATCGGGGTACTCAAGGGCTCGGTGATCTTCCTTGCCGACCTGGTGCGGCACATCTCGCACCCGATCTACATCGACTTCATCGGCATCTCGAGCTACGGCGACGCGACCGTGTCGTCGGGGGTGGTGCAGATCACGCAGGATCTGTCGCGCCCGATCGAGAACAAGCACGTCATCATCATCGAGGACATCGTGGACACCGGCCACACCGTCCACTACCTGCTCGAGAACATGGCGACGCGCCGGCCCGCTTCGCTGGCGCTGTGCTCGCTGCTGCACAAGCCCGACCGGGCGGAGCGCGACATCAAGATCGATTATCTGGGGTTCACGATCCCCAACAAGTTCGTCGTCGGCTACGGCCTCGACATCGCACAGCAGTATCGAAACCTGCCGTTCATCGGCCACGTCCAATGAACGACAGGCTGCAGAAGCTTCCAGCGGCCCTGTTCGAGATCGGCAAGCTCATCGGCTCCGATCTCGACCCCGGCATCCTGCTGTCGCGGATCGCCGAGCTGGTCTGCCAGCTGATCGACGCGAAGGCGTGCTCGGTGATGCTGCTCGACGCCGATCGCAAGCGCCTGCTCGCCAAGGCCGCGTACGGCCTGCGAACCGAGCGGATGCACTCGTTGTCGTTCCGCGTCGGCGAGGGGGTCGCCGGCTGGGTCGTCGAGCGCGGCGAGGCCGCCCTGATCGCGGATGTCACCACCGACCCTCGGTTCGTGGCCCTGCCGGCGAACCAGACGCCGATCGCGTCGATGCTGTGCGTCCCGCTCCTCGCGCGCGGCGAGCGCGTCGGCGTGGTCACGGCCACCAGCGAGCGGGCCGGGGCGTTCGATGACAACCATCTCGAGCTGGTGCGCTTCATCGCCACCACCATCGCGCTCGATGTCGAGAACGTCCGCCTCCATCGCGTGGCGACCACCGATCCGCTCACCGGCGCGTATAACCGCGAGTTCCTGATCGCGCGCCTGCCGCAGGAGATCGAGGCCGCGATCGAGCGCGATCGCACCCTGTCGATCGCGATGGTCGACGTCGACCACTTCAAGAGCGTCAACGACCTGCACGGCCACGGCGTCGGCGACGTCGTGCTCGCGGAGGTCGCCCGTCGGCTGCGAGGCGCGATCCGCGGCGGCGATGTGCTCGTGCGTTACGGCGGCGAGGAGTTCCTCGCCGTGCTCCCCAAGGCCGACGCGGGCCGCGCCTGGGAGGTCGGCGAGCGGATGCGCCAGCGCGTCTGCGAGCGCGCGTTCGACGTCGGTGATGGGGTCTCGCTCCTGCTCCGGATCTCCGTCGGGATCGCCCAGTGGCGGGTCGGCGAGAACATGCCCGACCTGATCGAACGTGCCGACATCGCGCTCTACGGCGCAAAGGAGCGCGGCCGGAATCGGGTCGAGGTCGCGCCGTGACGGACGGCGGCAACCAGAAGCCGCCCCGTCCGCCCCGCGCGAGCTGGGAGCCGCCCGAGCCCGAGCCCGAGCCCGAGCCCGAGCTTGCCGCGCAGGCGTCAGCGTCAGAGCCCGCCACCGTCGTGCCGGCACCCGATCCTGTCGGCGTACCCGCCACGGTGTCCTCCGAAGGAGCGGTCGCCACTGCGGCCCCGCCCAGCGTCTCTGGCCCCGCGAGCTCGTTCGACGGTTCGACGAGCTCGGACGGATCTGCCGCCCGGAGTGACGATCCGCTGTTGCCGGTCACGTTCAGCGATCGCGAGCTGCGCGAGGCCGTGGGGATCAAGCCCCGGCCCGAGCCGCACGCGGCGCGTGCGCCGAAGCCGCACACCAGCGACGACCACGACGATGGCGGCGGCGACAGCGACAGCGACGGCGATGACGGAGACACCGGCAAGCCCCGCAAGAGCCGCAAGATGATCGTGGTGGGCGCGTTCACCACCGTGGTCGGACTCGGCATTGCCGCGCTCGTCGTGCTCGGCCACGTGAACAAGGCCAGCTTCGCGATCGCCTGCAAGCCACAAGAGGTCGTGGCCGAGCAGGGCCGCGCCTTCCCACCGTGGGGGACCCGCGCGCTCGAAGACGACGACAAGTGGAAGCCGATCAAGATCCCGCCCGAGGCGGAGTGCCGCGAGCGCGAAACCGAGGATGAGGCCGAGCTATCCGGCTGGTATCTCGACATGCTCGTCGAGCGAGCCACCGCGCTGCTGACGGTCCGCGAGGTCACGGACTACGCCGGGGCCGCCACGATCCTCGAGCAAGCCTTGCTGCACGCCCGCGCACCCGAGCGCCGCGATCAGCGCAAGGAGATCGAGCGTCTGCTCGGCGACGTCGGGTACTGGCGTGCGTCGGCGAAGCTGCGAGATGCCGCGGCCGCGCTCACCGATGCAGCCAAGCTGTTCGACACCGCCGCCGGGCAACGGCCCCGTCACGTCTCCGATGCCTCCGCGTGGGCCACCTACGCTCGCAAGCTCGTCGACGATCTGCACGCGGGCCCCGCGGGCGCGAAGCAATCCCCGTTCGCGGCATTGCCCACCCCCGAGCGCCCGAGCGCACCGCCGGGCACCGCCCTTCCCGTCGAGCCCGACCAGGGCAGCGCGGGAAGCGCCAGGAGCCCCGGCACCGATGGAGCCCCGCCCACGCCACCAGATGCCGGCGTGCCGACCGGCGGGGTGCTGCTGTGACGATTCGCCTGTGACGGCTACTTGCCGCCGGTCCCGATCGCCAGGCGCGTCAAGCCGACCTGCTTCGCGCGCTCCATCAGGTTCACGACCCGACCATGGGCGACGCCCTTGTCGGCCTTGAGCACGACCTGCGTGTTCTTGTCGCGGGTGAACGCGGCGCGGAACAGGTTGTCGAGCTGGTCGTCCTTCATCGCCTTGCCACCGACGTAGACGTCGCCTTCGAGCGGGACTTCGAGGACGAGAGAAGCCTTCGTGGGATCGATCTCCGAGGACTGCCCGGCTGGCAGGTTGATCTTGATGCCGGAGGAGTCCTTCTTGATCTCCTCCTGCTTCTGCTGCTGTTCCTGCTTCTTCTCCACGTTGCGCTCCGCCTGGATGGCGAGCGCGCTGACCATGAAGATGATCACCATCACGAGGAAGACGTCGGTGAGCGGGGTGATGTTGATCTCGGCGAAGATCGCATCGCCGCCCCCCTCCTCATCGTCGCCGCTTACGTCAGGCTGCTTCCCGATCGCCATCGTCGTCACCCTTCGTCCGCTTGGTTTCAGCCTTGGGTTCAGCCTGCTTCGGTTCGGTCTTCTCGACCTTGTCGTCGTCTCGCTTGCCCTTGCGGGTCGGCTGGGAGTCGCCGGACTGATCGAGCAGGAGCTCGAGGAACTCATCAGTCAGTAGCTTCATCTCGGTGGCGATGCGGCTCGCGCGCTGGCTGAAGAAGTTGAACAGGATGACGGCCTCGACGGCAACGAGGATGCCCGCGGCGGTGACGACGAGCGCCGACGAGATCGGACCAGCGACCTCGCCGAGCTTGACGGTCTCGTTCGGGTTCAAGTCACCCATGGCGAGGATGATGCCGATGACGGTTCCGAACAGGCCGACGAACGGCGAGGTGGCGCCCACGGTACCGAGCATCCACAGCCGCGAACGCAGATCCTGGTTGACGCGAAGCCGCTCGCGATGGACCGCGGTCGCGACGTGCTCGGGCTTGGCCCGCCCGTGGCGCTCGTAACCGACCAGGAACACGTCGGCGATCGGAGACGGCGACCGCTCGCAGGCCGAGCGACCCTCTTCGAGTGCCCCGCCTACCAGGCAGCGCGTGACGATGTCACTCAGCGCTCTCGCTCGGGTTACGAACTTCCACTGCGCGATGGCGCGTTCGATGGCCACCGCGAGCGCAACCACCGAGAAGGCCACGACGACCCACATCGCGCCGCCACCGTGGCTCATGAGGTCCCAGATCGACGACTTATCCATGAGTACCTGAGTCCTTTGATAGCACGGCGGCCCGGGGCGCGGTCCGTGAGCCTTCCCGTACGCTTCGGGATGGTGCCCGAAAACCGCCGCCGTCGAAGTCCACGAAGACCGGCGTCGTGCCGGCCGATGCCGGTACGCCTTTGCTTGTCAGCGCCGCCCTGAGGGTGGTGAAGTCGCTTTCAAGGACCGCCTCCAGGTCGACGCTGTTCCAGGCTTCTTGACCTCCGACAGTCGCGAGCGGTTGCCCGCGTCGCGACCGCGCATCCAATTTGGGCTGGCCGGCCAAAGTGGCGTTGGCCATGCCAGCCAGCCGTGCCGGCTTGCCCATCGATCCGAAACTTGCTCGAATGCCGGCCAATGTCCCGCATGGTCAACTGCGTCAAGCTCGGCGGCTCGCTGCCGGCCCTTCCCTACAAACCGTTCAACGACGAGCTCGGACAGCGGATCTTCGAGACCGTGTCGGCCGACGCCTGGAAGCTCTGGATCGAGCATTCCAAGAAGCTCGTGAACGAGTACCGGCTCGACCTGACCGCGAAGAAGTCGCACGAAGTCCTCAAGGAACAGTGCGAGCAGTTCCTGTTCGGCGATGGTGGTCAGATGCCACCCGACTTCGTGCCCGTCGACAGCGGTCACAACCACAGCCACTGATCGATGCGCGCCGATCGCCGCGCACCGAGCTGACCTGATGCTCGCACTCGCACGCCACCTCCCGCGCCTCGCGGCCAGGATTCCGTGGGTCCCGCTCGGGCAATGGCCCACGCCGGTGCACGAGATCACGGTCGAACATGGCCCGGTGTGGGTGAAGGAAGAAGGCGTCTCGAACCCTCGTTACGGCGGCAACAAGGTCCGCACGCTCGAGGTCTGGTTCGGACATGCACGCGCGCGCGGCGCCAAGCGAATCTGGTCGATCGGCGCGTACGGATCCAACCACGCGATCGCGACCGTGCTCCATGCGCCAGCGGCGGGGCTCGAAGCGGGCGCGATCGTGTTTCCACAGCCACCGAGTGAGTGGGCCCGCGAGAACTGCGCCGCCCTGATCGCGAGCGGCTGTCCGATCGTCCGGCTGCGCAGCGTGATCGAGGTGCCGTTCGCATCGATGATCGTGGCCAGGCGTGCACGTGACGAGATCGTCATGCCACCGGGTGGTGCGACCACGATCGGGGCGTTCGGCGCGCTGTCTGCGGCGTTCGAGCTCGCCGAGCAGATCGAGGCGGGCGATGCACCTCCGCCACGGCGCATCGTCCTCGCCGTCGGCAGCACCTGTACGACCGCTGGGTTGCTGGCGGGGTTCGCGCTCGCGCATGCCGCCGGCGTGTGGCGATGGCCTGCCCCGATCCTCCACGGTGTCCGGGTGACGCCCTGGCCGGTCACCTCGCGGTTGCGGATCGCGGAGTATGCACGCCAGACGCTCGCCCGCGCCGAGCAACTCGGAGGGCCTCGGGTGGGGATCAGTCTCGCCGAGCTCCGTGCACGGCTGTTCGTCGATGGTCGCGAGCTTGGACCCGGCTATGGCCGGACCACCCCGCAGGGTGTCGCCGCGATCGCTGCGCTCGCAGCAGCAACACCCCGAGGGCCGCGCCTCGATGGTGTGTACTCGGCCAAGGCGGCGGCCGCGCTGTTGCGCTTGCACCGCGCCGGACACGGACCGTTGATGTTCTGGGCGAGCAAGTCGACCCAGGTCTTGCCGACGCCATCGGCCGATGCGATCCGGACGGGGCCACACGCCATGCAGCGCTGGCTCTCCAGCGCGTGATCACTTCGCTGGCGGAGCCTTCGCTGGCTCTTCGGCGCGCTTCGTCGCCGCACGGGCTCGTTGCGCCTTCTCAGCGGCACGCTCGCGCTCGGCGTTGATGTACTGGATGCAGGTCTTCACCGCGCGATCGTTCTCGACGTTCTGCGCGAAGTAGTTGGGCGCACGGTTGGACAGGGTGAGGGCGAGGCTCGTGGCGTCCTTGCAGTTGCCCGCGCGGACCTGGGCGACGACCCGTGTGTGGAGGTCCTTCGCCCATGACAGCAGGTTCGCCTCATCGGAGTCCTGGCGTTGCTCCGCGGGCACCATCACCGTCACCCGGGACTTGTTGTCGCTGGGCTTCTCGACCGGCTGCCGTCCATCCCGTGCGGTGTTAGCCGCGACCACGGGAGGCGGTGGCGGTGCGAGCGTGGAGCTGCCGGTGGCGGGCATGCCGCCATTCGGGGCATCGCTCGGCCGCGGCTGGGCGGTCGCAGCAGCTCCGCTCGGCTTGCTGGTGATTCTGATCGAGTCGTCCGCCGGAGCCGCCGAGGCCTGTTGATCAGGTTGCGACGCCGCCTTCTTGGCGGGTTGCCGACGGTCTGGCTCGAGATCCTTCGGCCTGAGATCGGCTCGCTCGGTCGAGAGATAGGTGTCACCCGTGGACCGCTTGAAGTTCCCGGGGACCTTCGCGCCCTCGCCACCGGTCGCGCCATCGCCACCCTTGGCGTCTGCCTGGTGGCCGACCTTGCCCGCGTTCTTGTCCTCGTCGGACTTGCCCTGCTCGAGCTTTCCGTCGACCTCGCCGTTCTGATTGTTCTGGAAGCGGCCTTCTTCGAGCGTCGCGGCAAACGCCGAGCCTGCGCTGTCTTTCAGCTTGTCGCTCTCGAATTGATCCTGGAGCCGAGCCACCGACGGACTGGCCGGCGCCTGAGCGCTCTGTTCGGCGAACTGGTCGTTGCCGCGCAGGTAGAGGGTGCCGGCCACGCCGACGACGACCACCAGCATCGCCGCGGCGGCCATAGCCGGGTGACTGACGAACGAACGCACGAAGCGCTGAAACCAGCTCTCGCGATCGGCCTGGTCCTGCTCTGGCTTGGCGGACCTGGGTGCGCGCCGTGCGGCTTCCTGCAACAGCAACGCAGAGATCGACTGCGGTGGATCGAGCTGGACCTGGAAGATCCGGCTGTCTCGGACTGCAGTTCGAACCAAGGTCAGGTCGGCGAGCGCTGTCCTATCCGTCGGATGCGAGTCGAGATGCGTCTGCAACCGCGCCTCTTCGGCGGGCGTGAGCTCGCCGTAGAGGGCGCTGACGAGCAGCGCATCGAGGTCCTGACGGTCGACCATGGTTCCTGGGTCCTTATACTACGTGTGTATGCAACGAGCGACGAACGAACGAGCCCTGACAGTTCGAGCACTTGGCACCCACTTCGTGCCGTGCTCGGGGCTTCAATTTCGTGTTCGCGCGATACAGACGCAGGACCGAGGCCGACGATCTAACGCAGTGCTAAATCCGCACGGCGCAACGAGTCGCAGTTGCCAACTCGCTGAAAATACTCATTCCTTGTTCGGCTGACATCCCCACTGGATCTGGTCGATCGCCCATCCGTCATCGCCGCACACACCTGCCGAGGCGTCGGTCGACTGCATGGAGCTCTTGGCCTCGACCGACAGCGCGAGCTTGGCCGAGCCTGGGTGCACCGAGCGACGCTTCTTCGAATCGGGCGCGCAGACCACGCGCCAGCTGACCGAGCAATCGACCGGCACCGTGCAGGTGTTCTTGATGGTGAACTGGACCTTGTCCTCGCCTTTGTCCTCCTGATCGAACGAGGTGCACGACGCGAGCGACTTCTGGACGCGCCCGGTGTCGGCGATGGCGGGAACGCTGATCGAGATGGCGAGGGCGCACGTCGCCCATCGCGCCCAGGAAAGCTGACGCATGACAGACCTCCGGTATCAGGCGCACGAGCGCCTGGCATGCGCGGAGCTCTATGCTCCTGCGCGACCCGCCAGCGCAGCCAACTGATTGGCGACGCCGTCGGGGTTCAAGGCGTCAGACATCCGATCGCGCGGTTGGTTTCGGATTTCTTCGCCACGCTTGGTACCGCGACGTTCCCGCAGGCATCATCTGCGAATGCCAAGTCCTCTCGATGTGTTCCGCGACGGCGCGCTGGCCGGACATGTGGCTCTGATCACCGGTGGTGGCAGTGGGATCTGCCGCGGGATCGCCGCCGCCTACGCGCGGTTCGGGGCCGACGTCTGCATCGTCAGTCGCAAGCAGGCGACGCTCGATGCCACGGCCGCGGAGATCGAGGCGGCCACGGGACGCAAGGTGCTCGCCGTCGCGGCAGATGTCCGAGATCCGGAGGCGATCGGTCGTGCGGTGCGCACCACGGTCGAGCAACTCGGCAAGCTGGACACCCTGGTGAACGGCGCGGCAGGAAATTTTCT
>JAGSPR010000068.1 GCA_018262455.1 Deltaproteobacteria bacterium | reverse complement strand
CCGGGCCCATGATCGAGGTCTTGAGCTCCCATCCGCCGCCGAGCTTGTCGCGCACCAGATCGCGATCCGGCGTCGACGGTGGAGGGAGCCAGGTCGGCGCGGCGAAGAGATCGCGCCACACGCGCGGGCCGACATCGGACTCCTTCCACCGCTGCACGATCGCACCGCCCCCGGTGCGGACGTCCGCCCATCCACCGATCGTGGTCGGCCACCGCACGAGCGCGCGCTGGGTCCCGTGGTCGTCGACACGGAGCACGAGGTTCGGCCGGCGCCCGATCGTCCGAAACACCGGCGCGTCGTCGTACCAGACATCGCCCCGATCGACCTCGGCAGACAGCGCCATGTGGCTCGCGTGATACGCAGGCGGCGGTGGCAGCACGATCGCCGCCTCGACGCCGGTGCGATGGCGATCGAGGAACGCCAGCGTCTCGGCGGGGCCAGTCCACCCGAGCTCGCGCGCCGCTGCCTCCGTGGCGATCGAGATCAGATCGGGTGCGGCGTTCGGCAGCGGCTGCTCGTGTCCACGTGCCGTGCGCATCGCCGCGGGATCGAGCATTCGGCCGAGGATCGGACGCGGCCCGTCGCCCGCGGTCCCGTCCTCGATGAGGCCCGTGGCATCCACGATCCGCTCGCGCAGCACGCGCAGCGCGAAGCGGAAGTCGAGCTCGCGGCTATCGGTGACGAGCGCCTCACGGGTCTCGACATCGAAGCGCTCGTTGGGCATCAGGAAGTTGCGGCGCTGATAGCGCTCGATCGCGGTGCCGACCTTCCAGGTCACGTTCCCGTCGGCCTCGGCCTCGGACAGCAGGCCTTCACACACGAGGTGGCGCTCGGCCGCGACGAGTCCGGCGTGCTCGAGGTCGAGCTTGTGCCACCGGTCATAGGTTGGCTGTTGTCTCGGATCGGCGGCGAGTCCGGCGAGGTCGGGGAGCTTGCGGCTCGCGCGTTCGCGCTCGAGCTGGGCCGCGAGGAAGATCCGGGTCTGGTTATTGGCCTTCACCACACCCTGGTGGTCTTGCCCGAACGGTCGCTCGAGCAGCTTGATCGGCGCCGAGTCGATCTGCGCGTGGCACTTGTGACGCGCCTCGTCGGCGAGACGCTCTCGTACGATCGCCAGGGACGGCAACACGCCGTAGAGCTCGCCGAGGGCGCCGTGGGCGTCGTCGGTCAGCGGCTTTCCGCTGGCATCGTGTTCGGCCGCGATCGCGAGGTAGGTCGCGCGAAACCCGGGGGCGACGCCATCGGGACCGGGCGCGAACAAGCTCGGTGTCCAGGCGTCGCGCAGATCGAGGACCACGGCCGGCAAGTGGACGTCGGACGGGCACACGGTACCGCGATCCGTCCCGGCTTCGACGCGGATCGCCGAGCACGTGACCGGTGCGTGCGAGGCGGTCCTGGCATCGCGGCTCGCGTCCTGCGAGCCGGCGCCACGGGAAGCTTCGTTCACGACTGTCCGGGATCCGGACGAGCACGCCACGGCCGACGCCACAGCGAACAGTGGCCACCTCATCAACTCATGATGCGGCGAGACCCGATTGTGGTCACCAAGTTTCCCCACGTGACAAACCGCATGGAGTGCGCTGCTGTGCGGGCGGGACTACATGCGAGAAAGTCCGACGTGCTCGACTCGTCAGCCGGCGGCGAAGAACCGCACCACCTCGTCGCGCCGCCGCAGCGTGTCCTCGTAGCCCAGCTCGAGCAGGCGGCGCAGATAGATCGGTTCGAACGCGAGGTAGGAGATCAGATCCCAGCCGCGGTCCTCGGTCGCGCCGATGCCCGCCAGCAGGTAGCGCAGGGTGCGAGGGAACTGCGAGTACTGCTTCCCGGCGAGCTGGCCGAGGTCCTCGGACGGCCGCAGGGCGAGCACCGGGATCCTGCGAAGCGGCTGGGTCGCGCCCTGCGCCGGCAAGATCAGCGCCAGCGTGCGGTTGATCCGCTGGACGCGCTCGAGGTCGCTCTCCAGGGAATCGAGGAACACCGCGTTGAGCAGCAGGCCCGCGATGTCGGACAGCGAGGGCATGCTGACCAGCGGCTGCTGGTTGAGGGCGAGGGTCTGGTCGTCGCTCCGGTGGTAGCGGATGCCGATCGCGACGATCCGATCCGCCCCGAGGTGGATCGCCGGTGACAGCGGCGCGGTCATCCGCACGCAGCCATCGCCATAGAACCCATCGCGGAGCCGGACCGGGGGGAAGAACACCGGGATCGCGGACGACGCCAGCACGTGATCGACGGTGATCGGCTCGCGCACGCCGAGCCGGGTCGTTCGCTGCCACCGTGCGATCTCGGGCGCCCCGTCGAAGAAGGTCATCGCGGTCCCGGTCCCGTAGTTGGTCGCGGTCACCGCACAGCCGTGCAAGCTGCCGTCGCGATAGCGGGCCTGGAGCTGGCCGAGCTCGAGGTTGGTCTCGAGCAGCTGCCGCAGCGGCGCCGTGTCGAGCAAGTAGTTGATCCGCGTGCTGCCGATCCGCCCGCCTCCCGCGACATCGCGGATCCACATCCCTCCGGTCTCCGCCAGGCTCCTCGGATCGGTGCGATAGATCGAGTCCGGCTCGAGCGATTCCCACATCTCCCACAGCGCGTGCGACGCCTCGCCAAACTGGTGCGCGCGGGCCGCGATCGCGCAGCCGTTGATCGCACCGGCCGACACCCCGGTGACGATCTGGAACGGAGATCGCTGCCCGAGGATCTCGGCGAGCGCACGGAGCGCCCCGACCTGGTAGGCCGCGCGCGCGCCGCCTCCCGTCAGCACCAGCCCGATCCGGGTCGTCATGACGATGCCGTCAGCCTGCCGGTTGCCACGGCACGGCGATGCGAACCTTGATGTCGGGTCGGATCTTCAGCGTGCCGAGCATCGCGCTGTACGGCTTGATCCCGTAGTCCGGCTGGTGAAGCATCAACTCGGCGACCTGGGTGGTGCCCGCGGCACGCGAGCGGACCTCGATCGGACGGGTCTTGCCATGGAGCGTGAGCTGGCCCTGGTAGACGAAGCCGTCGCCCGTGGGCGTGCGCGTCGGAGCCGGAGCGACGAACCGGATCTCGGGGAACCGCTTCGCATCGAGGACGTCGCCGAGGATCGTCTTCTCGATCTTGCGCTTGTCGCCATCCGACAGCGCGTCGGACGGGCGGCCGTCCTTGACCGCGTGGGCGACGGTCAGCGAGCCGGCGTCGAACTTCGCGTCGAGTGCGAGGTCGGGGGCGACCTCGATCGAGAACCGTCCGACCTGGACCTCGAGATCGTGTGCGAGCGCCGAGAGCGCGCCCTCCTTGAACGTGAAAACGTGGCACTCGGCCTGGCCGGCAGCGAAGGTGGGCATCGTCCTGCGATCCGATAGCACGGCCTGTGCCGGCCGCGGTGGAGTCGGTCAGATCACTCCGGATCCACGCACCCCGCCGGGCCGCGTTATCGTGCACGCACCATGGGCATGCAGACGATCGCGAAGGTGGCCGAGTCGTTCGACGGCATGTTCGAGTGCGGCCACTGCGCGCTCGAGGTGCCCGCGACGGTCTATGCCAGGTCGTCGGGTACGGCCCGTGGGGCCGGTGCGCAGGCCCAGGCGCTCGCGCTCGAGAACGCCGAGATGGATGCGAACGCGCTCGCGTCGCGCACGCTGCAGTTCGTGCGTTGTCCGCGCTGCGGCAAGACGGATCCGACGGGCCCGAGCTATCGGATCCAGGCGACGATCGGCGCCATCGTGCTCGGCGCGATCTCGGCGGTGCTGAGCTATCTGCTCGTCGCGATGCGCACCCGCGGCACCGCCGACGCGGCAGCCGCGAAGTGGGTCGCGATCGGCTTCGGCGTGTTCATGGTGCTGCTGCTGTACTGGAAGTGGGGCCGGCCATGGCGGTCGCCCGACAAGCGCACGGTGTTTCACTAGTACCTCGCCACAGAGGTTTTGATCGGTTGAACCTGGGCCGACCTGCACTTGCACTTCTCACTGATGACGTGCACTTGCACCGCGCCGCGCACTTGCGCACGGCTCAGGTGCAAGTGCAGGTCTTTACTCGCAAGTGCAAGTGGAGGCCGCTGGTGCAACTGCACGTGCAGGTCGCTGCGCGAACTGGTCAGATCCTCTGTGGCGAGGTACTAGCCCAGAGCGCCTGGGCCACTACGTCGGCGGGGGCGAGATCAGCGCGTTGAGACTGGGCGCGCCGGACACCACCTCGATGACGCCAGCACCGCCGCCCCCACCGCCGGCGCCGCCGGTCGCCGGGGTCACGGACTGACCGCTCCGATCGAGCGCGCCACCGCTTCCGCCATCGCCACCCGCGGACGAGCGACCGTTGCCACCATTGGCGCGCGTCGTCGCGAACAGGCCGGGGCTACCCGGGTTGCCCGGCGAGATGCTTCCGGATCCCTCACCGCCGCCACCGCCATTCGCAGCGAGCGTGCCGGTGGTCGCGACGACCGGCGCCTCGAGCAAGATCATGCCGCCGGATCCGCCGCCTCCGCCGCCCGCGTCGCCGAAGAACAGGCCGTGTTGCCTGCCGCCCGCGCCAGCCCCACCTCCCGCCTGGATCCCGGCGCCGGTCTCGATGTCGATCCGGATCGCCGACACCAGATAGACGGCACCGCCGCCGGCGCCGCCGCTCCCGCCGTCATCATGGTCGTCGTTGCCGCCGCGGGCACCGGCACAGCCGCCGAGCACCCCGGATGGGGGGCTCGGCCCACCGCCCATGCCGCCGACGCTCGGCGTGTCGTCGGAGTTGCCGATGCCGCCTGTCCCTCCCGGTCCGCCGAAGCCGCCGCCACCGCCGCCCCCCGCACCGGCGTCGCTATCGCCGCCGACCAGTGCGGCACCGGCACACGTGGAACGCGCCCCGGCGCCATCGGCGCTGACATCGATCAGCGCGCCGCTCGCGGGGCCGCCGGTCGCGAGGACGATCGTGTCGGTCGCGATGATCGCGAACGGGCGCGAGCCGATCGCGCGGAGCGAGGCATCGGACGCCAGCGTGACGCGGGTCGCCACGATCGCTTCGATCTCGCCGGCCGGGGTCGGCAGGGTCAGGCTGGTCACCGCGATGGGCGCGCCGCCGGACGACAGCGTGCCCGTGGTGGTGTCGTAGGTCAGCGCCCCGCTCAGGGTCAGCGGAGTGCCAGGTGGCAACGTGCAGGTGTCGACCTGGTGGGAGAACGAGGTGCAGCCGTCATGCTCGATCGCCGCCGCATCGCCGATCGCCGCGCTGGGATCGAACGAGCACCCCGCGAGCAGGCAGAACAGCGCAAGCCGCATCGACGCGGAGTATGCCGCAGTCATCAGGGTACGAGCACCAGCTTTCCCTTGACCTGCCGGGACTCCAGCCGCTGGAGCGCCGCGCCAGCCTCGCTGAACGGCAACACCGCGTCGATCGCAGGTGCGAGCTTGCCGGATGCCACCCACGCGAAGATCCGCGCGGCGTGCTCGCGGTTGCGCGCTGGCTCGCGCATCGCGAACGATCCCCAGAACACGCCGACGATCTGGCAGCCCTTGAGCAGCACGAGGTTGAGCGGGATCTTCGGGATCTCCCCGGAGGCGAAGCCGATCACCAGGTACCTGCCCTGCCACGCCGTGCCGCGCAGCGCGGCCTCGGCAAGGGAACCGCCGACCGGATCGTAGACGACGTTGACCCCGTTGCCGGACGTCAGCGCCTTGATGCGCTCCTTCAGATCCTCGTGCGAGTAGTCGATGCCCTCGCTCGCGCCGTGGCTGCGACAGAAGGCGAGCTTGTCCGCGGACGAGGCCGCGGCGATCACCCTCGCCCCGAGCAGCGCGCCGAGCTCGACCGCCGCGATGCCGACCCCACCTGCAGCACCGAGCACGAGCAGCGTCTCGCCCACCTGGAGTGCCGCTCGATCGACGAGCGCGTGGTACGTCGTCGCGTAGGTCAGGAGCGTCGCCGCGCCGACCTCGAAGCTGACCGTGTCCGGCAGCTTCGCCACCGCCAGCTCGGGCACGCTGATCAGCTCGGCGAACGCGCCGTACAGCACGGTCGCCGACACGCGATCACCGACCGCGACCGTGGTGACGCCTGCACCCACCGCGCGCACCACCCCGGAGGCTTCCCCACCGGGCGAGAACGGCGGCGTCGGCTTGAACTGATACAGGCCACGAGACAGCAGGACGTCGGGGAAGTTGACGCCGCACGCCTTGACCTCGATCAGGACGTGCCCGGGGCCAACACTGGGTTCGGGCACCTCGTCGACACGCAGGGCCCCGGGACCGGTGAGCTCGTGAACACGGACCGCGCGCATGGCCAGACGTTACACGGCCGCGGCGTAGCTTCCCAGGACTCGAAGCTCGGTCGTGAGCGGCCTCAGCTCTTCGAGCGCCGCGACGAACGGCGCACTCGCGACGTGGCCGAGGACGTCGACGTAGAACCGGTACGTGAACGGCGCCTCGGGGATCGGTCGCGACTCGAGCTTGGTCAGCGACAGGCCGCGCGCGGCGAACCGCAGCAGCACCTCGCCGAGCGCACCGGGGCGATCGGCGAGCGCGAGCACCAGCGACGTCTTGGCCTGCACGCCCTCGGGCACCGGCGCCGGGCGTGGCGAGATCTCGACGAACCGCGTCGCGTTCCCCGACGACGTCTGGATTCCCTGCGCCACGATCGCGAGCCCGTAGGTCTTGGCGGCCGCGCTGCTCGCGATCGCGGCCAGCGTGGGATCACCAGCCGTCGCGACCCGCCGCGCCGACCCCGCCGTGTCGAGCTCGGGCCGAGCGACCAGCCCGGGGTGACGCGCGAAGAACGCCGCGCACTGCGCGAGCGCCTGGGGATGCGACATCACCACGCGCAGCTCGTCGAGCCGCGTCCCGGGGAGCGCGAGCAGGCAGTGCTCGATCGCCGAGATCACCTCGCCGGTGATGTGCAGCGATCCGCTCGTCGCGAGCAGATCGTACGTCTCGTTGATGCTGCCGGCCGTGGTGTTCTCGATCGGCAGCAGCGCGAGATCCGCCGCGCCGTGGATCACCGCATCCGCCGCCGCCCGGAACGAGTCATGGCCCGAGAGCAACGCTCCTCCCTCGCGCCCGGCGTACCGGCGTTGCGCGGCGAGGTGGCTGTAGCTCCCCTCGACCCCCTGGTACGTCACCCGGAGCGGCACGTCGCTGCGATCGCGCACCGCCTGCTCCTGGTGGGCCACCGACATGTCCATCACGACGCGATACATGCGCTCGATCTGGTGCGGATCGACGGCCGCCTCCGCCGCCATCCCCCGCAGTCGACCGATCAAGGCCTCCTCGCGCTCGCGATCGCGAAACGGGCTCGCGCTCGCGAGCTTCGCCTCGGCGACGCCCTCCACGATGCTCAGCCGTCTGGCGATCAGCGCGATGATCTGACGATCCACCTCCTCGATGAGATCGCGAAGCACGACGAGATCCGGGCCTGCCATCCGGCAACTCTACTGCCCCCGCCGGGTCGAGACAGCTGCGATGGCTGCTCGATCGTTGCCGTCGACGATGCGCTCCGCGGACCCGGGCGGTAAGCTGCGATGATGGCCGATCGCGACAAACCCGAGCTGATCTCCGCGCCCCCCGCCGGCGAGCTGCAGGGCGAGCCTCCGGTGGTCGCGCGGCTCGTCGTCGAGATCCGCAGCGATGGATCTCGGACGATCGCGCGTGGCGCCATCGAGGACGTGGCGAGCGGACAGCGCACCACCCTCGAGGCGCGCGGGGATTCGCCGCTCCAGCTCGCGATCGCGCTCGCGCGCGCGCTGACGCAACTACCGCGCCTCGGCGCACGGTCCGCCGTCCGTGGGCTGCTCGGGCGGCGCCGAGATCGCTAGGGCATACAACCTGCACCCGACCTCCTGGCATGCAGGACGCTCGGTGGTCACATCTCAGGCAACTCCTCATCGAGAACGGGTGGGTGTGGCGTGACGAAACGCTGTACGCACCTCACGCAACGATGTGGTTCCAGACCAGCGCCGACAACCCCGACTTCGCCGAGTTCCGCGACCGCATGACCATCGCCGCCGACGCCACCGGCGACAACATCGACCTCGACATCGACCAGGCGGCGCTCCATGCCGACCTCGTCTCGCTGGTCGATGCGCTCGACGCCGTGCTCGAGAATTGACCGACCCGAGGTTAGGGTAGGTTGCCCCCTCATGGCAGCCCGCATCCGCGACCAGGCTCAGATCCGCGCGTCGCTCCGCCGCCATCCCGCCTTGCACGTCTACGAGCTCGGTGACCTCGACGACTTCTTCTGGCCACACACCACGTGGTTTGCGCGTGGTGACGCGATCGCGCTGCTCTACACGCCGCCCGCCTCGTCGGTGCTGATCGCGCTCGCGCCGGACGACGAGTGCGAGGGCCTCGCCCACCTGATCGAGACGATCCTCCCCGAGCTTCCGGCCCGGCTCCACGCGCACGTCAGCCCGTCGCTCGTGGCCACGCTCGCAGGTCGCCACCGCGTGCACGGTCACGGCGCCCATCTCAAGATGGCGCTCGTCGATCCAACCCGGCTGCAACCCCTCGCCCCCGACGTCGACCAGCTCGGGCCCGACGATGCGGTCGAGCTCGGCGCGTTCTACGCGCGCTGCTATCCCGGCAACTGGTTCGACCCGCGCATGCTCGAGACGCGCCAGTACTTCGCGATCCGCGAGGGAAACGAGATGATCGCCGCGGCCGGGATCCACGTCTACTCGGCGAACGAGCGCGTGGCCGCGCTGGGCAACATCGCGACCGCGCCACACCATCGGCGTCGCGGGCTCGCGGCGAAGGTGACGTCGCGCCTGTGCAGGTCGCTGCTGCAGACCGTCGAGCTGATCGGACTCAACGTGAAGGCCGATAACCACGCCGCGATCGCGTGCTACGCACAGCTCGGGTTCGAGCCCGTGGCGACCTACGAAGAGGTCCTGCTCGAGCGCGGGTAGCCGGCGTTACCAGCGGCGGCGCCAGAACAGGTCGATCCCGTCGTGGCCACGGTCCCCGCCGACACCCTCGAGGATCCACTCGCGCGACAGCCGGTACTGAGCCTGGACGTCCTCGGTGTTCTCGTCGGGGCGAGGCTGCGAGCGTCGCTTGCCCGCGACGTAGAGCCTCTGATCGAAGAACCACTTGCCGAGGGTGCACGAGGCGCTCGCGGTGGAGCTGCCGGGTTCGCACTTGATGACATCGAGCTTGAGCTGCTTGGGGAGGACCTTCTTGAGCCGGCTGGACAGCACCGACGAGAGCACGGACGCGCCGGCGCCCGCGGCGGCATCGCGCGCCTGGGTGGTGGACTCCCCCTCGGGGTCGGCACCGGCGAAGAACGCGAACAGCTGGTCGCGGCCGTACTTGCCGCGCGGGTTGGCCTCGAACTCCAGCCGCGGGAAGTCCTCGGCGCTGAGCCGGCCCTGGATGAGCGCGGTCAGCACCAGCGACGGGAACTCGTGGACCAGCCGGACGTCGATCTCGGGATCGATGGTCCCGTCGAAGCTGACCGCCTCGGTGGGCTCGATCCGGTACTGGCGTCCGAACAGGTCGTCGGCCACGCCGTACTCGATGACGATCTTGCCCCGCAGGCCGATGGTGTCGCCGATCGCGATGCTGAGGTCACGGCTGCGGATCGAGCCGCGGACGCCGTACTCCTCGACCTCGACGGGCGTCGGCAGGAGGATCACGCTCGCGTCGAGCCAGGGCCGGACCGGCTCACGCGCGTTGGCGAGGCCGAGCTTGGTGTCGGGGGCCTTGTCGACGTCGTAGATGTCTTCCGGGGCGTCGGCATCGAGCAGATCGCCACCGCTGCGAGGTGGCACGAGGACGCGCGCGTTCTTCACGGTCAACGTGCCGGTCCATTGCTTGCCCGTCCGGCGGAGCTGGGCCTCGACCGTGCCATCGATGAGGGGCTCGATCTCGGAGAGCGGTGCGACCTGGAACAGGACGAGGGTGCCGGTGAAGCTGGACAGATCGTTCGGCAGCTTGGCGTCGAGGCTGACGTTGGCCACCCTGGCCGCGCCGAGCACGCCCTTGGCCTTGACGGTGATGCCGCTATCGAGCAGCGTGACATCGGCGTCGGCCTTGCGGAGCGTGCCGATGATCGGCGCGATCGGGATGTTGCCGTCCCGCAGGTGGAGGTCACCGCGGATGGTGCGGGTGGCCGGATCGAGGCTGTCGATCCGCAGCGCGGCGCGCAGGGTGCCCGAGGCTGCGGCGAGCGCGCCGGGGAGGAACGCGGTGAGCGGAGCGAGGTCGAGGTTCTCGGCGCCGATCCCCGCGACGATGGTCGACAGCCGATCGGGCCTGCCCGTGGCCTTGAGCCGCAGCTTGCCCTGGTTCGACTCCACGGCGGTGACCGAAAGCGCGCCGTCGCTGCCGGACCACTTGGCATCGACCTCGAGCTTGGTGAGCGTCGGGATCGTGCGGCCGGCGATCGCGGAGGCGAGGCTCATGTTGCGCGCGGTGAACAACGCGTGACCGGTCGGCTCGCCGAGCGTGCCGTCCAGCGTCGCGCTGCCTTCGAGCGATCCGGCGACGAAGTCGTGGCGGCCGAGCACCGCGAGGAACGCCGGGGCGTCCTGCATCGGGAGCGCGAGCGTTCCGGTGATCGGCGCGGCCAGGGCGGTGCGCGGCGCGACGATCCATTGCGTGAACGTGACCGGCATCCGCACGCCGGTGAGCTCGAACAGCGGGCGCGGCGCGTTCGCGCTCGCGAGCCCGCCCGCGTCCCCGCAGGCGCCGGGGCGCACGTCCTTGCCGGCGGTGCGCGCGACGCATGCGCTCGCGGTCGTGCCGCTCGCGCTCGTCGTGGCGGTGAGGTGGGCATCGATCGGCCGCGCGAGCGGGCCGCCCTCGACCCCCGTGGCGTTGACGGTCAACGTGGCTTCGGCCGCGGCGCTGCCGAGGTCGAGCTGGAGGTTCGCGTGGCCGCTCATCGGCAACGTGATGCCGAGCCGCGCGAGCCGCGCGGGGTCGATCACGAGATCGTCGAGCCGGGCCGTCAGCGAGCGGACCGCGCCGGCGCCGAGTGCCTGCCAGGCCGTGGGATCGAGCGGCCGATCGGGAAACGCGATCTCGATCCCGACGCTGGCCTTGCCGAGCTCGCTGACCCTGGCGTCCCACGACGCGACCAGATCGCGACCGCGGGGCGAGAAGCTGACCTTGCCCTCGACCGTGCCGACCGGCGTCTGGATGTTCGTGACCTCGATCGACCCGTGGGTGTCGGCGCCGGCGATGAAGATCTGGCCATCGATCATGCCGCCGGTGGGAGCGATGCTCGCGAGGTTGACGTGGTCGACGGTCAACGTGGCGCGGGTCACCGCGGGGCGTTCGAGCGTGCGCCAGGCCGCCACGTCGGTGATGTCGCGCGGGCCATCGAACGCGAGCTCGAAGCGCGCGCGGCCGAGGCTTCCGTTCGACGCCTCGACATCGAGGTGGACGTGACGATTCGCGAGCCCGAGGACGAGCTTGGCGTCGAGCGCCGGGATGTCCGGCCGGACCACGAGCCCGGTCCCCGAAAAGCTCCCCGAGCCGTCCCACCGTCCGCGGGACCGCCGGGCGACGACCGTGCCGGACACCTTGCCGCCCAGGGTTGGATCGAAGTTCGCGAGCGGGACCTCGGTCGCCTCCAGCTTCGCGTCGAGCCCATCGCGCACGCGATCCAGCTTCGCGCGGACCACGATCTTGCCTTCGCCGTTGGTGGTCGTCAGGCCGGTGACGGTGACCGCGCTCTCGGAGATCGCGATGTGGCCGCCCGCGCCGTGCCAGGTGGCGCCGGTCGACGGCTTCACGGTGTGACGAGCCAGCGCGATGTCGATCACCGGGCCGGGCGTGATGGTCGCCCCGAGATCGACGATGAGCGGCGCGGCCGCGGGTGTGGCGTGGATCTGGGCCCGGATCCGACCATCGGCCAGGTAGTCGGCATGAACCCGCGCCGAGCCGACCGGCGCGCCGGCGCGCCACACGTTCGTCGCCGTGACGTCGCCGGACGCGACCACGCGCTCGGAGCTGGCAGACGCCCCGAACACCGCGGCGAGCGAACCGACCCCCACGTCGTCGCCGTAGCGAACGCGCCGGCCAGCCGCGCGCCCGGTGAGCTCGAGGTCGAGTGGCACGAGCGAACCCTTGTGCACGAGGCTGACCTCGGCCCGCAGCGCACCGGTGACCGGCAGCCGCCCCGCGCTCGCCGCGCCAGCGTCGTTCGCGGTCGCGACCACCCGGCCGCTGTCGAGCTCGACCCGTCCATCGTGCCAGCGCAGCGACGTGCGGACGTAGGCAAGCGCGTCCCCCGCCGAGCTGGCGAGCACCAGCACGTCGGCGTGATCGCGCTTGGCGTCGAAGTGCGCGGTGGCGTGCCCCGCCGGCAGATCGGCGTAGCTGCCATGCACGCCGATGACGCCGCGCGCCCCCTGGAGATTGGCCTCGAACGCCACCGTCGCTTCCCCCTGCCCCGTCAGCTTGCCCGACGTGAGCTGCGCGAGGTCGATACCGATCGCCCCCACGATGCCGCTCACCGTCTGCGCGCCGAGATCGACGCCCAGCTGTCCGGCCATCCGCGTGGTGCCGAGCGCACCCTCGAGCTCGAACTGCGACCCGTTCATCGTGATCGTCATCTGGACGGCGGTGGGGAGCACGAGCCTGGGCTCGATCGCCGCGATCGCGGCGGCGGATCCGGTGATGCTGAGCATGCCGATCGGATGCGAGGGGTCCACCGCGAGCTCGCCCGCCTCGATCCGGACGTCACCCACCGAGAGCTTGGCGACCGGGACGTTGACCGAGCCGCCGACGAGCACGCTCGCCTCCAGCTCGACCGGCAGCTTGCGCTCGCGCCACGTGCCGTGTGCGCGGACGTTGGCCCGCATCGCGTCACCCGCGGGGAGCGCGAGATCGCCCGCGAGCTCGAGGTCGTCGAGTGTGATCGGGCCAGCCCCCGTCACCGCCACGACCTGCGCCCGGTGAACCGCGAGCGCCGGTAGCTCGACGCTCCACGGGGTCGGAGCCGAGTCCGGGTCGGCGGACGGCTTGACGAGCGGGGAGGACCCGAGGGTGACGGTCACGTCCTCGGCCGCGAGCGTGTCGATCCGGGCCGTCTTGTGAACCAGCGGCCAGAGCGCCAGCTCCGCGCGCAGCGTCTTGATCGCGATCGCCGGCTTGCCATCGAGCGCGGCGATCTCGAGGTCGCGGATCACCAGCTCGCCCAGCACGCTGCCCTCGAGCCGCCCGACCTTGACGCCACCGGGGAACGTGTCCTGCAGCGACGCCTCGAGCTTGCGGCGAAGCTGCTCGCGTCCCCAGTCGGTGTGGACCGCGATCAGCACGAAGCCGATGACCACGAGCGCGAGCGCGAGCGTACCGAGCACGATCCGCTTGCCCCATCGCAGCGCGCGTCGCATCAGAAGGTCTCTCCGATGCCAAGATGGAGCGTCTGGTTCGCGAGGAACCCGGGTTCGGACTGGCGAGTGACACGATATCCGGCATCGAGCCTGATCTTCACGCCTCCGACCTTCCACGAGAGTCCCGGACCGACAGCCCAGTGGAGGTTCAGCGGATCGATCGAGTCCGCGTCGGCCGGGACATCACCGCCATCGACGAACAGCGTCACCCCGACCGGATATCCCCACACATGTCCGATCGGGATCCTGAGCTCGCCACCGGTCTCGACGAACTCCCGACCTCCGATCGGCACCGACCCGGTCCTCCCGTCGACCATGCCAGAGATGCTCGGGGCGAGGTGGCGGTCGGAGAATCCACGGTGGCTCTGCGCGCCCCCGGAGAAGAACCGCTCGGTCACCGGCACGTCGCCGACGATCGCGCCCCCGCGCAGCCGCAACGCGAGCACCACGCGGCCGAGCGGGACGTAGAACCGGAGATCGGGCTGCAGCTCGACGTAGTGGAGTGCCCCACCCGCGTACGGCGTGCCCTCGGTCACCCGCAGGCTGACGAACCAACCCTTGTGCGGCTCGATCGCATCGTCCCGCAGATCGGCGGTCACCGCCTGGTCGAACCTGCCGAGGCGCTCGTTGCCGCCGAGGCCGAGCTGGCGGCGGGTCCGCGCGTCGAGGAAGCCACTGATGCCCGTGAAGTCGAGGTAGGTGAAGGCCCAGCCTATGCGTGCCGTCAGCCAGCGCCGCCCGAGCGGGAAGCTGACGCCGAGCCGCGCCTCGGGCCCCTTGGACGTGTAGGCCTCGACGGTGAGGTAGTCGAGGCCCACGGCGATCTCGCCGGTCAGGCGGGGCCTGAGGAAGTCGTAGCGCAGTGCAGAGAACAGGATCCGGGCCTTCGCCTGCGGGTTCTCGAGGTCGTGGTCGTAGGTCTCGGCGATCCGGAAGTCGGCGGCCAGCATCCACAGCGGGTAGTCGGCGGGGACGTAGGAGGCGCCACCACGGACGCGGGCCTCGTAGGTCAGCGGCTCGTAGCCCGCGCCCGCGCCCAGCTTGATCTCGTGGCGATCGGCCTCGGTGACCGTGATCTTGACCGGCACGATCTGGCCCTGGGTCCGATCGAGGTCGATGTGGGCCGACGAGAACCGGCCGAGATCGTCGATCGCGCGCTGGGTCTCGACGAGCGCGCGCCGCGAGTAGATGTCGCCCGGAGCGAACGTCAGCCGCACCTCGATCGCCCCGCGCAGATCGCCGGCGACCCCGACGATGGTCACCTCCCCGAAGCGGGCGCGATCCCCGGGCTCGAGCGCGTAGCTGGCCACCGCGACGCCGCGGCTCTTGTCGACGGTCACCGCCGCGTACAGATCGACGTGCGCGTAGCCCGCTTCCTCGACCAGCAGCTTCAGCGGCTCCTTGGCGTCATCGTACTTCTCGTAGTCGAACAGCTCGCCATCGCGGAGCTTGATCAGCTTGCGCGCCGCGGCCTCGGCGACTTCGGGCGGTAGTCCGACGATCTCGACCCGGGCATGCAGCCGTGGTCCCTCGACCACGGTGAACACCACCGTCTCGGCGTTGTCGTCGCGATTGATCTGGCCCTCGACCCGGGCATCGAAGTAGCCGAGCCGGGTGTAGGCGTTCTTGATCCGCTGGATGTCGAGCGAGAGCTGGTAGGGATCGGCCGAGTGGCCATCGCGCCTGGCGCGGTCGAGCGCGAGCCCGGGCACCAGATCATCGGTGTCGATCGCCTTGTTGCCGACGACCTGGATCGACGCCAGCCACACCAGCTCGGCGTTCTCCGGCCTGCGGGCGTGCCTGGGCCCCCCGCAGCCGACCGCGAGCACGAGCACCACGAGCCAGGGACGAACCACCGCACGACGAGACTGGCGTTGCCGCGCGGAGAATGCAAACTCACGACCGCCGGTCGGTCGGCAGGCCCGGCCGCAGCTCCTCGATCACGGCCATCCCCGCGAGGTCGCTGACCTGCAGCGCGAGCACGGTCTGCCCGGGCCGCGTCAGCTGCCGCAGCTCGCCGACCACCCGGGAGGGGATCCCGGTGTCGACGAGCCTGGCCAGGAGCGCCCCGCTGCAGCCGGCGAGCACCCCGCCGATCAAGAACCCGAGCGGACCGCCGACCAGCATGCCGACCACGGCTCCCAGCAGCGATGACGGCACGGCCGCTGCCACCGGGGCCGGATCGACCGTCTCGGTGACCTTCGTGGTGCCATCCTCGGCGCGGCTCACGAACACCGCATCGTGCAGCGTCAGGAGGTCGTGCTCCTGGAGCCGGAGCGCCGACGTCAGCGCCTGTCGCGCCTGCGCCGTGGAATCGAATGCGAGGGTGACGATCCGTTGCGGCGTCGCCGGGCGAGCCGCACTTACAGAAGCAGCGGCGTGGCTGGTGACCGAGCTCGGCATGCAGGGGGACTCAGCACGCGCCGTGCCACCGTAACTGCTCGACACGGCGTCGGCGCGACGTGCGTGATCACCACGTCGAGCGATGGCGCGCGGCGGTTCGCGAAGCCCGAGTCTCAGTAGCGCCGTCGCCACAGCAGATCGAGGCCGTGGTGGCCGCGATCGCCGGCCGTGGCCTCGACGACCACGCGCCGCGACAGCCAGTACTCGAGCTGACCTTCGCCCGAGTTCTCGTCGGGCCGCGCCTCGAGCCGGCGCCGGTATGCGAGGAAGAGATTGTCTCTCAGCCACGTGCCGATGGTGAACGCCGCGCTGGTCGTCGAGGTCGCGGCCTGGTAACGGAGCACGTCGACATCGATCGGGAGCGCACCCTTCACGTAGCCGCCGATCTTGTTCGCCACGTACGAGGCGCCGGCCGCGGTGGCGCGTTCCCGCGCGTCACCAGGGACACCACCGGGCTCCCCACCGAGCAAGAACGCGAGCAGCTCGCCCTGCGAGTAGGTCGCCGGATTGGACGACATGGTCAGCTCCGGCTTGCTGAGCCGGCCACGGACCTCGGCGATCGTCGTGACGTCGGGGAAGTCGTGCGTGATCCGCACGTCGAGCAACGGATCGGTGGAGCCGTCGAACCGGACCGACGCACGCTCGACCTGGTAGCGCGTGCCGAACAGATCGAGGTCACCGCGATCGGCGTCGATCGTTCCGACGATGCCGATCGACTCGAGATCGGCCGTGATCGACACCCGGCCGTTGATGATGCTGCGCAGCTCATCGGACTTGACGTGGGCCGGGTACAGCGTGACGTTCGCGACGATCATCGGGCGCGTCGGCACCCGCTTCTTCATCGGCCGGTTCGTGATCCGGTCGCCGGTCATGAACACCATGTCCGCCGGTGCCCCGGCGGGCTTGAGCTGCTCGCCGCGACTGCTCGGGACCACGATGTCCGCGTTGCGGACACCAACATCGGCGATCCAGCGATCGGCCTCGCGGCGCAGCTTGATGATGACGTCCGCGTCGATCGTGGGCTCGACCAGGCCGATCGACGAGACCTTGCGCAGGGTCATCGTCAGCGTGCCGCCCATCGGCGAGGCTCCAGCCATCGCGATCGTGCCCTCGGCGAGCACCTTGCCCCCGGCCAGGCGACCGTCGAGCTTGAGCCGGAGGGCGTCGCCGTCGATCACGACGTCGAGCTTGGCGCGCCGCAGCGTACCGACCGTCGGGGCGATCGGGATGCGCGCATTGCTCAGGTGGAGCTCGCCGGCGAGCTTCGCGCTCCGTGGGTCGAGACCGCGGAGCCTGAGATCGGCATCGAGCCGGCCGGCGGCGCCGCCTGCGGGGCCTGGCGCGAACGCGAGCAGCGAACCGAGATCGAACTGGTTGGCCTTCAAGGTGACGGTCGCCTCGGCGAGGGCCTTCGGGCTGCCATGAGCGACCAGCCTGAGCGTACCGACGTCCTGCACGCCATCGATCACGACGTTGCCGATGCTGCCATCCCAGGTCGCATCGAACGCGATCCGCTGCACGCTCTTGATCGGCTTGCCCCCGCGCCTGGACGGGACCTCGAGGTTCGTGCCGGTGAGCTTCGCGACCACCGTCGGCTTGCCGAGCGTGCCCGCGACCTCGATCTTGCCGTCGATCGCGCCGGCGAGCAGCGCGGTGCGACCGAACACCGCGAGCAACGGGGGCGCCGGGACGTTCGGCACCGTCGCGACCACCCGCAGCGGCTCGCCGAGCGCGGCCCGCGGATTCGCCGCGAGCTCGGCGATCGTCAGCGGGATCGAGCCCCAGGCGTCGAGCAGCTTCACCTCGGGCCCGACCGGGGTCTCGACCTCGCCGTCGCGCTTGACCTGGCGCGTCCTCGCGACGAGCGTGGCGGTGGTCGCCTGGTCGTCGCTCGTGGCCGTGAGGTCGACGTCGATCGGCTGCGAGATCGGCGAGCCACGCAGGTGGCGGATCCCGACGGCGAGCTTCGCGCTGCGCGCCGCCTCGGCGATCTCCGCGACGATGCTGAGCTGGCCCCGCGCAGAGGTCACGAGGCCGAACCGCTCGAGCAGCCCCGGATCGAGCTCGATGTTCTCGGCACGCAGCGACGCGCTCTGGAGGACACCACGCCCGTTGGCCTTCCAGGCCCCCGGGTCGAACAGGTGGTCCGGCATGCGAAGCCGCGCCTCGGCCATGAGGGTGGCGATCCCCTCGATGCGCGCGGTCACGCTCGGGTGGATCTCGCCTCGCGCGGGCTCGGAGATCCGGAGCTCCGCGCTGACCCGGCCGGTGCCACGCAGGGCCGGCGCCATCAGGTCGCGTAGCGAGAGCTTGCCGCCGCTGCCGGTGGCGGACAGCTGGAGGTCACCGTCGAGCTTGCCTGCGTACTCTCCCGGCAGCCCGGCCAGCTTGGCCGCGCTGGACAGATCGAGGTCCCCGAGCGTGAGCTCGGCCGTCCGGATCCGGTCGCGCCCGAGGTGCTTCCACGCGGTCACGTTCGCGAGGTCCCTCGGCGGATCGAGATCGAGCGCCAGCGTCACCGTCCCGAGCCGCGCGGTGCCGGCGCGCGCGGCCACCACGAGCTTGCCGGCACCCACCTCGAGCCTCGCCTCGCCGTCGACGCCGAGCATCGTGGGGCCGAGCGCCACGCCCGCCGCCTTGATCTGCACGGTGCCGACGAACCGGCCGTGGGTGCGCTCGACATCCGCGTGCGCGTCGATCGTGCCGCGCAGCCCCGAGCGCAGGTCGTCGAGCACCATCGCGTTCGCGTCGAGCTTCGCGACCAGGTCGCCGGCGCGAGCACCCGCACGGTGGTACACGCCCGCGAGCGTCACCACGCCATCACGGCTCGCGCTCCTGAGATCGCGGACCTCGATCCGCTGCTTGCCGATCGTCACGCGGCCGGTCGTCCCGACCCAGTCGGCGTTGGTGCCCGCGCGGACGAGGTGCCGCTGCAGATCGACGGTGACGACCTGGCCCGGCGTGACCAGGGCGTCGGCCTCGAACAGCCACGAGGTGGCCTTCGGGCGCGACCTCATCGAGACCGAGATCTTGCCGTCCTCGCGGTTCGCCGCGGTCACCCGGAGCTCGCGCAAGACCACGTCGCCGCGCTGGACGCCATCGGCCGAGAGCTCGGCCTTGCCGATCGGGCGCGACGGGATCCCGCGGGCATCGACGGCGACGTCGAGCGCCGCGATCGTCACGTCCTCCACCCGAACCTGCTTGCCCTGGATCCGCCCGGTCACCGCGAGCTCGGCTTCCGGGGCCAGCACGCCGCTCGCCACGAGGTCGACGCTCAGCATGCCATGCACCGGCGCCTTGCCACGGCTCGCGGAAGCCGGATCCCGGGTCGACGCGACGATCGTTCCGCGTTCGAGCGTGAGGCGATCACCTGTCTTCACGAGGTCACCGCGGATCGCGGCGGTGAGGCCGGGGTTGGCGGCACCGATCGTCGCCGTGACCCGTTCGCCCGTCGACGCCAGCGCGATCATGACGCCGGTCTCGGGGTAGTCCTCGTACTGCCCCGAGGCGTGGATCATGGCGTGACCGACCGGCAGCTTGCCGGGATCGCCCTGGGCGACATCGATCACCGCGAAGCCACCTCCGTGCGCGACGAGCTTGCCGCGCGTGAGCTTGCCGAGGTCGAGGTCGCCGGCCGCGATCACGCCGACGACGCGGTTCGCCGCCAGGTCCACGTCGAGCAGCGCGTGGACCGGCTGGGTACCGATCTCGGCGTCGAGCTCGAGGTGCGTGACCGCCTTGCCCGCGACCGGCGACGCATCGACCCGCAGCTCGAGGTCAGCTGGGAGCTCGACGCTGGGGGCGAGCGCTCCGACCGCGTCGCGCGGGGCCTTGACGACGAGGCTGCCGGCGAACACCGGTGAACCCCGGCGGTCGGCGCGATCGGCGCGATCCGCCGCTGGCACGACGATGCGCAACGCGGTGCCGGTCACCGAGACGTCGCCGACGTTGGCGACGAGCGTCGGGATGGTCAACGTTGCACCCTCCTGGCCCGCGAGCTCGGCGTGCACCGTGGTTGCGATCCGGACCGGTGCGGCTCGCTCGCGCCAGCGCCCCGTGATCTCCACGCTGGCATCGAGCGGCTGGTCGTGCGGCAGGTGCGCGGCGCCCCGGATCTCGATCGCGTCGAGGTTCAGGATCTCGGTGCCGGCGTCGTACGCGAGGTGGGCCCGATGCACGGTGAGATCGCGCAGCTCCACGCTCCACGTCGACTCGGGGTTGGGCCGTAGCAGGTGCGTGAGCTGGAGCTCGCCGTGCTCGCCGCGCCGGAGGTCGACCTCGACGTCGTCGGCGACCAGCCCCGAGATCCTGAGCTCGTGCGAGGCCAGCGGCAGCAAGCCGAGCTCGAGCCTCAGCCTCTTGATCCGGATCGCGGGCTTGCCATCGGGACCGTTGATCACGACATCGAGCGCGACCAGCTCTCCGAACAAGCTGCCCTCGAGCTTGCCGATCGACCCGCCGCCGACGAACGTGGTGTCGAGCTTGCCCTCGACCCGCGCGCGCACGAGGTCGCGGCCGTAATCGGTGTGCAGCACGACGAGCACCGCGCCGACCGCGAGGAGGACGAACGCGAACAGGCCGAGCACGATGCGCCTGGTCCACCGCCACGCCGATGACATCAGAATGCCTCTCCCACCGTCAGGTGGAACGCGAAGTGCGAGCCGGGCGCGGGCTCCGTCGGTCCGGTGCGGTTGAGCCGGTACGCGACATCGAACCGCACAGGTCCAACGACCGTCAGCAGCCGCAGGCCGGCGCCCACCGCCCAGTGCAGGTCGAGCGGATCGAGCTGGTTCCGCTGCTCGGTGACGTCGCCTCCGTCGAGGAACGTCACCGCGCCGATGCCGATCTTGCGCCAGGTCGTGATCGGGATCCGCGCCTCGAGGCTGGCCTCGAGCATCGCGGTGCCGCCGTAGGGCACGGTGCGTCCACTGCCCTCGATCTCCCCCGTGACCGACGGCGAGAGCTGGCGCTCGCCGAAGCCGCGGTGGTTCGAGGCGCCCCCGGAGAACAAGCGCTCGGTCGCCGGGACGTCGCCGTAGAACACGCCGGTGCGCAGCCGGCCCGCGAGGGTGGCGGTTCCGAGCGGGACGAAGCCGCGCAGCTCGGGTACGAGCTCGAGATAGCGGTACGCACCGCCCGCATACCTCGTGCCCTCGATCGCCCGCAGCTCGGCGTACGCTCCGATCCGGGTCTCGATCGGGTTGTCTCGCAGATTCCTCTGGAGCGCCGGATCGATCAGCGGCGAGATCCCTCGGAAGTCGAGATGCTCGATGGCCCAGCCGATGCGGGCCTGGAGCTTGGGCGTGCCGAGCGGCGTGGAGAACCCGAGCCGTGCGCGCGGGCCGTAGCTCGTGTATGCCTCGATCGTCAGGTAGTTCCAGCCGCCCTCGACCGCGCCCTTCGCATAGGTCCAGAACAGATCCTGACGCTCGAGCCGGGCGATCGCGCGGATCCGCGGCTCGCGGCCGTTGCCGGCGCGGAGCACGGCATAGGCCGGCTGGAGCTCGATCGAAGCGGTGTCGAGCGGGAACGGCCAGCCCACCACGGTGTAGCCGGCGCGGCCGCGGATCTCGTACGCCGTCGGATCGACGCCGACGCCGCCACCGAGCTTGACCTCGTGTCGCGCGCTCTCCGTGACCGCGACCTCGACCGCGACCACCGGAGAGGCGGTCTCGGTGGGCCGCACCTGGACGGTCGAGAACCGCCCGAGTCCATACAGCGCGTTCCGCGTCGCGGTGATCGCGGAGATCGAGTATCGATCGCCCGGCGCGAACTGCAGGCGGCCCCGCACGGCGTCCGCGAGCTCGCCCTGGACACCGGTGATCTCGACCGGGCCGAACGTGCACTTGGGCCCGAGCGTGTAGTGGAGCCGGATGATCGCTTCGTGGTTCGCGCGATCGGCGGACACCGTCGCCTCGAGCTTGCCGTGCGCATAGCCCGCGTCCTCGACCACGGTCCGTAGCCGCTGCTTGGCGGCGTCGTAGACCGCGTAGTCGAACCACGCTCCGTCGCGCAGCGGCAGCTCGGCGCGGACCTTCGAGACCGGCAGCTGCGGGTCGTCCGGGATGCCGGTGATGACGACGCGTGTGGTGGCGCGGACACCCTCCTCCACCGAGTAGATGACGGTCGCCGCATCGCCAGCGCGCTCCACCCGCGAGCGCACGTCGACATCGAGATAGCCCTTGCGCAGATACTCGCCGCGGATCCGGTCCGCGTCGACCTGCACGAGGTAGGGGTCGGGAGCTCGGCCGCGCCTCTGGGTGCGATGCAGCGCCAGGCCGGTCACGAGCTCGCCACGGCCGAGCTGCTGGTTGCCTTCGAACCGGATCGACTCGAGGAACTCGCCACCCGGCCGGTGAACCGGCGTACGCGCGTGACTGCACGCGACCACCGGGCCGACGAGCCAGCCGAAGACGAAGACGAACCATGCATGCCGCGACATCGCTGGAAGACCTCATGCGCAAGATCGGTACCCGCGCAACTGCGCGAAACACCGAGGCGAGGCGGGCGCTGGCGCCCAGCTCCTCCAAGCGCACGAGACGCCTGGGCGATTTCGCCGGCCTCAACGCGAAGGGTGCACGTGATCGCGATCATGCTCCGCCTTCTTGCGGAGCGTGCTGACGAGGACCGGGATGGCGATCAACGCGAGCAGGACCGCCGCGACGCGGGTGACCCCGCCCCCACTGAGGAACAGAAACGCCACGAGCATGGCGAGCAGCACCGAGAACAGGGCGGTGAGGCCGACGACACTGTGCGGAACGCCGTCGGGCTCGCGATCGAGATCCTCGGTCGGTGACAGCTTGCTGTCGTCGCGCACCGGGTTGTATGGCTCATGACCGACCGAAGGTGGTTCGATCAGCGGGTGGGGTTGTACGGTCGTCATGTCAGATCGCCCTCCGGCCGACGATGGCGCCGTAGGTCGCGAGGAGGACCACCGCGCCGAGGATCGACGCGATGATGCCGGGACCTTCTCCGGCGGAATACCAGCCCACCGCCTGGCCGAACATGCCGGCGACGACCGCGCCCGCGACGCCGAGCAGGATCGTGACGATCGCGCCGCCCGGATCCTTCCCGGGCATGACGAGCCTGGCAAGTGTGCCGATGAGAAGGCCGATCAGGAGGGTGAGGAGAATTGGCATTGGAGCCTTTCGAGACGGTCAGGGTTACGGGTCTGGGTTACTTGCTGCGGTGCGGTCGCGAGCGCAGCTTCGACGTCGCTCGCTCGAGCATCGCCATCACGCGATCGACCGCGGAGCGACTCCTGGCGATCAGCTCGTCGACCGACACCCGCGTGCCGCGCGGACCCTTGCGCGCCCTGCGCTCGGCGCGCTCGGCGAGATCGGGACTGCGCTCGACGTAGGCCTTGGCGTTACGCGCGGCGTCGTCGACCTTGCCTTCGGCGATAAACTCGCGGACCGACCGGCCGTAGTGGCGGGCCGACATCTTGTCGCCTTCGCCCTGATTGGGGTCCTTGCCGTGGGTCTTCATGCCCTGAGTCCCGAGCACCGCGCGTGCCACAGGCAAACCCGCGCAATCCGGGGCCAGACGGGACTTGCGCCGGATCAAGCGGGCGGAATCGCCCACCCGCTCACCTGATTCTTCGCACGACCTCGTCGAACCACAGCTCGAACACCGCGCGATCCGCGAGTGCCTGATCGACGGTCACCGGCTGCGGGGGTGGGACCAGCTCGGCGAGCCGGTCCAGCACCGCGCGCTTGCTCGCCGCCGGCGCGACGGCGGCAAGGTTCGCCACCGTGATCGCGTCGACCTCGCGTGCGGCGGCGAGCACCCGGGCCACGCCATCGGGCGCATCGGCCTCGAGGGCGCGCAGCGCCGCGGTGATCTCGGGACCCGCGCGGTCGGCCAGCGGGAGGCTGGCGTGGCGACCGGCCAGCAAGCGCGCGTGCGTGCCCGCCGGGGCCACCACGACCGTGCCGCCTGCCGTCTCGAGCTCGACCTTGCCAGTGATGACGTGGATCTCTCCGGCTCCCGATGGATCGATGTCGACCGAGTACTCGCAGCCGAGATCGGTGACGTGGGCGCTGGGCGTCGCAACCGCGAAGATCCGGGGCGGCGCCGACACCCGCGCGTGCAGGTGACCGACCTCGAGGAACAGCTGGTGATGTTCGGCGCTGGTGCGGTCGAGCCGCACGCGGGTGTTCGCGCCGAGCTCGGCCCGACCGATGTTCGCGATCGCGAGCTCGGCCTCGTGTCCTCCGGTATCGAGCGTGGCCCCGACGGCCAGCACGCCGCTCGCCACCGCGGCACCCGCGCATCCCACCGTGCCGGTCCTCGCGGTGAACGCGAACCCGGTGTCACCGTTGCACGCCACGGCTGGCGCGTCGGTGCGCGGCCACCGCCACCACATCACGAGCGCGAGCGACGCCGCGACGACCATCGCGATCACGAACGGCGTGCGCGAACGTCGACGGCGAAGCTTCAGCTCGTCCTGCGGCGCGTCGTGGCGCAGCGGTGAGAGCAGCGTCTCGAGCCGCGCGATCTCGGGATCGGGCGGGCCGCTGCGATCCCACAGGTAGTCGGCGCGGTCGGCTTCGTCATCCGGCCTGGTCATCGTGAGTCCTCTTCCGTGGGCGTGATGCCGAGGCTTGCGCGGAGCAGCTTCATCCCTCGGTGCAGGTTGACACGCACCGAGCCCGGCGACAGCCCGGTTTGCTCGGCGATCTCGGGGCCGGTCATGCCTTCGACCAGCCGCAGGATCAGCGTCTCCTGGTACGCCTCGGGCAACGCGCGGAGCGCCGCGATCACCTGGGACACCTCGGCCGCGCGCGACGCCGTCGTCGCCAGCTCGGCCGGTAGCGCGTCGCTCGGCTTGGCACCGCGGACGTGATCGATCGCCCGGTTGCGCGCGATCGCGAGCAGCCAGCCCGGGAATGCCGCGATCTCGGTGAGTTGAGGGAGCCGTTGGAGCGCGATCGTGAACACCTCCTGGACGAGATCCGCGACGTCGCCGTACGCGACGCGGGCGAGCACGATGCCGTGCACGGCGCGCGAGAACCGGCGGTACAGCTCGCCGAACGCCGCGCGATCCCCGTCGCGAGCTGCGACCACGACGGCCGGCAACTCGTCGAGCTCGCGGGTTCGCATCGCGACACTGTAAGCGACCTCCACCGCAGCGAAGACGAGCGAGCCCGCGAACTGTTAACGCGGGACGAGCGCGCGCATGACACCTATCCCTGGAGCCAGGCGATCGCCGGCTACAACGCGTGTCCGCACTGCGGACAGTACCGGTTGTTCGGCGGGACCCGCGCGTGGCAGGCCACGCAGACGTGCTCGAGATCTCCGATCTCGCGCGTGCACGTCGCGTCGACCGCGACCCGCTGACCCTGCTTGACGCGCGCACGCGCGAGCTCGATCGTCACGCAGTAGTAGACCTGGTCGCCGCACGCGCTGCACTGGCGGACGTCGTCGCTGGTCGCCGGGAGGGCCCGCCAGTACGCGGGGCAGCCAGAGCCGTACGCCGTGCAGTTCTCGATCAGCGAGCGGGCGACCCGGCTTCGCCAGTCGACGCTGATATGTGGGGCAACCTCGCACATCCGGCGGCGCGTCGAGTCGTATTTCGGGTGCTCGGGGCTCATCGTCGCGAGCGCATAGTCGAGGCGGAGGAACTCCGCGCGGCTCTTCTCGCCGCGCCGGTCGAGCCACTCGCAGTACTTGAGCCGGCTCGGCTCGTGGCCCTCGGACATCGCGCTCAGCAAGCCGAGCTCGGCGGGGGACAGGTGTGCGGTGGGCCGATCCTCGAGCCCGGGCACGGAGGCCTGCTTGAGGCCGGTCGGCTCGGAGTCGGCGAACGCGTCCTCCTCGGGCCGCACCGCGTGGCCGGCGCTCAGTCGTCTCGCCATGCCGGCCGCCGGCGTGGGCGGTTTGCTGCGCGCGTCCGTACCGATCTCGGTGGTCGCTGGGATCGGCAAGGGCTTGCGCGCTCGGGGCGCGGTGGGCGCGGGTGCCGCGGGTGCCGGACTCACGCTCGACGGGCGCGGAGGCCTCTGCCCTGTCGGCTCGAGATCCAGGAACGCGTTCGCATCGACCTCGCGCTGCGTGGAATCCTGCGCCAGCAGCTTGGACATGGTCTCGCCCGCGTCGTCGTCGTCGTCATCGTCGTCATCGAGCGCAGCCACGGCGGCGGCGGCGGCGACGGCGACGGCGACGGCGACAG
>JAGSPR010000067.1 GCA_018262455.1 Deltaproteobacteria bacterium | reverse complement strand
TCTGCTACGCTCGGCGACGTGGAGCATGGCCTGTGAGCGACCCGGCGCCTGACGGCACGCTCGACCTGCCCGTCACCGATCAGGTCGCCACCTCCGTGCTCGCGCCGGGCAGCTTGGTCGGCCGGTTCGTGATCGGGGCGCGGCTCGGCGAAGGCGGCATGGGGATCGTGCTCGCTGGCGAGGATCCCGATCTCGGTCGTCCGGTCGCGATCAAGCTGGTGCGCGCCGAGGTCGATCAGCCCGCCTACCGCGCCCGGCTGCTTCGCGAGGCGCAGGCCATGGCGCGCATCGAGCACCCCAATGTCGTGCGCGTGTACGAGGTTGGCGCAGATCGGGGCCGGCTGTTCGTGGCGATGGAGCTCGTCGACGGCGTCACCCTGTCGACCTGGCTGCGGGTGCAGCGGCGATCGTGGCGCGAGGTCGTCGCGATCTTCGGGCAGATCGGTGCCGGGCTGGCGTTCGTCCATCGCGCGGGCTTCGTCCACCGTGACTTCAAGCCCGACAACGTGCTGGTCGATCGCGATGGCCGCGCGCGCGTCGCCGATTTCGGGCTCGCGCGGATAGATCCCGACCGGGTGTCGGCCTCGGTGTCGCCCGAGCTCGCCGCGTCGCTGACCCGGACCGGGATGGCGATGGGAACTCCCGGCTACATGGCTCCCGAGCAGCAGCTCGGTGGTGATGTCGATGCTCGCGCGGACCAGTACAGCTATTGCGTCGCGCTCCGCGAGGCGCTGCGCGGCGGGCACCAGCCCGCACCCGAAGACGCGGAGACCTCCATCCCGCGCGCCGTCCGCGCCATCGTCGCCCGCGGCCTGTCGTACGAGGCGAGCGCGCGGTTCGGGTCGATGGACGAGCTGGTGGCCGCGCTGGGCCGCGCCACCACGCGGCGCACGTCGGTGCTGGTCGGGGTGATCGCGGCCGCGGTGCTCGTCGGAGGCGGCGCCCTCGCGATCGCGGTCGCGCGCAGCGAGGCACCGGCAGGTTCGATCCTTGCTTCGCTGCGGACCGAACCCGATCAAGTCCGCTCGGACCCCTCGAGCATCCCCGGTGATGCCGCGCAGGTCGTGCTCGCGCTCGATGCGCCGGCGCGGGTCGCGCTCGCGCTCGACGGAGCGGTCGAGCCGACCGTGATCGCCGCTCCGGCCGTTGCAGCACCCGTGGTCGCCCGCGCGGCGGGCTCGGGGGTGGGGCTGGTACCCAAGTCGCCGCCGCGCGAGGTCACTGCGGTGACGCGCCACGAGCTGATGCCCGCACATCTCCCCGCCGTGCGAGACGCGGTGCGCGAGCTCGGCTATGGCGGGCTCACGTTCACCGGTTCGGATCTCGATGCGGACCTCCGAGACCTCCGGGCCAAGCTCGCCGCGGAGACCCGAGATTACGAGCGCGGCCTCCTGCTCTACGGCATCGGCGCGGGCGAACGAAAACGCGGCGATTGCAGCGCGGCCTTCGTCGCCTGGGCGGACGCCCGCAAGTCGCTGCTCAAGGCCACCGACATCTCGCTCGCCACGACCGAGACGGCGCAGCTGCGCACGGCGGCGTTTCGCCACTACGGCCGCACGATGATCGGGATCGGGATGTGTCAGCTCGCGGGAGGCAGCGCGCTCGCGGCGGAGACGTCGATCTCGAAGGGGCTGTCGTCGCTGTTCGGCGTCTCGGAGGCCGAGAAGGCCGAGGCGCAGCTCGGGTGGGCGATCGCGATGTGGGAGACCGGCCAGGAGGAGGACGGGCGAGACCTCGCGGTCATCGCGGGCCGGCACGGCGACGCCCGGCTGCGCGCCGCGATCGACGGCTACCTGCAGGCGACCGGGCGGAGCCTGCGGTGAGCGCGGTCAGGTCAACCGCGGCGCGGGGACCGGTCGCTACTTCGTGACCGGGAAGCCGCGGTCCCGCATCAGCGCGTTGGTGTCGACATCGCGACCGCGGAAGTTGCGGAACGCGACATCCGGCGGCACCGAGTTGCCGACGCTCATGATCGCGTCGTGCAGCTTCTTCGCGGTCGGCTTGTCGTAGAAGCTCCCCGCCTCGACGAACGCCTCGGCGGCATCGGCGGTGAGCGTGTCCGCCCAGATGTAGCTGTAGTAGCCAGCCGAATAGCCATCGCCCGAGAAGATGTGGCCGAAGTGCGGCGGCCGGTGGCGCATCACGATCTCGCTCGGCATCCCGATCTCCTTCATCGTCCTGGCCTCGAACGCAGCCGGATCGATGGGCTTGTCGGCAGGTGCCGTGTGGATCTTCATGTCGTAGATCGCGGCCGACAGGTACTCGACGGTCTTGAAGCCCTGGTTGAAGTTCTTGGCCTTCTGGATCTTGGCCACGAGCTCTGCCGGGATCGGCTTCTTCGTCTGGAAGTGGATCGCGAACTTGTTCAGCACCTCCGGCGTGGCCAGCCAGTGCTCGTTGAGCTGGCTCGGAAACTCCACGAAGTCCCGCAGCGTGTTCGTGCCGGCGAGCGTCGGGAACCTTACGTGCGAGTTGAGGCCGTGCAGCGCGTGCCCGAACTCGTGGAACAGCGTCGTCGCGTCGTCCCACGAGATCAGCACCGGGACGCCGGCCTTGCCCTTCACGAAGTTCGAGTTGTTCGACACGATCGGCGCGATCGGCTGCTTGAACGCCTCCTGCGTCCGGTACTCGTTCATCCAGGCGCCCGAGTGCTTGCCGTCGCGCGCATACGGATCGAAGTACCAGAGCCCGACGTGCTTGCGGTCGCGGGTCACCTCGAAGACGCGGACGTCCGGGTGATAGACCGGCACGCCCTTCACCTGGGCGAACACGAGACCGTAGAGCTGGCCGGCGGCCCAGAACATCGCCTCGCGCATCTTCTCGAGCTGGAGGTACGGCTTGACCTCCTCCTGATCGAGGTCGTACTTCGCCTTGCGCACCTTCTCGGCGTAGAACCGGTAGTCCCACGGCGCGATCTTGAAGCCCGCCTTTTCGTCGTCGGCGACCTTCTGCATGTCCGCGATCTCCTCGCGCGAGCGAGCGACGGCGGCCTTCCAGACCTTCATCATCAACGCCATGGCGGCGTCGGGGGTCTTGGCCATGTTGTCATCGACGATCCAGTGCGCGTGCGACGCGAACCCGAGGAGCTTCGCGCGCTCGGCACGGAGCGCGAGGATCTGGGTGATCACCGGCTTGTTGTCGTGCGCGCCCGGGTTGTCGCCGCGGCTGACCCACATCTTCCAGGCCTTCTCGCGGAGGTCGCGGCGGGTGGAGTAGGTGAGGAACGGCTCGGCGGACGATCGGGTGTTCGTGATCACCCACTTGCCCTGCTGCTTCTTGTCTTCGGCCGCGGCCTTGGCCGAGGTCTTCAGCCCGTCCGGCAGGCCCGCGAGGTCCGCCTCGGAATCGAGCACGAACATGCCGGTCTCCTCGTCGGCGAGCTGGTTCTGGGAGAACGTGGTGTAGAGCGTCGCGAGCTTGCCGTTGATCTCCTTCATGCGCGCCTTCTGCGTGGTGCCGAGGGCGGCGCCTCGACGCGAGAAGCTGCGATAGTCGACCTCGAGGAGCCGCTGCTGATCGGGCTCGAGCTTCGCGGAGCTGCGCGTGTCGTGGACCTTCTTGACGCGGGCGAACAGCGCTTCGTTCTGCACGATCTCGTCGGAGAACGCCGACATCAGCGGCGCCATCTCCTGTTCGACCTCCTGCATCTTCTTGTCGCTCATGGTCGAGGTGTAGACGCTGAGCAGCGTCGCCGCCCGGTTGAACGGGCGACCGGCATCCTCGTACGGCATGATCGTGTTCTCGAAGGTCGGCGCGTCCTTGGCCGCCGCGATCGCGGAGATCTCGGTGCGCATCGCGTCCATGCCCTTGAGCAGCGCCGGCTTGAAGTCGGCAGCCTTGATCTTGTTGAACGGCGGGACGCCCCCGTAGGGGCCGGTGAACGGCGCGAGCAGAGGATCGGTCATGGCTGGTGCGGCCTCGGTCTTGGCAAACGACAGGCGGCTGCGGAATGCGAGGAGCACCGCGCTCGCGGCCGTGGTCTGAAGGAACGTGCGTCGAAACATGGGCTGGACCATAGCCGAAGCTGGCGCCGGGTCGAATGGTTCCTGTCAGTTCGCGATCACGTGGACGTTCGTCATCTTGCCGGCGACCAGCGGGATGTCCCCGGTGCCGATCGCGCCGCCGGACACGGTCAGCATCGTCGTTCCGCCACCGACGTCGACGTTGGGAAAGAACACGTCATGGCCGGTGTCGCCGGCCGCCCAGGTGGTCGCCACGATCGCCTGGGCGGCGTCGTGCGCGGCCGCGATCGAGACGGCGCGGGCGGTGCCGTCGACATGGACGAAGACCTGGGCCTTGGCGGGATCGAACGTCAGCCCCGCGTCCTGGAAGAAGCTCGGCTGCCGGACGGTCGTGAAGTTGCTGCCGTGGAACAGCCCGCCGGCGAGGATCACGGCCGTGTTCGCGACCGCGATCCCGGGCACCGCGTAGCCGGCCGGGGGAACCGTGCACTGGGAGTTGCCCGTGGGCGGGGTGATGTCGAGCAGGGTCGTCGCCGGCGAGCGCGGGATGCAGAGGTCGAACCGGCCGTTCGGCGCCGTCGTGTCCATCGCGCCGTCGCCCTGGATCTGGAACAAGGCGTTCGCGATCCCGCAGAACGAGGCATCGTCGTCCCAGTCCACGTACTCGCCGGTGAACCGCAGCTGATCGCCGCACGATCCGTTATCGATGTCGGGCGTGACGCCGCCGTCACCGGACTTGCCACCATCATCGCCACAGGCACAACACCCGAAGAGCACCACGAGCGCGAGACGGCCGAGACGGCTGGACATCCGCGAACGCTACCAGACCCCGGCGGAACCGCAGCATGCTCGGTGTCACGCCGAACGTGGATCGACGTGGATCGTCGTGGTCAGCGCGGGCGCGTGAGCGCGACCACACCCTGATCGACCAGCTCGCAGAGCAGGCGCAGGGTTTCGAGCCGGGGCATGCCCGAGACGTCGAGCAGCTCGTCGATGGAGCTCGCCCCGTCGATCCGCGACAGCAGGAACCCGGCGCGATGATCGAGCGCGAGCGAGCTGATGACGCCCTCGGCCATCGCCAGGCGCGGCACCCCGAGGCGGGGTCCGATCCGTGACAGGTACTGGCGCTCGCGCTCGGCGTCGGCGCGCCCAGTGCTCGCCATCAACGACATCTGGATGATGCCGACGATGCGCTCGATCGAGATGTCGATGATCCCGAGCGGACCGAATGGCCGCAGCGCCATCGCGAGCTCGGCGACGTTGCGATAGCGGGCGTCGGCCTCCTTCGCGAGACAGCGGCGGATCACGGCGTCGAGGTCGTGCGGCACCTCGGGGCGCAGGCGCGTCAGGCTGAGGGGTTCGTCCTTGAGGATCGAGGCGCAGACCTCGGGCATCGAGCCGCGCGCGAAGGGGCTCCTGCCCCCCAGCAGCTCGAACAGCGTCACGCCGAGCGCCCAGATGTCGGACCGCGCATCGACATCGCGCGAGGATCGGAGCTGCTCGGGAGACATGTAGCGCGGCGAGCCGATCACCTCGGAGGTGCTGGTGAGCGAGCGCGGACCTTCGGCGATGGTCCACGAGGGCGCCGCCTTCGAGACGCCGAAGTCGAGGAGCTTGACGATGCTCGTGCGGTCCGCGCGGGTGGCGATGAACAGGTTCGCCGGCTTGATGTCGCGGTGGACGATGCCTTGCGCGTGGACCTCGGCGAGCGCCTCGCAGGCCTCGAGCAGGTACTGGATCGCGTCACCGATCGCGAGCGGCCCCGACGCCTTGACGATGTTGTCGAGGTCGTTGCCCTCGAGGTACTCCATCACGATGAACGGCTGGCCGCTCGGGAGCTCGCCGATGTCCATCACGCGCGCGACGTGCTCGCTCTGGATCTTCACCGCCGCGCGCGCCTCGTGCCAGAACCGCTCGACGGTCTCGGCGCTCTGGGCGGCATCCTCGTGGAGGAACTTGAGCGCGACGCGCCGCTCGAGCTGGACGTGCATCGCCGCGAACACGACCCCCATGCCGCCGCTGCCGATCTGGCGCTCGAGCCGGTACTTCCCGGCCACCAGCTCGCCCCTCTGCAGTGCGACCCTGCCCATGTGGGGGAGCGTACATGCGAGGACGCGTCGATCGGAAGCCAGAAAGTCAACGGCCCCTGGAGGATCTCGAACCGGGCGGAGGTTGCGGCCCCGCCCGCAGGAGACCACAGTGAGCCGGTGATCCTCCCTCCGGCCCTCCGGACGCCGTCGTCGAGCACCCGGACCATCGACGAGCTGCAGTATGCCGAGCGATTCGTTCGCGGCGTGCCGGGAGATCCGTCGCGCGAGAACCGGACGCGCCAGGTGATGCGCGCCTGCTACACGCGAGTCGAACCAACCGCGGTCCCCAGGCCCGAGTTGCTCGCCCTCGTGCCCGAGGTTGCCGCGCTGATCGAGCTCGATCCGCGTGCGACGCCCGAGCTCGTCGACGTGCTGGCCGGCAACCGGATCGCGCCGGGGATGGCGCCGTACGCGGCCTGCTACGGCGGGCATCAGTTCGGCCAGTGGGCGGGGCAGCTGGGGGATGGCCGCGCGATCACCCTCGCCGAGGTCGTGAACCAGGCGGGCGAGACCTGGGAGGTCCAGCTCAAGGGCGCCGGCCCCACGCCGTACTCGCGCCGGGCAGACGGCCGCGCCGTGCTCCGCTCGTCGATCCGCGAGCTGGTGTGCAGCGAGGCGATGTTTCACCTCGGCGTGCCGACGACGCGCGCACTCTCGCTGGTCGCCACCGGCGAGCCGATCCAGCGTGACATCCTCTACGACGGCCATCCGGCCTACGAGCAGGGCGCCGTGGTGTGTCGCGTGGCGCCGAGCTTCCTGCGGTTCGGTAGCTACGAGATCCACGCGTCGCGCGACGATCACGAGACGCTCCGGACGCTCGTGCGGTTCACGCTCGAGAGGTTCTATCCACAGTACGTCTCCGGCGACCAGCTCGATGTCGTGGGCTGGTTCCTCGAAGTCGTCCGCCGCACCGCCTGGATGGTCACGGAGTGGATGCGCGTCGGCTTCGTGCACGGCGTGATGAACACCGACAACATGTCGATCCTCGGCCTCACGATCGACTACGGGCCATATGGCTGGATCGAGCCGTACGATCTCGACTGGACGCCGAACATCACCGACGCGTCGGGCCGGCGCTACCGATTCGGCAACCAGCCTCAGGTCGCGCAGTGGAACCTCGCGCAGCTCGCGCGTGCGCTCGCGCCGATCGTCCGGGATCGTGCGGCCCTCGACGCCGCGCTCGCGGTGTACCCCGGCGAGTTTGCCGCGCAGATGCGCCACATGATGCTGCGCAAGCTGGGGCTGTTCGCCCATCGCGACCACACCAGCGTCGACGACGAGCTGCTCCACGCGCTGGCGGAGCTGCTGGTCGAGGTCGAGACCGACATGACGGTGTTCTACCGCCGGCTCGCACGGGTCCCGCGCGGCGCGACGCGCGCGGCCGCGTTCGACGTCCTGCGCGAGGCGTACTACGCACCGGACGAGCTGACCGCCACGTTGCGCGCACAGCTCGGGGATTGGATCGAGCGCTACGCTGCGCGCGCCGGGCTCGAAGGGATCGACGACGACGAGCGGCGGTGCCGGATGGACGCGGTCAACCCGCTCTACGTGCCGCGCAACTACCTGCTGCAGCAGGTGATCGAGGCCACCGAGGCGGGCGACCGTGACGCGCTGTCCGAGATCCTCGACGTGTTTCGCCGGCCGTACGACGACCAGCCGGGACGCGAGCGGTTTGCCGGCAAGCGCCCGGAGTGGGCGCGCGTCAAGGCCGGGTGCTCGATGCTGTCGTGCAGCTCGTGAAGCTGGACGACGGCGACTCGACGGCTACTCGACGCGCTGGATGATGTGGATCCCGAAGTCGGACTTGACGACGCCGACCTCGTTGAGCTTGAGCCGCAGCGACAGGTTCTTGAACGGCGGCACGAGGCCCGCGTCGGGGGTGACGTCATAGCCGTCCCCGGAGGCGGCCGAGCCCGGATCCTCGGACAGCTCCTTCATGAGCGGCTCGATCTTGGCTCCCTTGGTGAGCTTGCCGACCGTCTCCTTGACGAGCTTCTCGAGCGCGGGGCGGCTGCGCTCGATGCCGCGCTTGTCCTCGGCGTGGACGTCCTTCCAGCCGAGCAGGATGTGCTTGACCTTCGCCTTCTGGGTGGTCGGCTCGCGCTTGAGGATGTCGGCGGACTCGAGCGTGTCCGGCGGCGGCGGGGGCGGCGGCGGGACTCGCTTCATGATGTGCCAGCCAAACGGCGTCTTGACGAGGCCGGCCTCGTCCATCTTGAGCCGGAGCGCGAAGTTCTGGAACGGCTCGTCGGGCCCGGCATCGGGCGGGACATCGTAGGCGCGCGCGTTGTCCTTCGAGCCGGGATCCTCGGAGAGCTCCTTCATCAGCTTGGCCATGTCACCACCGGCCCGCACCTTGGCGAGCACCTCCTGCGCGAGCTTGTCGGCATCGGCCTTGGTGCGAGCCTTCGCGCGCGGATCGCTGCTGCCGGGCGCTTCCTTCCAGCCGATCAGGATGTGCTGCACCTTCCTCGCGGTCGTCTCGGCAGGGCGCGCCAGGATGTCAGCGGACTCCAGCGGATCGGGGATCGGCGGGGTGACGCGCTCCATGACGTGGTAGCCGAACCGCGTGCGGACGATCCCGCTCTCCTTGAGCTTGAGCCGGAGCGCGAGCTTCACGAACTCGGGCACCATCTGCGACGTGGCCGTGACCGGGTAGGGATCGCCGGACAGCGATCCGGGATCCTCGGAGTGCTCCTTGATCAACGCGTCGATCGCGTCGGGGTTCGCCTTGAGCTTGGCGAGCAGGTCTTGCGCCAGCGTCGCGGCCTGCTCGTTCGTGCGCTTGCCGGCGCGCGGATCCAGCTGGTCGCCGTAGACCGTCGAGAGATCCTTCCAGGCGAGCAGCACGTGCTTGACGTGGACCTTCGGGGTGGTCTCGGTCCGGGCCAGGATGTCCTTGCTGTCGAGATCCTTGTCGGTCGACGGCGTGCCGGCACTGCCAGCGCTGCCCTGGGCCGAGCCGGAGAGCTGCCCGGCCACCGCCGAGCCACTACCGCTACCACCACCGCCGGGCGGTCGGTCGGTGCGTCCGCAGGCAAGCAAGACTAACGATCCCAAACAGATCGACAGGATTGGTGTTCGCACGCGCGGACCTTAGCGCGGGTCACCTCCTGGCGTCTCACCACACCGCACGCGGGACGGCGATCCCGGTCGGGGCCATGACGTGGTGGGCTGGCTGTCCACGGTGCTCGCGCCGGATCGCGCGCAGTTCCTGGATCAGCAAGATCGCCGCGATCACCATCACGGCCGTGCTCTCGGTCGCCGCGAGCACGCCTCGCGCGCCGACCGAGCCGCTCAGCCAGTTGTAAGTGCCGTGCCATACCGCGACGAGCAGGATGCTGCTGCGACCGCGGTTGTAGAGCCAGGTCAGGAACACCGATCCGCTCACAACGCCGACGAAGAACACCGGGATCATCGCCGGCGGCATTTGCCGGTAGGTCTCGGTGACGAAGAACGCGGGCACGTGCCACGCGCACCACACCGCTCCGACGATGAGGCTCGACATGAGCGGTGACCAGCGCCGCTGCAGGTGCGGCAGCAGGTAGCCGCGCCAGCCGGTCTCCTCGCCAAGGCCGTTGACGATCACCAGCATCAACCACAGCACCACCGGGCTCGCGACCGCGAACCCATTGAACGCGCCGAAGTCGGCCCACGGGTGGAGGCCCGCGATCCCAAACGTCGCGATCAGGACCGCTCCCGCGCCGACCAGGAGGGCGATGCCGAGCGGGACGCCGAGCGCGATCGCCCACCACCTCGCGCCGGTCCGGACCCGGAGCATCCGCGCAACCAGCGCGCGCAGTCCGGCGCTACCCGAAACGATTGCGGTCGTGATCACCGCGCCGACGGCGGGCCCGATCAGGCCGAGCAAGTAGAGCGGCGTGAAGCCAAGGGTGACGCCGCGACCGGTGACCGCGAACGGGATCCACGCGCCCCAGGTCACGGCAAACGTGATGGCGAGGTAGCACGCGATCGGGTGACGTCGCAGGCGACGCATGCCGCCAGGGGCTGCATCGGACGTACCAGCAACTCCGCTCGGACGTTCCCGCAGACCACGGCCGCCTCCGCCCGGCTCATCGCTGCCCCCGGTTCTAGCCGCTCGCTGCCGCGGCTTTCCGGCGCGGTGTCGCCGGGTTGCTCGTAGAGTCGAGCCCATGAAGTGCCTCGTCATCGCGCTCGCCCTGGCTGGTTGTGGTGGGGAAGACCGGGGAGCCGGCGATGTCGTCGGTCCGTTCACCGGGCCGGTTCATCGCTTCGTGGTCGACTCGTTCACGTTCTCGACTGACAACGCGGCAGCGCTGCAGCTCGGGGACGATCTCGACGGCGACGGCTACGTGGACAACCAGTTCGGCATGGTGTTCGCGACGCTGGCCAATCAGGACGACACCACCGAGCACGCGGCCGACATGATCGCGGCCGGCGCGCTGGCCTCGGTGGTCGAGCTCCAGGCGGATGAGCTCACCAACGATGGCACGGTGTCGGCCACGTTCTACGGCGCCGATGGCGATCCGGCCACCGCGATGGGAGGCACGCTGATCGACGGCGCGTTCCGCTCCAATCGCACGCAGTCGACGGCGGTGCCGGGCGAGGCCTCGCTCCGGCTGCCGATCTTCCGGGATGCCGATCCGACGGAGATCGACCTGCTCGGCATGGAGCTCGATCTCGTGCCGGACGGGCAAGGCGGGTACGACGGGCTGGTGCGCGGCGGGCTGCCCGCCAGCCAGGTCTTCGTGCGAGCGTTCCCGGGGATCGTCCAGATGATCGACGCTGACCCCGGCTCGCACCGCGTGCTCACCTCGTTCATCGATACGAACCAGGACGGCGTCATCACGCTCGCCGAGCTCCAGCAAAGCGCGCTGTTCCGGTCCCTGCTGGTTCCGGACCTCCGGCTGCGGGCCGACGACGGCACGTTCGCACCCACCCACGATACGCAGCGCGGCGACGCGCTGTCGGCGGGCTTTGGCATTCACCTCGTCGCCTGCGAGAGCGGGTCCTGTAATTCCGGCGCGCCATCCGATCGCTGCCACGATCGGATCCTCGATGGCGACGAGACCGATCTCGATTGCGGAGGCAGCTGTCTTCCGTGTGCGTCGGCGCTCGGCTGTCAGGTTCCGGGTGATTGCCAGAGCACCCTGTGCGATGCGGGCGTCTGTCGCCCCGCGAGCTGCAGCGATGGGGTGCTCGACGGGCTCGAGTCTGACGTCGACTGCGGCGGGCCGTGCGCGACCCGATGCGCCCTCGGCCAGCGCTGCGACTTCGACAGCGACTGCGCCAGCGGGGACTGCAACGCGAGCGTGCTTGGCGGAGGCACGTGCGTTCCGCCGGCTTGATCCCCCTGGGGTCCCCAGCGCCCACCTGGCAGGGCGTAGAGAAACCGAGGGTTTCGAGCCAACCCTGCTAGAGCTTCGCGGGTTGCGCGTCGCCCTCGGACGGCGTGCCGTACTCGAGCGGTCCGGTCTCCACCGGCGATTGCTTGTGAAACGCGCTGCGCGCGGCGATGTCTTCGTCGATCGCGAGGATCGAGCGATTGATCTCCTCGACCAGGCCCCGCTTGCGCGTGAAGTCGATCTTCGGGTTGTACTTCATGCCGTTCAGCGTGCCGAGCGAGCGCGCGAGCTCGTCATGTTCGCGCATCTTGCGCTCGCGGATCGTCTGCAGGTCCATCTGGTCCTTGACGATGTAGGGGGTCAGCAGGATGACGAGGTTGGTCTTGCGCTTGGCCTTCGTCGAGTACTTGAACAGAAAGCCCAGCAGCGGAATGTCTCCGAGGAGTGGGACCTTCACGATGCTCGAGATCGTGCGCTCCTGGATCAGCCCCCCGACGACCACGGTCTGCTGATCGTGGACCACGACGCGGGTCTCGAAGCTCCGCGTCGTCCACGTCGGGCCGAGCACCTTGTCGTCGTCCTGGAGGTCCTCGGAGTCGTGCTTGACCTCGAGCAGCACCGAGTCGTCGATCGAGATGTGCGGCTTGATGCTGAGCTCGAGCAGCAATGGCTTGCGCTCGATCTGGTCGTTCTGCACCGGGGTGGTGGCGTTGAACGTCGTGCCTCGCTTGTACGGGATGTTGACCCCGACCTTGTACTTCGCCTCCTCGTTGTCGACTCCGATGATGCTCGGAGCCGACAGGATGTTCGTGTTGGACGTCTTGCCGAGTGCCTGGAACAGCAGGCCGTAGGACGGGATGCTCGTACCGAGGAGGGCCGACTTCGCGAGCGCCGGCCCGAGGATCCCTCCGATCAGGCCGCTGGCGTTGTCGAGGCTGGCCAGGTTCCTCGAGTTGAGCGGCGGCATCTGGACGCCGCCCAGCATCAGCGCACCATGGTCGGTCGGGATCCCGTAGTGCGAGCTGCTGCCGACATCGAGCGAGTCGCCGATCTGTACCTCGAGGATCAGCGCCTCGATGTAGACCTGGCGACGCGGCAGATCGAGCTGCTTGATCACGTCCTTCACCGCGAGGTAGTCGCGGCCGCTCGACATCACGATCAGCGAGTTGGTCGGTTTGTCACCGATCACCCGGACCTGGCCCTCGATCGCCGAGCCGAGGCCTTCCACGGCGGGCAACGGCGGCGGAGCCGGCGCGCCGGGCTTGCCGGCCGTGGTGCTGCGCTGACCCTGACCCTGGATCGCGTCATTGATCGTCTTGCTGAGCTCCTCGGCGATCGCGCTGCCGAGCCGGTAGACGTGGAACGTGGTGCCGCCCTCGATCTCGAGCTGGATATCGAGCCGTTCGACGAGCGCCTTGGCGCGGTGGTAGCCGGCCTCGCTGGCCGCGACGATCAGGGTGTTGGTGCGGGCGTCGACCAGGATCTTGGATGGCACCGCCGCCGCGACGGCCGGGACCACCGGCGCACCCCTGCCCGGATCGCCGGACCGTGGCGGAGCGCTCGCAGGGCTTCCGGCACCGGGTGGCGGCAGGCCGAGGATGCCGGTCAGCTCCTCGGCGACCTTCGCGGCGTCGGCGTGGAGCACCGGGATCGTGTAGATGCCGTCGCTGCCCCGCGGGACATCGATCAGCTTGGCGAGTGACATCATGTCGCGCACGTGGCTGGCGTAGTCGGTGATGAGCAGCATCGAGCCGATCACCTGGAGATCCCCGGGATCGGACTTCATCGCGGTGAACCCGGCGAGCAGCGAGTCGGGCTGCACGTACGTCGGTCGGAACACGTACCGGACCACCTGCTCGGAGCTGTCGGGCACCCCGTTCTTGTAGAGCGGCACGGTCTGGTGCTTCGCGCTCGCCGACTCGACGACCCTCAGGATGTTGCCCTTGGGCACGATCGTGTAGTCGACCGTCGCCAGCGCGACGAGGAAGACCCGGTAGGCCTCGCTCGCGGTGAGCTTGTTGGGCGCGACGATCGTGACCTTCTTGGTGGTGGTGATCATCCGCGGATCGAGGACGAAGTTCTTGCACGTGAAGCCCATGACCCACGTGATCAGCTCCTTGACGTCGGTCTCGGGCTTGAACGTCACCGAGGCCTCTCCCGTGCGGCTCTTGCAGCTGTAGAGCTGCTCGTCCTCACCGACCACGAGATCGGTTGGCTTGTCGGGCGCGGGGGTCGCGAACGCGAGCGCGGGTGTGAACAGCAAGGCTGCCAGCGTGGCGTGACGTCGGATCGACATGGCTCGCGTCACTAACAAGTCACGCGCCAGCCCACGGACACGCGCAACTCCGCGAGGTCGCACGCGCAGCGGGTCGCGACGTGCCAGGCCGGCAGCCGCGGGGATCCGGGAGCGCGCACGGCTCGCCACTGCGGCAGCGGCGTGACGTTCGCCCCGGGCTCGCCGCGAACGTCCGGCCCCCCAAGGGGGACCCTCTCCGCGAGGGGACGCCGATCCTGCTTCGCTGCGGACCGGCGTTGATCGATCCGGCTCGGGCCCTGGTGCGGTATCTATCGAGCGTGCGTACCCTCGTGATCCTCAGCCTTGCGATCCCTGCCATCGCGGCCGCCGATCCGCCCCCCGCGTTCAAGCTCGTGGAGGACGCGGCGCTCGGAACCCAGCTCCAGCCGGACCACCCACTGCTCGGAAACCCGGCAGCCGCCGCGATCACCAGATGTACGGCCGCGATCGAGCCGTCGAGCGGCGCGCTGTTCTGGCTCGAGATCAGCCGGAGCGGAGCGATCACGGCTGCCAGGGTGCACGGCTCGGGCAAGCCCGAGGTCGACACCTGCCTCGCGGCGGCGCTGCGCAAGACCCCGGTCGCCAAGTTGCCGGCGCCGATCGTGCTCGCCGGCCACATCGATCTCAAGCTGCGCGACGGCGAGGGCCTGTGGCCGACGCCCCGCCAGTCGACCACCTCCGTCCTCGTCGCGGCCCACGACGCGAAGTGGCAGCTGACGGTGAACCACCTCGCGTACACCGCGAATCGCGCCGCCGACATCGCCGCCGCGCTCGATGGCGCGAGCACGGCGATCGCGGCGTGTGCTCCCAGGCGTGGCAGCTCGGCCGCGCCCGCGGAGGCGATCGTCTGGTACGACGGCAAGGCGATCGTACGGTCCGGAACGCCCGCCTACGACACCTGTGTCGCCAAGGCGATCGACACGGTCACCCTGCCGGCGCCCGAGTCCGCGCTGTGGATGAAGCTCGCGATCATGCCGCCCGGCGAGCCGCTCGCGCCGCTGACCGACAAGGGTGCGTTGTCGCGCGAGCAGGGCCTGCGCGATGCGCTGACCACCACGGTGCGGTCGCGCAAGGCGCTCCTGCTCGCCTGCCTCGACGGACATGCCAAGGCTGCGCTGAGCAAGGTCGGGGTCGAGCTGCGCGCCGGCAAGGCGAGCATCAAGACGGTGTCGACCGGGGACGCCGAGGCCGATCGCTGCGTCCGCCAGCGGCTCGCGGGGATCGCGATCCCGAACGCGAATCCCGACGACAAGCTCGAGCTCGAGGTCACGCTCGAGCGGCAGTGAACCCCACAGGGGCGGACCGAAATCGATCGATTCGGCTCGGGCCCCCCGTCACAGCTTGACGGTGAGGGTCGCGGCGGTGTCGTCGAACGTGTTCGTGTAGTGCTTCAGCGGGCTCGCCGCTGGGCCACGCGTGACCGCGCCGGTGCTGTCGAACTTCGAGCCGTGACAGGGGCACGCGTAGCTGTCCGTGGCCAGCGCGTACCTCACGGTGCACTTGGCGTGGGTGCACAGCGCGGACAGCGTCGTGAACGTGGTGGCGGTGGACCGCACCACCATGATCTTGTCCTTGGTGGTCGTGAAGACGCGGTTCCCGCCGACCGTGCTCAGGCCGGCGTTGGTCGAATGCATGAGGTCGATGCAGAGGTCCGTTCCGCACAGCTCGAACCCGGCGCCATCCCCGCCGTCAGGATTGGTGCCGGCATCGGGGGTGAGCTCGGAGTCGTTGCCGCAGCCCGCGGCGATCACCGGCAGCGAGACCAGGAGCCCCTGGAGCAGCGTGCGTCGGGAACAGCCGCCGCACTCATCATCAGATTGGCCAGACATCCATATGATCTGACCTGTGCGGCCGCCGCATGTCCACGACAACCGTAAGGAACTGCGGCCGAGGGTCCACGTGCTCGCGGTGCAGATCACATCGTCGCCCACGCCCGTGGCGCCCGCCCGTGGCGCCCGGCAGATCCGCGGAATGCCTCATCAACTACTACGGTTGTAGGAGCCGTGCTGATTTCCTGTCATGTTCCGGCCCTCCGGCGGCACAGGTAGACGACATGGGACATGCGATCTCGACAGATGCCGAGCTGCTCGAAGCGAGCAAGCGCGGCGAGCGCGCCGCCTTTGGTGCGCTCGTCGCGCGCTACCAGCGCATGGTCTCCGCGGTGTCGTACAGCCGGACGCGCGATCAAGCGCTGAGCGAAGACGTCGCGCAGGAGACGTTCCTCGCGGCCTGGCGTCAGCTCGATCAGCTCCGCGAGCCCGGGCGGTTGCGCTCGTGGCTCTGCGGGATCGCCCGCAACCTCGCTCGCAAGGCGAGGAAGCGGACGGATCGCGAGATGCCAGGGGCGCTGGTCGACGAGCTGGTCGAACCAGCGAGTGGCGCGACAGGCAACCCGTTCGAAGCGGCGTGCGCGGCTCAGGCCGAGCGCGTCGTCGGCGAGGCGCTGGCGCGTGTACCCGAGACCTATCGTGACGTGCTGGTGCTCTACTACCGGGAGCAGCAGTCGGTACGCGAGGTGTCGGAGGCACTCGGGATCTCCGAGGCGGCCGCGCTCCAGCGGCTCACGCGCGGACGCCAGTACCTCGCGGATGGTGTGACCTCGCTCGTCGAGACCTCGCTTCGCGGCCACCGCGTGAAGCGAAACCTCGCGGCGTGTGTGGTCGCGGCGTTGCCGATGATCGTTCCGTCCCGTGTCGAAGCAGCATCCCCTAGCTCGCACGGAGGACACATGTTCAAGCTCGCACTCGCCGCCGCCTCGATCGCCGCCATCGGCACCACCGCCTACGTCGTCCACGACTCGGCCGCCGAGTCCCCCTCCACGGCCATCATGACCGTGTCCCACGCGCCCGCGCGCGCGCACATCGAGTTACCGCCGAGTGCACCACCGGTCCGCCGGGTGGCGTCGGCCGCACCTCCACCGGCCGCTGCGCCGGCGCAACCGGCGGCCGATCGGGTCGCCCCGCCGCCCGACCCGGCGCCCGTGGTCGATCGGGCGACCGTGGCGCGGCTGGGGCTCGATCGCGGGCCGGCGCGCGGCCCGGCCGATGCGCCGGTCACGATCGTGATGTTCAGCGACCTGAAGTGCCCGTACTGCGAGAAGGCGCACGGTTCACTCGACGCGCTGTTCGACGAGTACCCGAACAAGCTCCGGCTGGTCATGAAGCAGCTGCCGGTCCACAAGACCGCGGAGCTCGCCGCCGAGGCCTCGCTCGCGGCGGAGGCGCAGGGCAAGTACTGGGCGTTCCACGATCAGATGCTGGCGCACTCCGAGGACCTGTCGCGTGATGGCTTGCTGGGGCTCGCGAAGGATGTCGGGATGGACGTGGCCCAGCTGCGCGACGCGCTCGAGCACCACACCTACGCCCCGATGGTCGCGGCCGACCACGACGCCGCGATGGAGCTCGAGTTTCACGGCACGCCGTCGTTCGTCATCAACGGCCGCCGGATGACCGGCGCGCTGCCGATGGCGCAGATGCGGGCGGTGATCGACGCCGCGCTCAAGGACTGACGAACCGCCGGGCGTGAGCCTCGCCGCCCGGCTCGGTCGGTCAGCGGTGACCGGCGCCGATCTCGTCGACGCCGAGCACGGTGTGGCCGACGTTTGGACCTGCGGTCCACGTCCAGCCGGAGTCGTTCGTCATCCAGATCTGACCGCCGTCACCGGCCGCGTAGCCGACGCCGCTGTAGTCATCGGCGGGCGCGATGTGGAGGGTGCGCAGATCCGCGGTGCCGACGCGCTGGGTGAGGACCCGACCCTCGCCGTCGATCCGCGCCACGATGCCGCCAACGCCGACCGCAACGGCCTCGCCATTGTCATCGATGCGGACGTCTTCGAACTGGAGGCTCGCGTCGACCGCGAGCGGGCTCCACGTCTTGCCGCCGTCGAGGCTGCGCGACAGGCCGGCGCCAACCGCGATCGCGGTCTCGCCGTCCGGAGACACCGCCACCGCGTGCATGCCGGCGAGGGTGGTGCGACGCGACAGCACGCCCGCGTCGTACGACCACAGGCCGCCATCGCTGGAGACCGCGAGCACCGTGTCGGCGTGCTGCGCCGCTGCGACCGAACGGTAGCTGGTGACGCCGTCACCAAGTTGAGTCCACTGGGCCTTGCCGGTCACGAACTCCGGGACGGCCGTCATGAACACGCCGTCGCCGGCGATGAACACCGGGCCGGCATCCTGGGTGGCGAGGGTGCGGAGGTTGGCCGTGGTGCCGACGTCCTGCGCCGACCAGCTGACGCCGCCATCCGCGGTGTAGAGCAAGGTGCCGCCGGCCCCAACCACCCACGCTTCGGCCTGGTACCGACATGCGATCCCGTTGAGCGTCTCGCTCGCACCGAGGTCATAGCCCGCGCCGAGCCGACCGTTGGGGTCGACCTGGGCCATCATGCCTTCGCTGCCGACGAGCCATCCGCCCCCGCCGCCGCCGGTCCCCTTCTTCTTGCAGCCCGTCGATGCCGTCGCCGCAAGCGCCGCACACAGGATCGCTACCTTGAATCGCATGGGTCCTCCAGCATGGAATGCTACATGGTACGCAGTTCGTTTGGTCGGTCGTTCTCGCGGTGTGGCCAGAATCACGCCGAAACGCTCGGCATTCAGGTGGGGAGCAACGCGCCGATCAGGACGTCGGCCCGGTCGATCGCCCGCTGGGCACGCTTGACGACCTCCGCGGGGGCTTGCCGGCGGCGGCCGACCGCGGTGACCTGACGGTCGATCTCTCGAACCGCGATCCAGGCCCGGTGATGGGACCGCAGGCGTCGCCGGCTCGACGGCGGGGCCGAGAAGCCGTCCGCGAGATCGCTGCACGCGAGCGCGAGCGTCCCGACCAGCGCGGTCTCGCCGACCCTGGCGGCAAGCTCGGCCAGCGGGGGCGCGGCCGCGATGACCGCGCGGAACGAAGGATGATGGTCGAGCGGGTGAGCTTGCCGGCGATTGCGCATGGCGATGGCCTCTTCACTTCGCGGGCCAGCGCGGCGCGCGAGTCCTGTCGCGGGATTGCGGAGCTGACGTCCGCCGACCGGACAAGCCGTCCGCCGGCCGACGGACGGGACAGCAGGCATTGCCGGATCGGCCCGACTCCCGGTTCGGTCCGACTCCCGGTCTTCGACGACGATGTCGGCTACCTTGTCGAGGGTGAGCCGACCGTCCGTTCGCAAGCTGGTGCACCTCGGCGCCCTGGCGATCGGGCTGCTCGCGCTCGCGTACCTGTTCGATCGGCTCGGGAGCGCGAGCATTCGCCGGGCGGTCGTCGAGACCGGCGCCTGGTTCGCGGTGATCGCCGGACTCGATCTGCTGTCGGTGGGTTGCGATGCCGCGGCCTTCCACTGCTACGTCCAGCCGCTGGCGCCGATCTCGTACGCGCGGGTGTTCGCGGCGCAGGTGAGCGGGCTGGCGATCAACCGCCTGACGCCGGGCAACTCGCTCGGCGAGCCGATCAAGGTGACGATGTTGATGCCCCAGGTCCCGGAGGCCGCTGCCGTCTCGGCGGTCATCTTGTTCAACATGACGACGATCTCGGTCGCGGTGTCGTCGATCATGATCGGGGTCCCGCTGACTTTGTTGACCCTCGATCTGCCGTCGCGGGTCGAGCTGGCCGTGATGATCGTGACGACCGTGCTCGTCGTGTTCGCGATCGGCCTCGTGGTGCTCGCACGGCGAGGCGCGCTCGCGACGCTCATCCATGCGCTGGCCGGGCTCCGGCTGATCTCGCGAGCTCGAGCCGCGCAGTGGGAGCGCCGGATCAGCGGGGTCGATGCCAACGTGCGCCAGTTCGGCGGTGCCACCACGCGACGCGCGCTGATCTTCGTGATCGCCGCGCGGATCCTCAACTGGACCGGGACGATCGTCATCCTCCACGTCGCCGACGTGCCGGTGACCGCGCCACTCGTGATCGGCGTGCTGTCGGTCGGGCTGCTGGTCACCTGGATCTCGAACGTCATCCCGCTCGGGCTCGGGCTCGCCGATGGCGGCAACTACATGCTCTACGGGGTGCTCGGCTCGGCACCCGCGGCCGGGCTCGAGTTCACGATGGTCAACCGCGTGCGTACGTGCCTGCTGGCCTCGATGGGACTCGCGGTCATGGCGATCGCTAATGTCGTCGATCGCCCGCCGCGCGGTCGGTGAGCTCGAGCGCGAGCGGTTCCGGGTGGCGGCCTACAGGTACGCGGGGTCGCGGTACTCGCCGAGCTCGGACCGGAACAGATCGCAGATCTCGCCCAGCGTGACGTGGTTCTTCACCGCGTCGAAGATCGGCGGCATCACGTTCTGCTTGTCGTCCCGGAGCGCGGTCCGCACGGCTGCCAGCGAGCGCTCGACCACGGCGGCGTCGCGGGTGGCGCGGACAGCCTTGATCTTCTCGATCTGGCTGCCCTCGACCGCGTGCTCGATCTTGAGGGTCGGGATGTGATCGTCATCGCCCGGCGTCGTGTACTTGTTGACGCCGACGATCGCGCGCCGCTTGGTGTCGACCTCGCGCTGGAAGTCGAAGGCCGAGCGCGCGATCTCCCGCTGGGGATAGCCTTCCTCGACTGCCTTGACGATGCCGCCCATCGCGTCGATCTTGTGGATGTAGTCCCACGCCGCGGCCTCGACCTGATCGGTCAAGGTCTCGACGAAGTAGCTGCCGGCCAGCGGATCGGCCACCGCCGCGACGCCGCTCTCCTCGTAGATCACCTGCTGGGTGCGCAGCGCGAGCTCGGCGGCGTCCTCGGTGGGGAGCGCGTAGGTCTCGTCGTAGCTGTTGGTGTGCAAGGACTGCGTGCCACCGAGCACCGCGGCGAGTCCCTGCATGGTGGTGCGCACCACGTTGTTCAGGGGTTGCTGCGCCATCAGCGACACGCCCGCGGTCTGCGCATGCGTGCGGAGCAGCCACGACTTCGGGTTCTTGGCGCCGAACCGCTCGCGCATGATCTTGGCCCACATCCGCCGGCCGGCGCGGAACTTCGCGATCTCTTCGAAGAAGTCGTTGTGGACGTCCCAGAAGAACGACAGCCGGGGCCCGAACGCGTCGACGTCGAGCCCGGCGTCGATGCCGAGCTGGACGTAGCCGATGCCGTCGGCAAGCGTGAACGCGAGCTCCTGGACCGCGGTCGCTCCGGCTTCGCGGATGTGATAGCCGCTGATCGAGATCGTGTTCCACTGCGGCATCGTGGTCGTGCACCACACGAGCATGTCGCGAGATCCACTCCTTCTGCGCGATGAACTCCTTGAGCATGTCGTTCTGCAGCGTGCCGCGCAGCTTGTCGGGCGAGACGCCCTGCTTCTCGGCGACCGCGACGTAGAGCGCGAGCAGCACGGCGGCCGGCGCGTTGATCGTCATCGACGTCGAGACCTTGTCGAGCGGGATGTCGCCGAACAGGCGCATCATGTCGTCGAGCGACGCCACCGACACGCCCTCGCGACCGACCTCGCCGAGCGACCGCGTGTGGTCGGGGTCGTAGCCCATGAGGGTCGGCATATCGAACGCGGTCGACAGCCCGGTCTGGCCATTCTCGAGCAGGAACTTGAACCGCTGGTTCGTGTCCTCGGGGGTGCCGAAGCCGGCGAACATGCGCATCGTCCAGGGTCTGCCGCGATACATCGTCGCGTGTGGACCGCGGGTGTACGGGTACTGGCCGGGTTCGCCGAGCCGATCCTCGTACTTCCATCCGCGCGCTTCGAGGTCCTTCGGGCCGTAGCTGTTCTGGAGCGGGATGCCGCTCAGCGTGCGGACCTCGTCTTCGCGTGGATCGGACTTCTTCACCGGGGCCATGCGGCCGGTTTACCACGGGATCCAGCCCGCCGAGCGGGCGGAATTCCCACGGGCGTTGACGGGGTCGCGAGCCTCCCGCACCATTTCGCGATGCCCGTCCACCTGCGCGACGTCGTCGGCTACCTCGACACGACGCTCGAGATCGATCGTTTCAAAGACTTCGCGCCGAACGGGCTGCAGGTCGAGGGCACGATGGAGGTCGAGACCGTGGTCACGGGGGTGTCGGCATCGGCGGAGCTGATCGGCCGCGCGATCGAGCTGCGCGCCGATCTGATCGTCGTGCACCATGGCCTCGTGTGGGGCTCCGGTCTGACGAAGATCGCGGGACCGCTCGCGCGTCGGCTCCAGCTGCTACTTGGCAACGACGTGTCGCTCGCGGCGTATCACTTGCCTCTCGACAAGCACCCGCGGCTCGGCAACAACGTGGGCCTGTGCGATGCGCTCGCGCTCGGCGGCATCCGCGAGCCGTTCGGAGATGTGCGCGGGACACCGCTCGGCCTGGCAGGGCAGTGGCCCTCGCCGCTGACGCGCGACGACGCGATCAGCCGGATCGCCGCGGGCGTGTGCCACGGCCAGCCGCCACGGTTCGTGTTCCCCCACGGTCCGGCGGTCGTCCGCAAGGTCGGGGTGTGCTCGGGCGCCGCGTCGGATCTGCTCGAGTCCGCGGCGTACGTCGGGTGCGACCTGTTCGTCACCGGCGAGCTCGCCGAGCGCGCCTCCGATCTCGCGAAGGAGCTCCAGATCACGCTCGTCGCGGCCGGGCACTACGCGACGGAGGTGTTCGGCGCGATGCGCCTGGCCGAGGAGCTGCGGCTGCGATTTCCCGCGCTCGACGTGAAGTTCGTACCGTGTCCGAATCCGGTCTGACGCTGGGGTCAGGTGCAGGGCTTCCGCACCATCACCAGCTCGCCACCGTCCTCGGACTCGTCGCCCTGCGGCAGCACGAGCACCGCGGCATGCCCGGGCTCGACGAGCGGGAACGCGGCCATCCCGCCTCGGCCCTCTCCACTGGTCGTGGGCAGCACCTCGACCGGGGCTTCCGCATCGCGTGTCGTCGGTAGGAACACGGCGGTCGCGCGGGCGGTCCAGGCGTGGGTGCCGCCCTGGTAGTCGACCTGGCTCGAGAAGCCGGCGCCGAGGATGCCGTCGCTTTGCACCGCGCCGGTGAACGAAGAGGTCTGGCTCGGCAGCGGCAGGGCGCGGACCTCGTCGAGCCGGTGCGCATCGGCGTCGAGGGTGGCGATCGTCCAGGCGCCGCTGGCGTCCTTGAGGGCGATCCGCGGCGGCGCGGCGGGGAGCAGCTCGAACGCCACCGGCGGCCGGGCGATGCCGGCGATGCCGGTGCGCCGGGTGAGCGGCTTGCCCGACGGATCGAGCGCGCGCATGAACACGCCCTGGTGGTCGAACGCGGTCCACAGCACGATCGTGCGCGCGCCGAGCGAGGCGAGCTGGAGCGTCGCGACATGATCATCGGCGAGGACCTCGTGCTCGGCGCTCCCATCCGGCGCGAACCGCTCGACATAGATCCGCCGATCGGCGCCATCGCCCTCGACGCCGACCGCGAAGCAGCGATCGCCGGCGCACCGCAGCTCGGGCATCTGCAGGTCGGTCGTGTTGATCTGGGCGACCGGCCCGAGCTTGTGGGCCGCGCGATCGTAGAGCTGGAGCGCGATCTTGGTCCCACGCTCCGCGATCAGCTGGCGCTCGCTGCCGACCGCGATCGCATCGATCGTGGACAGCGGGGTGGTGACCAGGAGCTCGGGCTCGCGAGCCGGAAGGCCGGGCGTCGAGAGGTCGACGTCGAGCAGCACGCTGCGGTGCTCGCGCGTGCCGGCGAGCCAGAGGTGCGTGCCGGTCACCGCATCGGCGCGCAGGCTGTCCAGCCCGAGCACCACGCTCGTCAGCGTGCCGCCGGTGAGGCTCACGAGGACGAGCCGCTGATCGTGGCGCGCGATCAGATAGCTGCGATCACCGATCCTCCCGAGCCAGCGCGCGATCTGGAGCTGCTGCGGTACGCGCACCGGTGGGTCGATCGCGCAGGTCCGGACCCTTGCGGTCGGCGCGGCTGGCTCGGCCATCGAGGGCTGGGTTCCCGACCAGCAGGCGGAGGCGGCGACGGCGGCGACGGCCGCGACAGCCGCGTGGGTCATCCGGGTGCGCACAGCTCACCAACGGTAGCCCGGTCCACGCGCACGCGCACGGGCTTGCGAGATCTCGTGCAGTCAGGAAGAGGAGCAGGTCCCGCTCGACCGAGCGGGTGAGAGCTCATCAACCGAGGGGTTCGGCGATGCACCCGGTCGGACACTGATCCAGGTTGGGGCCGGTGGCACACGTCGGGAACGGGCAGTTCCCGTTGTCGGTCTGCTCGTAGACGCAAAACACCGTGCAGTTCGCGTTGGCATCTGCGGTCGGCGAGGCGTCGTCTCCACAGTTCAGCGTGGTGGCGGCGGTGACGCCGGTCATCACGACGACCGAGAGGGCGAGCGGGATTCGCAGGGTGCGCTTCACCGGGTCATCCTACTCGATGCCGGAGCTCGAAGAGTCGCGCTTCTCCACCGGACAGGGTGGTCGGCACGGCCGCGACGAGCTCGAAGCCAGGCAGCAGGGCGGCCAGGTCGTCCGAGGACACGGCGGTCGTGCCGAGGTCCGCGCCCGGTTGGTGGGCGATGACCAGCAGCGATCCACCCGGGACGACGAGCTCGGTGACCGCCGCGGCGTAGGCCGGCCAGCGGTCGCGCGGCAGGCAGTGGAGCAGGCCGCAATCGACGGCGACGTCGTACCTGCCGTCGAGCCGCGTCGCCGTGATGTCATCGAGGACGAACAGGATGGGCAGCGCGCCGGCGCGCTCGCGGGCCTTGCCGAGCGCGCTCGGGGCGAGGTCACTCGCGGTCACGCGATAGCCGCGACGCGCGGCGGCGATCGCGACCTTGCCAGCGCCGGTGCCGAGATCGAGCAGCCGCTTGCCCGCGCCCGCATGGGCCTCGAGTGCAGCCGCGAGCGGCGGCTCCACGGTGTCGGCGTGCCACGTCATCTGATCGAGGGGCGTCGTCGACCACAGCCGCTCCCAGCCGGCCTCGCCCTGCGGCAGGCGCGGCCGCGGCACGATCTCGACGAGCAGGTGACGCACGATGTCGAGCATCGCGGAGGGTGGCGCGGCGGGTCCGTACATCGGACGCCGGTCTTCGGGTCGGTGCGCGACCTCCAAACCGAGGGTCGGATGGACGAGCCAGCGACCATGCGTGCGCAGGGTCTCGAGGTTCCCCTGCACCGCGGGCGAGCTGTACATGCCGTCGTTCATCGAGGGCGCCACCACCACCGCAGCGCGCGTCGCGGTGACGATCGCCGAGACCAGATCCGAGCAGTCGCCGGTCGCGATCCGCGCCAGCGTCGTGGCGCTCGCAGGCCACACCAGGACGAGCTCGGCCCACTCGGCGAGGTTGATGTGGGGCACCGGCGTGGCCTCGTCGCGCTGCCACAGGGCGCGCCACACTTGATGATGCGTGAGCGCCTGGAGCGCGGCCACCGACACGAAGCGCTGCGCCGTCTTGGTCAGCGCGACCCGCACCTCGCAGCCGATCGCCTGTAACCCGCGGACGAGCACCGGCGCGTCGACCGCGGCCACCGCGCCCGAGATCCCCAGGACGATCCGGCGCGGGATCGCGAACGACTTCGCGGGGGCCGCGCGGGGCACTACCAGCACGCCTTCGCGTTCGAGCAGCGTCATCAGCTCGTCGACCGGACGATCCGGAACCTCGCCGCCGGACTGCTCGGCCAGCGCGGTCAACAGCTCGGCGCGGGTGAGCGGGCTGCCGTGGAGGTCGAGCACGGCCCGCAGGAGCCCGGCGGAGTCACCGTCGAATCGCAGCGCGCCGCGCGGGCCGATCACCGTCGTGGATTCGCCGTGATCGACGATCCGGACGATCGCTGCGCGAACGCGGGTGGATGGATCGAGCACGCCCGCAGCATATACGCGCTGGCCGGCGTCCCGACATCGACGCCGGGTGTCCCGACCTTCCCCTGTGGGGGCCCGCGTCGACCTGGCATCGGGTGACCCGGCAATTCTGGCAATGACCCCTTGGATTCACCACGATCACGAGGGCGGGAGTCTGTCAGTCCACCCGGAGACTCTGGTAGTTTCGCCCCGTGACGAACGACGAATACCTCCAGAGTCAGATCATGCCCATGCTGCAACCCGGCGAGCAGGTGCTCCAGAGCGCGTACATGCGCCGGCAGCCTGGGCTCGCGATGCAGATCCTGCTCGTCGGAGGGCTGCTGTTGTTCATCATCACCAAGGCGTACTACGTGGTGCTCACGAACCGCCGGCTGATCCTGATCCGCACCAAGATGAGCTTCTGGTCCGGCGGTCCGAAGCAGATGAACCTCGGCCTCGAGGAGTACGACGCGCGCAACCTCAAGGGCTGCACCACGAGCGGGCTCGCGAACAACCGATCGATGACGTTCCTGTTCCACCAGGGCGCGCCGACGACGCTGCGGATCTCGCCGTGGAACAAGAAGGTGATCGGCACCAAGCAGTTCCTCGAGCAGGTGCCGACGATGATCGGCTCGGGCCAGCTCGCCCAGCTCGCCGCCGGTGCGCCGCAGATGCAGCAGCCGCAGTTGCAGCAGGGGCAGCCGCAGATGCAGCAGGGGTACCCGCAGCCGCAGATGCAGCAGCCGCAGCACCAGCAACCGCAGATGCAGCACCAGCAGCCGCAGATGCAGCACCAGCAGCCGCAGATGCAGCAGGCGTACGCGCAGCAGCCGCAGATGCCGCACCAGCAGCCACAGGGCTTCGCGCCCGGCACCCGCGTCCTCGTCACCGCGCAGGACGGCAACCGCTACCCGGCGACGATCTCCCAGGCCGCGAACGGTCAGTACCTGTGCACGATGCCAGACGGCCAGCCGTACTGGTTCCCGCCGCAGAGCGTCACCCCGGGATGATCCGGATCGCGGCGCTCGCCGTGGTCGCGGCGGCGTGTGGCGATCACAAGGATCAAGATCTCCTCGGCGACGGGGGGCATCCGCCGTTCCTCAGGTAGAGTAGGGCGCTTTGTCTGCTCCACCGATCCGCTTGCCGTCCGGCGTCCGCGACTTCCTGCCGCGCGCGGCAGCCCGCAGGGTCTCGCTCGCGGCACGCGTGACCGGCGTGTTCGACGCCTGGGGCTACGCGCGGATCATCACGCCGGTGTTCGAGTGTGCCGACGTGCTCGAGCGCGGGCTCGGGCACGATGCCCGCGCGGCCGCGATCCGGTTCGTCGAGCCGGGGACCGGCGAGGTGGTGGCGCTGCGGCCCGATATCACCGCGCAGGTTGCCCGCCTGGTGGCGACCCGGCTCGCCGATCACGAGGGGCCCGTGCGGCTGTGCTACGAGGGGCTCGTCTATCGGCTGTCGGGGCGGCTCGCGGACGAGCTGGGGCAGCGCGAGATCCTGCAGGCCGGCATCGAGCTGATCGATGCGAGCGAGCCGAGCGGGGATGCCGAGGTGCTCGCCGTGGCGGCGGCGGCCCTGGCGGCCGCGGGCTTGCCGGAGACCCGGCTCGATGTCGGGCATGTCGCGCCCGTGCGCTACGTGCTAGGGGCGGCGCCCGACGACGACACCCGGGCACGGCTCGCCACGGCGCTGGCTCGCAAGGATCGTGCGGGGCTGCGGGCGGCCGCCCAGACGCTGCCGTCCGAGGTCGCGGCGCTCGCCGAGGCGCTCGGCTCGCTGTGGGGGGCCGCGGACAAGACGCTCGCGCGCGCGCTGGCGCTGGCGTGGCCGGCCGAGGTCCGACGGGCGCTCGACCAGCTCGCCGCCGTGCTCGCCGCGTTCGCCGAGCTCGCGGATCCAGTGCCACCCGCCATCACGATCGATCTTGGTGACGTCCGGGGGTTCGACTACTACACGGGCGTGCGGTTCGCGGGCTACGCGGCGGGCGCGCCCGATGCGGTGCTCCGCGGCGGCCGCTACGACGAGCTGATCGGTCGCTATGGTCGACCGGCGCGCGCGACCGGCTTCGCGATCGACGTCGAGGCGCTCGCCCAGGCGCAGGGCGCGATGGAGGTCGCGGCAGGACCGGCCGCGCGTGGCGTCGCGGTGTTCGGCGCGGGGGCGGCCGCGCTCGCGCGTCAGCTTCGTGCGCGCGGCGTGCGGGCCGTGACCTGCGCGACGGCTCCGTCCGCGAGCTGGCTGCGGGGCGCCGGGCTCGATCTGGCGATGCTCGTCGATCGGCGCGAGCTCGTCCGCGCGGATGACACGCGCCAGGCTGCGCCGGCCGATGTCGAGGCGCTCGTGATGTTGTTGCAAGGAGGCTCGTAGATGTCAGTAGTGATCGTCGTCGGCGCCCAGTGGGGCGATGAAGGCAAAGGCAAGGTCGTGGACCTGTTCACCGAGCGCGCGCACACGGTCGTGCGCTACGGCGGTGGTGCAAACGCCGGCCATACGCTCGTGATCGAAGGCAAGAAGCTCGTGACGCACCTGGTGCCGTCGGGCGTGTGCCATCCGGGCAAGGCCTGCGTGCTCGGGGACGGCATGGTGATCGACCCGCACACGCTGCTCGAGGAGCTCGCCGACTGTCAATCGCGCGGCTTGCTCATGCAGGGCGAGCTGCTCGTCGGGCTCGGCGCGCACGTGATCCTGCCGTATCACAAGCTGATCGACGGGCTGCGCGAGGACCACGGCGCGACCACCGGCACCGCGATCGGTACGACCCGGCGCGGGATCGGACCGGCGTACGAGGCGAAGGCGGGCCGACGCGGCGTGCGCATGCGTGATCTGCTCAAGCCGCAGCGGTTGCGCGACCTGGTCATGGCGAACCTCGACGAGCTCGCGCCCTTGATCACCCACCTCGGCGGTACCGTGCCGGGGCAGGCCGAGGTCGCGAAGTGGATCGAAGACGCGCTCGTGGCCGGCCAGCGGCTCGCGCCCCATACCGGCGATGCCGGCAGGCACGTCGCGCGCGAGATCGCACAGGGCCACCACGTGCTGTTCGAGGGGGCGCAGGGCTGCCTGCTCGATCTCGATCACGGCACGTATCCGTACGTCACGTCGTCGTCGACGATCGCGGCGGGCGCCTGTCAGAGCGCCGGCATCGGGCCGACCCAGATCGACGCGGTCGTCGGGATCACGAAGGCCTACGCGACCCGGGTTGGCGGCGGCCCGTTCCCGACCGAGCTGCACGGCGAGGCCGGCGATCGGCTGCGGGTGGCGGGTGGCGAGTTCGGTGCGACCACCGGTCGGCCGCGCCGTTGCGGCTGGCTCGATCTCCCCGCGCTACGGATGGGCGTCCGGCTCTCGGGCATGCAGTCGCTCGCGCTCACCAAGCTCGATGTGCTCGGGGACCTCGGGGAGGTTCGGGTCTGCGTTGCCTACAAGGTGGACGGCAAGGAGCTCGATGAGCCGCCGATCGATCCGGATGACATCGCGCGCGCCGAGCCCATCTATGCGAGTTTTCCCGGCTGGGGCCGGCTGCCGTCAGACGCTCGGGATGTCACCGATCTGCCCGCTCCGGCGCGCGCGTACGTCGAGACCATCGAGCGGATGGCGGGGGTGCCGTTCTGCCTCGTCTCCGTCGGACCGGACCGGACCGAGACCATCCGCCTGCACGATCCGTTCGCCTAACCGCCGCTGCGTACTGGCGTTCCGCCAGGGCCCCTGTGATACGATCATTTCTCCAAGGAGTGCCGGATCCGGGGGTCCCACTTCTCAAATGGGCGAACCACGTATGCAGGATGCAACATGAAGATCGTCTGCGACGCTTGTCAGGCCAAGTACTCGATCTCGGACGATAAGGTCCAAGGCAAGGTCTTCAAGATTCGCTGCAAGAAGTGCAGCAACATCATCGTCGTGCGCGGCGGTGCAGGCGCAGCCGAAGCCGTCGCAGCGCCGGCGCAGGAGAAAGCGACCCGCGTCTACGACTACGGCTATGAAGGTGGCGACCAGGCCCCGGCCGGCGACGAGTCGGTGTGGCACGTGGTGATCAATCAGGATCAGGTCGGGCCGATGACGGCGGCCGAAGTGCAGCAGCGGTTCTCGAGCGGCGAGATCGATGCCGAGACCTACGCGTGGCGCGAAGGCTTCGCCGACTGGCTCCCGCTCGCCCAGGTCGATGCGTTCGCCGCGTTCGTCGCGTCGGGAAGCGCCACCGCCGGTGGTGGCGGCGCCGGTGCGGTTGCCGCGATGTTCGGCGGCCAAGGCCATGGCGGCGAGGAAGGCGGCACCGTCCGGAGCGATCCGGGTGACCTGTTCGCGGCCGCCTCGGCGAGCGCGCGGCACGGGGACGATGATGGTGGCGATCTGTTCGGCAGCAAGCCGGCAGCCATGTCGGCCCAGCAGCAGAAGGAAGCGGCCAACGCCAAGCTCCGTGGCGAGCGCAACGAGAACTCGGTGCTGTTCTCGCTCAACAACCTCGCCCAGCTCGCGAGTGACAAGCCCGCTCCGGCGGCGGCCAGCAGCGGCGCCACGATGCAGGGGCACGCGACTGGCCAGGGGGGCGGCGAGGGCTCAGGCCTCATCGACATCCGCTCGATGGCGAACGCGTACCTCGGCGGCGGCGGTGGGGCGATGAAGCCGACGACCTCGTCTGCGATCGGCTCGATCGATGACCTGCCGGTGTTCGGCGGCGGCGGGTTCTCGGAGCCCGCGGTGATCGTGCCGACGTCGCGATCGCAGAACAACAGCAAGCTGATGTACATCCTGATCGGCTCCGTGGGCCTGCTCGCGGTGGCCGCGGTGGTCCTCGTCGTCGTCATGCTGGGCAAGAAGGACTCGAAGGAGCCGGAGGCCGAGAAAGTCGCCAGCGCGGGCTCCGCCGACAAGGTCGAGAATGCCGACAAGCCGGACACGACCAAGCCGGACACGACCAAGCCGGACACGGCCGGATCCGACACGGC
>JAGSPR010000594.1 GCA_018262455.1 Deltaproteobacteria bacterium | reverse complement strand
CACGCACCCCGACGCGCGCTGGGCCGCGCTCTGCTCCACATCCTTCGTCACTCAACCATGCGATGATGTTCGGGTGAGCGACGCGCCTGGGCTTGATGCGATCGAGCGGTTCGCCCGTGACTTCCCGGCGGGGGCGGTGCTGTTCGAGGAGGGCCAGCCCGGCGATTACATGTACGTCGTCCAGCAGGGCGAGGTCGAGATCCGGCGTCAGGTCGGCGAGACCGAGCGCGTGCTTGCGGTGCTGCACCCGGGTGAGTTCCTCGGCGAGATGGCGATCCTCAACGGCCGGCCACGTTCGGCCACGGCAGTGGTCCGGACCGCGGCGCGCTTGCTCGTCATCGAAGGCAAGACGTTCGAGGCGATGCTGCGCGCCCGGCCCGAGATCGCGCTGCGGATCATCAAGTCCCTGGCGACCCGGCTCGAGAACGCGAACCAGCACGTCGAGCTGCTCCTCCTCCCCACGCCAGACCACCGCGTCGTGCAGTGCCTGCGTCACCTCGCCGAGGAGCAGATGCAGCTTGCGGGCACCCACTTCGGCGCCGGCACCGCGATCCTCGTGCCCGGGCGCGTGGAGGACATCGCGACGCGCGTCGGCCTGCCGGTCCACGAGGTGATCGAGGTCGTCGATCGGCTGCGCTCGGCTCACCTCGTGCTGATGGCCGAGGACGCGGGGATCGAAGGGGAGGGCTTCATCGTCCCCGAGGTCGGTCGCCTGCTCGAGTTCCTCGAGTTCCTGACGTTGAAGGATCGGTTCGGCGCCTGAGGCCGCGCGATCAGGCCGCGGCTTCGCCGTCGCGGATCTGCTGAACCTTGCGCACCAGCGCAGGGAGCTCGTCGTTCTTGCCGTGGATGATGGTCTCGATCTCCGGCGCCATCTGGACCAGCTGCTGCTGCAGCGCAGCGCTCGTGGTGCCGGTCAGCAGGGTGGAGATGATTGCCACCAGGAATGAACCGCCCCAGATCTCGCGGGTCGCCTCGGCTGGCGACGACGCGCGAACCACCGTGAATCCCTCCGCCTCGAGTGCACGTGCGATCTCTTCGCTCTCCGTGCTGATTTCATGAACGACCAGGATCGAAGACATCGCAACCTCACGAACCGGGGCGGAGAGGGAACTTGTGTTCCTCCCAGGCCCCCGAGAAGGGCTGTATTTTCACCACGCTGGATAGCAGACTTGCGAACCGACCCCAAGTAAAAGCGGGCGGGATTTGATCCGAAATGTTGGCACAGTCGGGCTCGCTGGCCGCCCACCAGCCTGTGTGCCCGGTGGTTTCCGGGCCTTGCCGGCACGCTGGCGGTCCCGGCAGCGAAATGATATGTGCTCGTCCCTATGGCCTGGTGGTCACGTACGCAAGGGCTGGCTGCAGAAGGGCTGGCTGCAGAGCCGAAAAAGTCGGTCCCCAAAGGGATTTGGATCAAGTGCGAGCGGTGTGCCGCCACCCTCTATGAATCCGATCTCGATGCAGCCGGACGGGTCTGCACGAGCTGCCAGCACCACTTCCGGATGTCCACCGAGGCTCGCATCGAGCACAGCATCGATGGCGGGGTGTGGCAGGAGCATGACCGGGATCTCGAGAGCACCGATCCGCTCGGGTTCCGGGTGGATAGCAAGAAGTACGTCGATCAGCTGAAGAGCACCTCGCGCAAGGTCGGCCCGGGGGACGCCTACCGCGCGGGCACCGCGGAGGTCGGGGGGATCCCCTGCGAGGTCGGGTTCTTCGTGTTCGAGTTCATGGGCGGCTCGATGGGCTCGGTCGTCGGCGAGAAGATCGCGCGTCAGTTCGAGCGCGCGGTCGCGTTCCGGCGCCCGGCGATCATGTTCTGCGCATCGGGCGGTGCTCGCATGCAGGAGGGCGTGCTGTCGCTGATGCAGATGGCGAAGACGTCGGCGGCGCGATCGCGCCTGCGCGAGGCGAAGGTCCCGTACATCTCGGTGCTGCTGCATCCGACGACCGGCGGAGTTGCCGCATCCGTGGCGATGCTGGGAGACATCATCATCGCCGAGCCCGATGCGTTGATCGGGTTCGCGGGACCGCGCGTGATCGAGCAGACGATCCGCCAGCAGCTGCCTCCCGGCTTCCAGCGCTCCGAGTTCTTGCTCGAGCACGGGATGGTCGACCTCGTCGTCCAGCGCAAGGACCTCAAGCCCACTCTCGAGCGCGCGCTGCGCTGGTTCGAGCGCGGCCGCGAGCCCGAGCGACGCACCGGCGTCGTCGGCGACATCGTCGATATCCCGGCGACGGACTAGCTTGGGCGCCGCGTACGAGGCGCTGCTCGCCCGCCTGCTGCCCGCGCGGCGGTTCGGCGTGGTGCTCGGCCTCGAACGGATCCGCGCGCTGCTGGATCGGCTCGGTGCACCGGATCGGCGGCTCGGAACCGTGGTCCACGTCGGCGGCACCAACGGCAAGGGCTCGACCGTGGCCATGATCGCCGCGCTCGTCAGCCATGGCGATCCGCAGGCGCGGGTCGCGACCTACACCTCTCCGCATCTGTCGTGTCTGCGCGAGCGGATCTCGATCTCGGGCGAGCTGATCGACGAAGCAACGCTCGTCGCGGCGGCCGATCGCGTCCGCGCCGCCGGAGGTGACGAGTTGACGTTCTTCGAGCAGCTCACCGCGATCGCGGCGGTCGCGATCGCCGACGCGAACGTCGACGTCACCGTGCTCGAGGTCGGCCTCGGTGGCCGGCTCGATGCGACGAACGCGATCGACGCGCAGATCGCGGTGGTGACGGGCGTCGCGATGGATCACGAGGCCATCCTCGGCGCCACGCTGACCGAGATCGCCGGCGAGAAGGCCGGGATCTTCAAGCCGGGACAGCGGGTGGTGATCGGCGCGTCGGGCGAGCCGGCCGCGGTCTCGGTGCTGCGCGCGCGGGCCGCGATCGCCGCGAACGTCACCGTGATCGACGAGGCCGCCATCGCGCGCGTGCCGCCCGTGGCGCTGCCGGGTGCGCACCAGCGGCGGAACGCGGCTGCAGCGCTGGCAGCGCTCGATCATCTCGAGGCGCTCGGGGTCGTCCAGGTGTCCGCCGCCGCTCGTGGCCAGGCGCTCGCGGCGCTCCGCCATCCCGGCCGGTTCGAGGTCGTGGGCGACATCATCCTCGATGGCGCGCACAACCCCCACGGTGCCGCCGCGCTGGCGGCTGCGGTGACCGAGCGCGGCCTGCGCCCGGTGCTGGTCATCGCGGTCTCCGCCGACAAGGACGTCCGCGGGATCGCGAGCGCGCTCGCCCCCGTCGTGTGCGCCGTGGTCGCAACCCGGTACCAGCAGGAGCGCGCCCTGGCGCCCGAAAAGCTCGCGGCGATCTTCGGGGCGCTCGGGATCCCCACCGAGCAGGCCCCGGACCTGGCTGGCGCGCTCGCGCTCGCGCTTGCACGTGCCCAGGGAGCGCCCGTGCTGGTCGCGGGCTCGCTGTTCCTCATCGGCGAGGCCCGCATCCTGCTGCTCGGAGCGCCAGCCGATCCGTTCGTCGTCACCGATCCTCCGGTTCGCTGATCAT